>LS998015.1:2557013-2903293 GCA_900498245.1 Candidatus Zixiibacteriota bacterium
CCTGGGTCATCTTCTCGATCGCCGCCATTCTCAGAGTATACATCCCTTCCTTGATCGCCTCTTCCCGGATTTCCGTGTCGGAAGCCCGGGCCAGAATCAGACGCTCAATGGAGGCGGTTATCGGCATAACTTCAAAAATACCGCATCGCCCGGCCAGACCGGTGCCGTTGCAATCAGTGCATCCTTTCCCTTTAAAAGCCTTGGCGGCCTTGGCCACGTCTTCGGGGACCCCGAAAGCCTTCATCTGTTCATCGGTGATGGCGTGCTCCTCTTTGCACGATTGGCAGATTTTCCGCACCATACGCTGCGCCATGATCAGGCGGGTGGCCGACGCCACCAGGTAATTGGGAACGCCCATATCGATCAAGCGGTTGATCGACGACGGAGCATCGTTGGTATGCAGTGTGGAAAAGACCAGGTGCCCCGTAAGAGCGGCGCGAATGGCGATTTCCGCCGTCTCCCCGTCACGAATCTCTCCGACCATGACGATATCCGGGTCCTGCCGCAGGAAGGATCGAAGGGCGGCGGCGAAAGTCAGACCGATTTCCGATTTCACCAGCACCTGATTGATACCGTCAAAATTGAACTCCACCGGGTCCTCGGCTGTCATGATATTGACATCAACGGTATTGATGGTCTTCAAGGCCGAATAAAGGGTGGTGGTCTTACCGGAACCGGTCGGCCCGGTCACCAGAATAATGCCGTACGGCAAATGAATCGCCTTATCGAACCGCTTCAATGACGCCTGATTGAAACCCAGTTTGGTCAAATCGACATTGAGGGCCATCGGATCGAGAATACGAAGCACCACCTTCTCCCCGAAAATGGTCGGAAGGACCGATACACGAAGATCGACGGTACGTTCTTTTAACTTGATCTTGATGCGCCCGTCCTGAGGAAGCCGGCGCTCGGAAATATCGAGGTCGGCCATGACTTTGATTCGGGAAACGATAGCGGCCCGATATTTGTACGGAATCGGCGCCATTTCCCGCAAATCACCGTCGACGCGGAAGCGAACCCGGATCCGCTTTTCGTATGATTCGAAATGAATATCCGACGCCCCCATACGGATGGCGTCGGTAATAATCGAATCAACCAGTTTGACCAGCGGTTTATCCTGAATCGCCGATTGCAGATCGGCCTCCGACGGTCCCTCTTCTTCGGCGGAGACGACCTCCAACCCCGATTCGTCCTCCAGTCCTTTGACAATCTGGGAGAAGGCATTTTCGTCTTTATAATATGATTCAATGGCCTTCTGGATGGCCTTCTCCGGGGAAATGACCGGCTGTATGGCGCAGCCGGTAATGAACTTGACCGCGTCCAGAACATAGATATTGTTGGGATCGGAAATCGCGACAATCAAATTTTTCCCGAGACGGGAAACGGCGATGACATTGAATTTCCGGGCAATATCGAGGGGAATCAATTTGACGATTTCGGGATTGAGTTCAACATCGGATAGACGCAATGTCCCCATGTTGAGCTGCTTTCCGACGAAAGTCGTGATTTCCTCTTCGGAAGCCACGGCCCCGATGGTCACCAGGACCTGCTCGAATTTTCCTTTTTTCTCCTTGACCAGAGCCAGGGCCTGTTCCAATTGTTCGGAACTGATTTTCCCGGCCTTGACCAGCATCGCACCTAATTCGGCCGACATTTTCTCCTCTTTCCGATTACTCTGCGGTTAATTATCCTCCGATGCCCTGTCATGATGAAACAGGAGATTGGGGCTAATCCTGGAAAATATCGTCTAACTTGTCCCCGGCGGTAGCGGCGAATTCATCCGAAAGGGTCGCCCCTCCGGTTTGATTCCGCGCTACGAGCGACGCGAATATTTTGCCCAGCTCAATCGCCGTTTCTTTGGCGTAGAGACGTACCATTCCGATCGTCGTCCGATCATCGAAAATGACGGCCAGAATGGAACGGTCCCCGACCAGAGACATATGGATATGATCCTTCTTACCCTGGTGAAACAGCACGGAAAATTCCGATTCTCCGACCAGGCGCGCGATTTCCTTCGTGGACGCAAAGGAGCCGGCCAGAAGGGCCGCCAGCGCCGTTGTATCCAGCGAGTGCGTGAATCCCTGGCGCGTGATCAGATGGCCGTCTTTGTCGACCAAAAGGGCACATTTGGCCTCCGCTCCCTTGAGCATGCGGGCCATTATCGAGTCAATCTTCTCGATTTCCTCTTCATATATTATAAGGCTGTCATCGTTCACAGACGGCACCTCCTTAAAATTATTTGATTCCGAATAAACGTTTAAAAAAGCCCGGTTTCTTTTTCACTATCCGCTGTGACGGCGCCATATGCGGAGTCGGCATGTTCAACGAGGCCCGTCCGTCACTCTGTGAAAAATGACTCCGAACACCCTGCCCTTCCTCTTCCCGGCCGGCCGGCTGAAAATCAGAAACCGTTATCCGGCGGTCGCGCCGCAGAACGCGGGAACTGGTCGAACCCGGGAAAGGACGCGACACTCCACCGTCGGCCATTCCCTCTTCTTCCTGATCCGGCGGAATTTCCGACGCCCCCGCATATTGCACGGCAGGTTCCGTTGCTTTCTCCTCCCGAAGAGTATTGTGCTCGATTTTATCTTCCTGATCCGAATATTCATCATCAGGAACCCTATCTTCTGCCGGGGGTCGATATGCTGGCTGACGGACCGGCGGCGGCTCGGGCGACGGGGATTGCATTTCGGCAGGAGCAGTAACAGGCGTCTGCTCTTCCACGGGCGGTGCTGACTCAGCCGGAGACTCCATCGAGGCCTGGGCCGCAACTGCGACCGGTTCCTTGGCCGGAGAGGCGGCGCTGGCGCTCTTACCGGACTTGGCTTTGTCCAAAACCAATTTGATTATCATCTTCAGGGTGTCAAATACGCCGCGCCCGCCGACCGCTTCGCCCTCGAAACATTTCCACCCCATCGGATTCAACTTGGCCTGTAATTCCTCCACCGTGAGCACCCCGGGGAGATCGCGCTTATTATATTGAATCACAATCGGTATTTCATTTATATTGTAGCCGTACTCCTCAAGATTTTCCTTGAGATTGGTCAGCGATTCGATGTTTTCGTCCATCTTCTCGGCCTGACTGTCGGCGACAAACACAAGTCCGTCAACTCCCCGAAGAACCAGTTTCCGGGTGGCGTTATAGTAAACCTGTCCCGGAACGGTATATAATTGGAATTTCGCCGCAAAACCGTTAATGGTCCCAATATTGATCGGGAGAAAGTCAAAATAAAGGGTCCGATCCGCTTCCGTTGCCAATGATATCATCTTGCCGCGGGTCGTCGCCGGAACCTTATTATGCACATAAATCAGATTCGTGGTCTTGCCCGAAAGACCCGGTCCATAGTAGACAATTTTGCAGGTCACTTCCCTTGTGGCGTAATTTATTGAAACCATAGTTTCCTTCTCACAGCTGGGTCATAGGGTCCTTAATTGCCGGCGCCGATTCTCGAAACGGCATTTTTTATCTCCAGGCGGATTAAACCAATATTGACATCTTTCTCCGCCGTGACCACCAGGATACCGATTCCCGCGTCGGTGAAAAACAGCTTCCCGGTCGTGGCCTCGATCGTCACCTGACTCAGCGGCGTTTGTTGCAGACGATCCAGAGACTTCTGAATGTTCGTGGTGATTGAGGCCGCCAGAGCGCCCACGGTTTCCTCTTCAAAAGAAGTATCCAGATCGGCGGCGATAACGATGCCGTCATTGCCGACTATCATCGAGCCCGTGATCCCGGAAGTCTTGTTCAATTCTTCAAGTATTTGATACATATTTCTCCTCCGTGCCTGACGGCTGCAAATGGCCGTAGCGTTCGGATCTGTATTTTCTAATTATATCCAGAGCCTGCGTGATTCTGATGCCCAGGAGGTCATCCTCTTCATGATTCGCCAGAACCATCAGGTCAAACTCATTCGTACGCGCCACCGTCAGCCTTCTCGTTCCGAAAGTCAGGTCAAAGCGGGTTGGTTGTCCGCTTTCCCCGGTCCGGTCGAGAATCTGGCGGTGCGAAGAATCAAACATGAGAGAAAGCGGCGCCCAGATCGCCGGATCGAAATTGCCCCGCCGGTACGCCGCCACGGTGAGACCCTCGAGATCGATTACGGCGGCAACCATTACGGCGTGGTGTTCGCCCAGATAGCGGACTGCTCTTTCAAAACCGTTGATATCGGACCCGATCGAAATATCCGATTTCGGCGCCGGGCTGTCCGCCGCCGGTGATGGCCGAAAGTCATGCCGTGCCTTCTGGGGACGGACCGCTTCGGACCGGGGTGCATTGGCGGTCCGGTATTCCTTGATATAATGTTTTCGCTTTTCCACGTCACCGCCGATGATCGCCATATAAATCGGGCGAATCGCAAACGGCGCCCCCGCTATCTGCAGCAGTATCGCCGGTAGATACCGGGACACTCCCAGGGTCAGAGCGACCGTAAACCCGACATTATACATCAGGGCAATCAATACCCCAAGCACCGTGCCGAGAATGATACGGTAAAGAAAGGTCAGACCTGCCCCCTGAAGCAGTTGCAGAAGAGTCGTCCGCGGCCGAAAAAGAAACAGTACAATACCATAAAAGCCTATTTCAATGGCCGAATAGACAAACGAACCGGTGGCGAGACTCATTCCCAATCGTGCCGGAAAAATAACCATCGGTATCACAATCAGGAGGCTCGACATCAAAAGCACCCAGAGACCGTTTTTGCCTGTTAGTTCCATTATATTCTTCCTTATATCTGACTCATATCGGAATCAAGTTTTCCCAGAAGCGATACCATTTTGAGACGCATCGTTCCGAGATTGATCCGCTTATTGGCTTTAATAAGCAGCAGGCTTTCTTTCAATGATAGAATATTTATGATAATATCATCCGCTTCCAGCAAAATACTTTCATACTTTCCGAATGGTGACGATTCCAGCTGCGTCCTTATTATTCTTTCAATTTCGCCTGCCACGGCTCCAAATTCATCGGCCGCCTGTTTTTCCTCCCAGCGCGAATCGGCCACCAGTCCCTCTCGATTAAGGAGAAGAATACCGTCGACTCCGGTTATGGCAAACAGGGAATCGAGAAATTCGCCCATCGAAATCTTCTCGGCGGACTTAATGTCCGGTGCGCTCTCCTTCGTTTCCGGCCGGGGCGCTTCCGTGGTTGCCGCAGAGATGGCGCCGACCGTCGGGCTTTTCGGCGATGCTTCCAGAGGCAATTTCCGGGCAATTTCCAGCAATTTTAATATCTGCTGATTATTACGGTCGGCGGAGTGAAGGCGGTCCAGAATCTTGGTCGCCCGGGCAAACTCGCCTTTATAAATATAAATCTCGGCCAAGAGCAGATCGGTGGCATGGCTGTGTCCGTCCAGTTCAACCGCCTTATTAACTTCCATTTCGGCCCAATCGAACAGCCCTTTGTCAAAGTTTATTTTGGCCATAACCATATGCGCCGATCCATAATTGGGATGAATCCGAAGACCATTCTGGCAGGAACGGAAGGCCTTCTCCAATTCACCCTTCTTACGATACGCTTCGGCCAGAGCGGCAAAAATCTGGGAATTAGGATTTTCTTCCAAGATTTTATTACACTTGGCTATTCTGTCGTCCAGTTCAGCAACAAGAGCCATATTTATTGCTCCCGAATGGCCGTCAAGCGATTTAATATCAATGAATTAGATTGTGCCATTATTTTATTATTCGCTAATTATAATTATCACCAGCACTTATGTCAACCAATTTAAGTCTATTCCAGTACTTTTCGGGTCTGATTTATCCCGGCCAGCCAGGTCGCCGCCATCAGAAGATATAAAATTGCCGGAATTTCATCGGGGACTCCCGCCAGATGAAACTTGCCCGCCAGAATGACCAGTTCCGCCAGAATTAAGAATCCGAATCCCAATATGAACATCTGCCACCCCTTCGACATTAATCCACCCTTAACCAGCGAAAGAACTTTTATGCCCCAGAGAAGACCGATGACAGCGCATACAAGAACAATCAAATTAACGATTGCCCCGACTGAAAAAGTCCCGCTCGCGCCGGTATTGGCGCCGGCCGACCTCACTACGGCCAGAGATATGGCCGTCAAACCTGAAGCTATTTTAAATATTTTTGACTTCATGACGCACCCTTCACTAATCTTACAACTCTCTCCGCCTTTTTTACGGTATTGATCATAATTTCATCCAACTGATATCTGCGCACCAGTTCCCGTTTCAGGGCCAGCGGTTCCGAGATTTCTTTTCTCACCATGCCGGTCGCCTGACGATATATTCCGTTCCCCAGGAAATAGAAAACATATTCAAGTTGATTACTCAACATATTTTCCAGGGCACTCATAACGGCATGCATCCGGACCGATGGCGGTATTTTGAGGATTTCCAGGTAGAATTTGTCGAAATTCGCCCCCAGATCCACCTGCGGGTCGTAGCCGGGGAAATGCACAAGAAAGCCCGATCGGAACCCCGAAAGATATTTCGCGAACATCGGGTTCTGATCCCCCACGATTCCTTCGACCAGCGTCCGGATACGGTAGAAGCAGTTATTATATAAAGCATAAATTATCGATAATACCAATTCTTCTTCATTTTCGGGCTCGGCTTCATATTTGCCGGCCTTCTTTCCGGCGCCCTGTACGAGCCCGCCGACTATCAATTTATAAATGGAGCGGCACGTCACGAACTCGCCCATCGGCGAGGTCTCAATCAATTCCGGAAGGGTTCTATCCCCGTTTATCAGGGCCAGAATTCGAAATTCATCAAGCGTCAAGGAAATTTCGTCCCGCTTGACCTTGGGCAAAGGATTGAGTTTGAGCATAATATCGTCGGGCGGCAACACCTTCTGTATTTCGACCCACTCATCGATTCGCCGCGTTCCTTCCATAATTACGTTCATCGTACTCAGTTCCACTTGAAACGGCATCTTTTTCGGGGCCACCCCTTCGGCAAAATTAAACTCCCCCTCCTGCCAGGAAAAAAGATTATACACGATCTCTTCGATCTGAAGTTTAAGGCATTCGATAACCTCTTCCTTATCGAACAGGTTCATATCGACCAGGGTCGTGCCCAACTGTCGTCCCGTTTGCTTGTGCAGAGCGATCGCCCGCTCCAGATCGGTCTTGGACAATTTCCCCCGTTTTAAAAGGAGATTGCCGAGAAGGTCCTCGGTGGAATTGATGGCCGACGCATAAATAATATTTCCCTCACGGAAAGCAACTTCCTTCTGGCGGGCTGAGGTTGCCACTTGTAGAATGCCGGTCTTCTTGCCGGTTGCCAATAGTTGCAGTATATCCGGAAACGATACCGTTTTTAAATTGCCATTCAGGCTCATACGAAACGCCACCCCGCCCGAAATCTGGGATTTCGGGACAATCTTATAATTCTGTTATTTCTTTTATCTTATCGGGAAAAAAAGGACTATTCTTAACCGGTCAAAAGGGAGAAAATCTCAATTTGACAGCTCCGCCCGGCCGTTTCGTATAACTATTTTGATAGCACCGACTTGCGCCATTTCTCGAACCTCCGGCAAACTGGAACGGCCGGAGCCGTAATCGGTAGTCAAAACTGCTTTTATCTCCCCGGATATCTTGTTGCATATAATTGATTCGGCGGGCCGCCTCTCGCCGTTGGGTTTAAACCACAAATCGCGGTCGCCAATTTCCGGCTTGATCAAAACATTAAGATTGGGTTTGTCATCGGCCGGGTTATCATAATTGTCCCCGGCGTAATCGTCGTCGGCAAAGGCGATCTCTACATGATCGACCTTCACCAAAATTGTATGAGTGCTTAGGGTTACGCTGTTATTATCGGCTGTACTATACTTTACCCTCGAATAGAATTTTATCCGATCATCCTTTAATGCTGTCCCTCGCATCTGGAGTTGATCCAGAAATCGGTTCCGCGTCAGCTGTGGCAAATAGACCCGCCCGATCGAAAACGAATCGATCAAACTGACTGCCTCTTTCACTGTCTGATAGTCTTCGGACAAAACTGCCAAATCGGCTTTTTTGATTCCCAGACCGTTCAAATTTGGGATTATCACTTTGTCCGCCAGAGAATATTCCCGCTGCGGCATCTGGCACAAAATGACAAGCGGCGGCGCCGACGGCACGATCGCCAAATAGCCGTTTGAAATTGGCAACACTGATATTTCGAAAGCCCGCTCACGACCCGACAATCCCATAATTAGACCGCCGTTGGCGATGATCAGAATATAAATGAGAGCCAGTTTTCGGGCGTTTCTTGAAACAATTGCATATGACAGCATCACCAGAAAAATATAGAACAGAATCAGCAGCGCTCCGGGGAACTGATGGTCGAATTTTATGGTACCGCCGAAAGTCCCGAAAAATTCCAGTATAGTAATAATGAGTTTAAGAAGAACATTGAGGAGTCCCCCCGCCGTAAGGGCAAGATACGGATGCACCATCGCGGCCAGCAATAGAAGCAGCTCCCCGACCACCGCGAGCGAAACCAGGGGCACAATTACTAAATTGGAAACAAAGGAAATAAGCGGCACGCGATTAAAATAATAGGCCGAAAGCGGCATCGAAACCACCTGCGCAATTAGACAAACCGATAAGGGCAAAATCAATAATTTATATTTCCAGGACCGCTCTAATCCTTTGAATGGAGCCGAAAGTCGCGGCATGAAGAATATCAGCCCCCACGCCGTAACGAACGATAATTGGAATCCGACATCGAACAATTCCGTCGGCCGGAAGATCAGAATTACCAGAGCGGTTGCGGCGATAATATTATTATAATCTATCCTGCGCTGAAACAATTTCCCGAGCAAAATTAATCCTGCCATTACCGCCGCCCGCACCACCGAGGGCTGATTATAGGCCAAATAAGAAAACAGAATGATTACCGCCAATAAGAAGATCGTCCGTTTTTGTGGGCCCAGAGGTGATCCGCGAAGCAAAAAAGAAAAAACCAGCACTACCAGCGCTACGTTGGAGCCGGAAACCGCCAGAAGATGCAGCGTTCCGGAATCGCGGAACAGGGTGTAAATCCGCGGTGCAATGTTCTTGGTCTCACCTATCAAAAATCCCCCCGCCAATGCGGCGGAATTGCTGTCCAGATCGGCTTGAAAGGTCTCCATTATTTCGTTCCGGATACCGCCGATAAGGCGCCGGTAATTGTGCCTTCCGACCGGATCGATCTGGATGGAAAATTGATTGGGTAGATAGGCCGCCGCAAAAATGCCCCTGAGATTGAGATATCGCCGATAATCGAATCCCGAGCCGTTCCGGTTCCCTTTCAGAGAATACAGATTGGCCTCAAAAATGATCCGGTCACCGTATTGAAAGCGTGTCGACGGCGTGCCCAGACTCAATCGCAGCCGCCCGAGAGTATGATAGAGATTATTTTCGCGCCCCAGGGAATCGACCCTGATAATAATATCGGTCCGGTTTTCTTTCAAGTCGGGCCAGTCATCGATGGTCCCGTAAATCGTATATTTCCGATTGTCGTCGACAAAGTGGCTGATATGACCCGGCGGCTCGGCCCGAAAACGAAAATTGTAGTTAAAAGCCGAGAGGAACGCCAATCCCAGAATGACAGTTGCTCCGGCCAGCAACTTTCGGGTGGAAGCCGCCGCAGCAAAGGAAACCAGAAACATCCCGGCTGCGGCAAAAAGATAGGGCCAGGATGGTAATCCCAAAATGTCGGCGGCAACGATTCCGAGAACGACCCCAACCAGAGCGATAAGAGCCGGATATTTTTTTGACGGCGGCGACATCATCAGTCGCTTGAATTATCTCCTTATCTTTAAAAAAGTCAAGAGTCTATTCACTTCACTTACTTTCATTATTTTCAGGATTACCAGATACAGGACCGCCATCGTCGTAATCTGCATGATTACAACCGCGACCTTGGCCCAGATATTCGACATCGTGATTATATGATCGAATCTGATTATATAGGCCAAAAAGAATGACAGAAGCGAGCCGAATATAATTTTCCCGTTGAGAATGTACAAATATTTATAATCCATACCGGCTACCATCTTCTTCATACTGTAAAGCAGGAGAAAGAAGTTGACCAGCCCCGCTACCGACGTGGCCGCCGCCAGCCCGGCGAAATCCCAGAGGGGGATCAGGGCGAAATTGAGGATAATATTTACGATCACCGAAATTACGGAGTAGTACATCGGACGACGGGCGTCCCCGAGAGCGTAATAAATCGGTGCCGCCACCCTGACCCCGGCGAACCCGACCAGCCCGAAAGAATAGAAAAAAAGCGCCTGCGCGGTGCGGGTCGTGGCCAGACTGTGGAAGGCTCCTCTTTCATAAATAAGGCGGACGACATCCTGCCCGAATCCCGCCAGGTAGACGGCCGAAGGAATGATAAGAAACATCGACAGACCGATCGCATCATTGAAGGTTTTAATCAGTTGATCATACTGCTGCCGCGCCACATGTTCCGAAACTTTCGGCAACGTGACCGTCCCCAGGGCCACCCCGAAAACCCCCAATGGAAAATGCATCAGGCGGTAGGCGTAGTTCAAGTAAGACATTGAACCTTCCATTAATAACGAAGCCATCAGCGTGCTCACCACGATATTTATTCGCGAGGCCGAAAGACCGAGTATCATCGGGGACAGCAGGCGGTTGATTTTCCGGATTCCTTCGTCCTTGAACTCGGTCTTGAAACGAAAGCGGTAGCCGATCGAACGAAGCGACGGCCATTGAAAGACGATCTGCCCGATTCCTCCGATTATGACACCGATCGCCAGCGTATAGATCGGCATGCTGAAATACTGATATAAAAAGACCGGACAAATGATCATTCCCACATTGAACCAGGTCGGCGCCAGCGCGGGCACCCCGAAATGACCGGCGGAATTGAGCATCCCCATCTGCACTGCTGAGACAGAAATCAGCAGAAGGAAAATGAACATGAGCCGGGTCAAATTCACCGTCAGTTCATATTTCTCAGGATCCGCCACGAAGCCGTTGGCCGTAATGTAAACTATAGCCGGCGAGAAGATTATGCCCACGGCGATCACCATTCCTACTATGGCTATGAGATCGGACATGGTGTAATTGGCCAGGCGGAATGCCTCATGCATTCCTTTTTTGACCATCTTTTCTTTGAACACCGGAATGAAGGCCGTCGAAAGGGCCCCTTCGGCGAATAAATCCCGTAAGAGATTGGGTATGCGAAAGGCCGCCACAAAGGCATCAGTGGCCATCCCGGCGCCGAAATAATAGGCCTGAACCTGCTCCCGCACCAGACCCAGAACCCGGGAGATGGCGGTCGAAATGGAGACCTTTCCGGCCGACGACGCCACCGAATACGGCTTGGAGTTATCCATTGACAAAGTTGCCATAATTAATATATTAAAAGACTAATTTTTAATAGCATTTGGAAAGGAAAAAATTTGCCTCGTCACAAATCCTGTAAGAAAAGAATGAAAACGGCGGCTCAGAGCAATATCCGTAACAGGGCGGAACGTTCCGAAATGAAGAAAATGGTGCGCGACCTTAAGGCCTGCAAAACCAAAGCGGAGGCCCAGGCCAAAATGAACGCCGTCATCAGTATAATTGACAAATCGGCCCGCCGCGATATCATCCATTCCAATAAAGCGGCCCGCGATAAGTCCCGTCTGATGGCGCTCTTGAGCAAGTTGCCCTGATCCGGACAGTTGCTAAAGTAAATGCCAAACAAGGCGGATGAGCGACGGCCGGGCCCTTACAATCCCGGCCAAAAGTCTGCCCCCGTTGACACCCTCGGTTCCGTTCCTGGAAAAATACTCCTCCAGGGCCCTCACTATCTCTCCGAAATCGCGATCGTTCAAGTGCGTATAGACACGCCGAAGTTTCGCATATAGATTCAATTCTTCCTCTTTTTCCCGAAGAAATCGCCCCGGATAAAGAGTTTCAATATCGTCAACCTTCTTTGTTCGCCCGGCAAGATATTCCGCGGCCGCCAGGCCGGCGTATCTGCCGCTCAACATGCCGCAAATAATCCCGGCCCCTGATAGGGAATCAATGGCCCGCGAGGCATCACCTGCCACCAAAAGATTCCCCATCCGAAACATGCTTTTCCCCTGATATTTCGGTGTCAGTCCGCAATATTTACCCGTCATTTTCCCTTCCCGGAATCTTTCCGAAATAAAATCATCGAGCAGTTTGGAGGCCTTTTCTCCCCGCCGTCCGCCGGTGACGATACCTATCCCGACATTAGCCGCTCTTTCTGATTTGGGAAAAACCCAGATATATCCTTCGGGCGCCACCGCCGTTCCCACGTAAAATTCCACCGTATCGGAAGGAATTGAGATTCCGTCAATCCGATATTGCAGCAGGGATTCGACATCTTTCAGTGGAATTAGATTGTGAAAGCCGGCCTCCCGGGCGATCCTCGATTCGAGGCCATCGGTCGCAATAAAAATTCTCGCTTCTACCCAGGATGAAGAATTATCCGGAAGGGCCACTTTCACCGCCGAAAATAATCCGTTCTCTTTCTTTAATTCCATCCCGATAGCGTTACAAAGAAGTTCCCCTCCGGCCGCCACCGCCCGCCGAGCCAACGCCGGATCGAAAATGGTCCGCTCCAGAATATATCCTGCCCCCGGATGCCGCACAGTGACACTTTCACCCGATGGCGCAATTACTCGGACCGCATTGATTTCGGCCGCGATCCATGCCTTCTCCGTAGAAACCAGCCGCTCCAGCGCCGGCCGTGAGACGGCTTCGGCACAGCAAAGCGGCAGCCCCGGAACGGCATGCTTTTCCAAAAGCAATACGGAAAATCCGGCCGAGGCGATTTCAAATGCCGCCATCGATCCCGATGGCCCCGCCCCGATTACGACCGCATCATACTTTGACCGCATTACCCATCCCCAGGGCGCTGGCCGGGCAGAATTCAACGCAGATTTCGCAACGAGTGCAGAGATTTTGATCGCATTCCAGATGATCGAATGTCAGGAAAAGAGCATCGACCGGGCAGAGCGGGACACACCCACCGCATTGCAGACAAAGATCGTTATAAATTTCCAGCATAATGCCGGTAATTTATACCTCTCCCCGGCGCGTTTCAACAGAATTTTATCGATTTCAGGAATTCAGCAAGAAGACGCCGCTTCGCACATACTCGACATGCCCGCTGGCGATGCGAAGATTCAGCAGGTCATAAAGAAATTTTTCCTTTTCTCTCAACGGCGCTTTATCCGTCAGAACCCGAATAGGATAATTTACTCCCACCACTCTCAATCCATAATCGAATCGGATCAGGCCGGCGGGAAACAGGTTTCCGCGGCCGATCGCGCTCACAACATTGTCGAGAGTAATCTCCGGTATCTCCACCAGACTACGGATATAATTGCTCTTGAGAGTCGCCGATTGCAGATTGCTCGGGAATATCGGCTCGGCCAGGTGAAACCGGGATGATAGAAAATTCAGAAAATCAAAAAATCGACCCGAGAAGCGAGCCTCACTATAGCGTTTGATCGCCAGATGATATTCACTCGCATCCGGAAAGGTTATCCGGACCATGTCGTATTTGCCATCGACCGGCGTTCGACCCTTGGCCGGTTTCAGGAGCACATCGCGAGGGAAGGCGGCCGCAAAATCTTCAAGATGCTTTTCATTCAGATCCTCGATTGCCGCCGAGGCCTCCACCTTTATCTTCTTTTTGTCGGTCAATATCAGCGCCGGAATCATATTTATCCGTAACTTATGAACTGCCTCGAGAAAACCGCTGTCCCCGAGAAGAAGGTAGCGGGATGATGCCACCGGATACAGCGCCGCCGGATTGGGAATGGAACCGAATTGTCGAAAGTGACTGATATAACTGTCGCTGCCCCTGTCTCTAACCTGCATGATCGGATGAATATTGCCGGTCGATACAATACGAAATCTCATTACAGTGTCCTATTCCCAATAAAAAATAGTTTTGGATGCATAAACAGCAATTGCAGTGCCGAAATGATTGAACCTCGACAGGTAATATTAATTTTATATGCCATAATGGATTAGAGCGTTGCCCGACTGTCTGGACCGAACCAGGGGGCGACCTGTTTTATGAAATTATGCAAGCCGCTTCAGGCCAAATTGAGATAGGGGAAGTGCCGTACTTCCCCTATCCTCAATTCCGTTGAGAGCAATTTTGCGGTTATTGAATGCAACCCGCCAATGGCGTCGGACCGCCCTTGTATAAATAATTGATGAGATAGGCGACATCGAGAATATTGGCAGTACAACTATGGTTAGGATCGGCGTTATTTATATTTCCCGGCGCCGGTCCGCTTTTATAAAGATAATTGATCAGATACGCCACGTCCAGGATATTGAGAGTCTTGTCGCCGTTGACATCGCCATACAGCTCCGCCGGTCCTGACACTCCGAATATCTCCGCCACCTTGCTCATCAGGGCCTGACCGGTCGCTTCCGTGAGATAATATATTGGAAATGACAGGGCGATTCTCGTGCTGTTTCCGACGGTGTAAATAACACCCGCCGGCTGCCCCTGAAACGACGGATTCCCGGATTGCGAATTATAGGTATAAATTACCTGGGCCCCGGGAAGAGTTTGAAATTTGGCCACATTGGAAAGAACCCCGCCGAAAGGATTATTCGTCCCGACCTGGACACTCGGCCATCCGTTGACTCCGGTTGCGCCGTTAAAATCGAAAGCGGTATTCTCCGTCACCTGAGTAAGTCCCAAATAGTCATAAGGGAAATCCCCCGGAACCAGCGGCTGTGAACCTGAAATCCAGGAGACAGTCTGCCAGCCCGCCAGAAACAGGTTCACATCATAATTCAAGTACCATTTCATCGAATCCTCGGAACTCCCGAAAAGATGCCCGGAAACATCATCATCGACCCAAACTATTGAATTGTACTGCCCGGCAATGGAGCGGGTCATCTGCTGGCCCGTGCCGATGCTGTACTTGGTAAAGCCGACACCCGTCATAATGCTGTCGTAGTACGCGGCCTGCTTCGTCTCCGAAGGATTGATGCCGCCGGCCGCCGTTTCATCGACAAACAGAAGCCCCCCATCGAATGTCGCCGCCACCGCCGTGGCCACCAGAGAAGTATCCGATTCATTGTTATCGTGATCCACCGCCATAACAGCATAGCGATAGGCGATATGCGGATGGGCCGTCGTATCGGCATAAACCGTATCCAGCCAGGTATCTTTAAGAACGGACCAATTGGACACCGAATCCCGCCTCAAAATATGATAATGATCGATATCCAGTTCCTGGTTGCGGTGCCAGTGCAGATCGATTCGGGCACTGTCGGGATCGGCCGCGAATCCGCTCGGCACGCGCGGATTGATATATGTCTCTCCCGGCACCTCCAGAAGATATGCGGGACCGTACCCGTCGCCGTTTATCCCCATAACGCTGAAGTAATATACCTGTCCTTCCGTCAGCCCGGTTACATCAAAGGCGCAGGTCAAAGGCGGGACATCGACCGTATCGGTGTAATTTCCGGAACTGGTCCCGTACAGAATCTTATATGTATAATCGGTTCGGCAATCGGTGGTCCAGGTCACTTGAATCGATTGTCCGTCGCCGACATCATACAAATGATCGATTGCGGTAATACTCGCGGCCTGGTCGATTTGACCCAGCGATGCCGCCATCCCTTTGACCATCTTGGCGAAATACGGGAAATCCATCCGTGTCGACAGATCCAAATTGGTGTGCCATCCGGCCGTATTGAAATCCCCTTCCTCGACAAAGGCGACATGGAAGCCGAAATCGGCGAACGACGCATGATCGGAGTTCGACGCTTGCCCGGCATAATTGGGAATCAAGTCGGTGACTCGCGGATAGGCCCCCGCCAGTAGGTCGGCATAACCGCGGAAATTGCCGCTGAATATGTTCATATTGGGATAGGCGTCGGCGGTATATCCAATCATATCGAAATTGAGCATGCACTCGACATTGACGCCCTGTTGATATAATCTCTGGGCTATAACATACGAGCCGACCAGCCCCACCTCCTCGGCCGAGAATGCCACAAACATAATCGTCTTTTTCAATTGGACATTTTTCAGGATCCGGGCCATTTCCAGAACGGCCGCGGTTCCCGATGCATTGTCATCGGCGCCGGGGGCGTAGGTCAAAGGATCGGAGTCCTGGTTGTACGAATCATAATGGGCGCCGATCACAATCAGGCGATCCGCTTCCGTCGTGCCGGGTTTGATACAGATGACATTATTGCACGGGTAGCCGTTAAAGTAAAAGGTATCGGTATAGACATCATTGATGTTGTAACCGAAAGAGCGAAATTTGTTGACCAGCCAGTTGCGGGCCGGTATAACCGAATCGGAATAAATATAACGGGTCCGAAAAGCCTCCAACCGGGTGTCATAGTTATAAAGGGAGTCCTGAACTATGAGATTCGCCAGCGTATCCATTGGAAAGTCGGCCGGTTGTTGGGCCGCTATCACCGCCGGCTGATAGAAGAGCGGCGTAACTTTGCTCCCAATCAGAGTGACCGTCACGGCTTCTTTGCCTACAACTGATAATTCCGACGGCGTCAACCGGGCGATATAGTTCCCTCCCGAAACATAAATGGCTCCGTAAGGTTTTTCCTTCCGGGCGAGACCAGGACGCAACTCGGAAACCAAATAGTAATCTTCGGGATTGAAGTCTGATGCCACGAGTTCCGGAGATAATCCGGAATTCCGAAGTGCCGCCGCCTGAGACAGATCCAAAGCCACGATGAATCGGCCATCAAGGGTTCCGTGAGCGTGGGGGACAATTTTGGTCGCCGCCCGCAGCGCGTCGGGACTGTCAATAGATAATAGATAAAGGTCGCCCGAATGAGCCAGAGCAAAAGAAAATCCAAAAACCAAAACCAGAAAAATTAAAATTCGCCGCATAAATGGTCCTTTCATAAACTCAGACAGGCGGGAAAATGCCGCGCCGTAATGGAGACACTTCGAATAATTAATTCAATAAATAAATATAACCTTCCCCCTGCAATTTTAAAAGCCTTATTTTATGAGCAGACATCCCTTCATGGGGGCCGCACCGTGACGGTAACAGAAATTTATCAGATAAATGACGTCGGCCAGATTAACAAGACAATTTCCGTCGGCATCGGCAAATGTCATATCCAGCGGGGCCGCTCCCCCCTTATATAAATACCTGAGAAGTAAAGTAATGTCACGAAGGTTTATTTGCCCGTCCAAATTGGCATCCCCATATACTTCGGCTCCCGTCCCTTCTCCGAAGGTCGCCATGACTTTTGCCAACAGCGCCTGGGCCGATGATTCCGTCAGATAATAGATTGGAAAAGAGAGGGCAATCCTTTTACTCACGCCGTCCTGATATAGCACCCCGGCCGGCTCTCCTTCAAATTGGGCATTCCCCGATTGGGAATGAAAACGATAAATGACCTCCGCTCCCGGCCGCAGGGCAAATATATCAATATTTGACAGGGCGGCCCCAAACGGTCCCGACGGCGCCACCTCAAGATTTGGCCAGCCGTTTACACCCTCGGCCCCGACAAAATCGAAGGCGCTGTTTTCCGTTACCTGCGTTATACCGAGATAATCATAGACAAAATTCCCCGGGCCCAGAGGATTGGAACCTGTCAGCCACGAAACGGTCTGCCATCCGGCCAAAAGAAAATTGGCCTCATACCCGAGGTACCATTTGATAGAATCGAGGGAGTTGTTGAAAAGATGCCCGGAATAGTCGTCATCGAACCAGAACATAGAACTGTATTGCCCCGCCAGCGAGCGGGAGATCTTTTGGGACGCCGTATTGATGTAATATTTGGAAAGGTGGTTCCCGCCGAATATGCTGTCGTAGAAAATTGTCTGTTGCGCTTCCGACGGATTAATCCCCCCGGACGCGGTTTCGTCGACAAAAATTATCCCCTTATTGAATGTTGCCCTGACGGCGCTCATTACCGGCGTGCTGTCGGACTCGTTCATATCATTATCATAGGCCCGCAGAAAATATTGGAAGGTCTTCTGTCCCGGAATGGATTCGTCACTGTATGATGTATCGGTGATATTATCGGCCAATGTCGACCAGTTGTCAAGGGAATCGCGCCGCATTACCCGGTAATGATTGATATCCAGTTCCCGATTGGGCCGCCAGTTGAGGACAATTTTGCCGGTATCGGGATTGGCAGAAAAATCGGCCGGAATTCGCGGCCTTAAATATGATGTCCCCGATGATTCTTTCAGCAGTATAGAGGGATGGCCCTCGGCGTTGAAGGGCCTGACGCCGATAAAATATTCCTGCCCTTCCGTCAGGCCGGTCAAATCATACTGGCAGACTCCGGCCGGGATTTCGACCGAATCCGTATAAACGGCTGATTCCGTCCCGTAATAGATTCTGTACGTATAATCGGGACGACACTGATCATTCCAGTAAATCCTCAGCGACTGCCCGTCGCCGATATCCCGAATATCTTCGATTGCCACCGGCGCCGGCATGCTCTCCACCTGCCCGATTGTTGCCGCCGCCATCCGGACGATTTCTGTCATGAAAGGATAATTCATATTGGCCGAAATATCGGTAACATTGTGATAGGTTGGATTTGTCTGATAATTGCGCTCGATGACAAAAGCGACATCATAACCGCGATTGAGAAACGGAGAATGATCCGAGGCCTGCGACATTCCGGCATATATCGGAACCAGGTTGGGCGCCACCCGCTCCGCCGCGGCCGCGCAGAGATCGGCGTACCCGCGAAAGGTCCCGCTGAACAGAGATATATCATCGACCGAGTCGGCATTGTACGATATCATGTCGAGGTTCAGCATGAATTCCACATCGACCCCATTTTCATATAAACCCTGCGCGAAATAATTGGAGCCCACCAGCCCGGATTCCTCGGCGCTGAAAGCGACAAAAATAATGGTCTTATCGAAAGCGGCATCTTTCATGATTCGCGCCAGTTCCAGAACACCACTGGTTCCGCTGGCATTGTCATCGGCTCCGGGCGCCAGCGTCATTGCTTGATCCGATACAGAATCATAATGCCCCCCCACGACAATTACCTTATCCGGCTCATTTATACCCGGTTTAATGCAGAAGACATTGTTGAGATAGACCCCGCCCGATATCGAAAACGTATCAAGACGGACATCACTGTAACCGAACGAAAGAAACTTCTGATAAATCCAATCCCGGGCGGCCCGGATTGAATCGGTATAGACATAGCGGGTCTTGAACTCCTCCAACCGGTGGACATAGGAATAGAGCGAATCCTGAACCACATAATCGGCCAGGGTATCGGTCGGAAATTCCTCCAGGGGAAGTCTGAATCCTCTTTGAGATGATAAGAAAAAGGGCGACTCCTTGCCTGCTAAAGGGACAAGAAAATACCCGGATTGCGATAATCTCCCGGCTTCCGCTTCCTCGGCTATAATCAGAATTTGTTCTCCGGAAACTGAAAGAGATTGCGTTGGAGTGATTTCTTTTATTATTCCCGCCGGGCGCATCTTTTCCGCTATAAATACTTTACCTATATCAATATTCCGTGCCAGGAGGGTCGGCTCCAGCCCGGCTTTCCTGAGCAAAACCAGACTTGCCGAATCCGCAGAAACAATAAACTTCCCGTCAAAAATTCCATAGGCATGCGAGAGGATGCCTTTGGCCGCTTGAAGATTAGTTTGATTTTCAACCTGAAGTAAATAAAGATCTTCGGCGGCGATGGCCGAAGCCGTGAAAACGACACTTAATGCCAAAATATAGATAATTTTTATCATATTTTATCTCCTCACCCGGACAGACTGTCTCCCTTTGGATTTTCCTACTAAATATATAGATAAACAGTGGGCGGATTTGTCAAAAACTTTGAGATGATTTGCGCCGGCGATATGAGAAAAATCAGGAGTCCAGCGATTTTGTGAGGATTACTTTCATTTCTTCCCGCACTTGAAGATATTTACCGGAAGCGGTAGCCGCTATTTCGCCATTTTCGAACCGCGCCTCACCTTTCGTGACAAAGAGCCGTCCCTTCTCTTTATCTACGCTCCCTTCCAGCAATAGTTTCTGCCCGACCACAACGGCCTTGTGAAAATTGACCGTCAATTCCACCGTCATGGCGAATATTCCCCGCGCCAGAAGGGCCTTAATCATCACTTCATCCATGAGAGCCGCTGTAATTCCGCCGTGGAGCACCCCGGAATACCCTTCAAAATTCTTTTGAGCGGTATACTCCGAAATGGCCTTATCTTCCCTGAAATAGAAACGGGCCTGAAGGCCGATCTGATTCTTGTCGCCACAGACAAAACATCCTGAATATCGCGCGATTTCCTGCATAGCGCTAATTTATCGCTTCGGATACCGATGTCAAGACAACAAAAAAAGCCCCGCCGGTTTTTGGGCGGGGCTCATTCAAGTAATTTATAATTTATTCCGTAGGCGGAACGCAGAGTTCGCGGCTCCAGTTCCACGTCTTACCGGAACCGTTCACCGTCACGTTAGCCGTACCATTCGCAAACTGAATCGTCGCCGTCCAGGTCCTGACAACCATAGTTTTCCCGGTGTTGTCGGTTAGGGTCCAGGACTCATTTATATTCATGCCCAGCGTTCCCGATGACGGGCATCCGCTGGCCCAACCGGCCGAGGGAACCTTGTTTATCTGGATATTGTCTACCGTGACATTCATACCGAAAAGGGCCTCGATAGTGGAATCAAGGGTTATATAGTGCCATTCGACATTGAGATTCTTGCTTCCGTTGATACCGGCCACGTTGCCGTCCAGGCCGGAAAATTCCAGATTGACATCACCGGTCATATTGGTGTGGGTCGCCGTCTGGTTCTGATTGGCGAAATCCCAGCGATGGATATAATGCATATAATCCAGGCCGGTGGCGTTCTGAATCGGGGTTCCGTCGCTCATGTACTGCACCGAGTCGGAGACATGATGCGTGAAAGCCACATTCGACAGGGCGACATAAATAATATGCCAGCCGTTGACATAGACATAGATGGCCGTGTCATTCGGTCCCATCGGACCATAGGCGGCGCCGATACTGCCGGTGTCGACCGGAAGATTATAAACATTTTCAAAGCCGTTGGAGAAATATGAAACGGTTGAATCGAGCAGATTATCAACCTGGGTCTTGACCGGGACAAATTCCGGATCGGTCAGGGAGCCGGTAACAGTGGTGCTGACCGGGGTTTTATCACTGGAACAGCCGGCCGCCAGAAGGGCGGCGATAACTAACAGCAGGCCGATTCCGGAGAGAGTCTTGCGTGAAAACATGGCAACTCCTTTCGCGGCATCCGGTGCCGGAACCGGCCCTCTCGGCGATTACTGCTGGAGGAGGAAGACCATAATGGCCTTCTGGATATGCAACCTGTTTTCGGCTTCGTCGAAAACGATGGAATGCTTCGGGTCGTCCATAACCTCATCGGTTATTTCCCGTCCCCGTTCCGCCGGCAGGCAGTGCATCACCAGGTAGCCGGGATCGGCTCCTTTTAAAAGTGCCGCATTTAATTGATATTTACTTAATAAATCTGCCTTCTCTTTCGACTGGTCCTTTTGTCCCATTGAGGCCCAGACATCTGTATAAATTACATCGGCATCCTTAACCGCTTCTTTAGGATCCTCCGTCACCAGTATCCGACTGCCTTTGTTGGCCTTAGCCAGTGTCAGGGCATTTTTATCCGGCGGGGTCGCTTTCGAGGTCCCGATTCTCAGGTCAATCGGAAGTTTCGAGGCCAAAGTCAGCCAGGAGTTGCATACATTATTGCCGTCGCCGAGATAGGCAATTTTGTAAATATCCTTTTTCTTATGCTCCATTATGGTGAGATAGTCCCCCAATATCTGGCAGGGATGTCCCAGATCGGTCAGCCCGTTGATCACCGGCACCGAGGCATATTTGGCCAGTTCGGTAACATCGGAGTGGGCGAAAGTCCGAATCATAATCATTCCCACATACCGCGACAGCACCCGCGCCGCATCGGCGACCGATTCCCTTTTGCCCAGTTGGATTTCATTGTCGGTTATATAAAGAGCATGACCGCCCAATTGGTTGATGCCGACTTCGAACGAAACTCGGGTTCTAAGCGACGGTTTGGTAAAAATGCAGGCGACCGATTTCCCGGCCAGCGGCTTAGGAGCGATTTTCCCGCTCTTCATCTTGCCGCATAAATCGAATATTTCCAATACCTCGTCTTTGGTCAGATCGGTTATCTCGGTAAATGATCTTGGCATATCTTCTCCTTTCTTCTTTCATATGGATTCAAAAATCGTCTCAAGTAACAGTCCCGGGGTAATTATGTCAAGTAATTGCCAAACCGGATCTTATATTATTGTTGTCCGCCGAAACATAAATTATTACCCTTTCGTATCTGCTACGAGGAGGTAAAAAATTATGTTTCATACCAAGGCGTTCTGGGGAATGATTCTCCTGGCCCTGGGAGTTTTGCTTCTCCTGGGCAATTTTGATATTATATATTTTTCCTGGCACCGCTTCTGGCACCTGTTCTGGCCGATACTCCTGATTGTCATCGGGCTCTATATCATCTGGAACCGCATGGTCGGCCCGGAAAAATCATCGTTCATCTCCATCAACTGCGATAGCGGGGCGATGAAACAGGACGGCAACCGCTACACCCGCACTTTCGGCGATATCCATGTCGACGCTAAAGATATGGAAATCGACGGCCTCTCCGTTTCGGTCACCTTTGGTGATACTCACATAAATTTGAGCGGCGGGAAACTCAAGCCGGAAATAAATACGATCGGGGTTTCCTCGACCTTCGGCGATATCACCGTTGTCCTTCCGAACAATGTCGAGGTCTCCATCAATGCCGCCAATACCTTCGGCGATATCACCGCGCTCGGCCGTACCGCCAGCGGCATGTCCAACCGGATTGTGCAGAAGACCGACGGGTACGATGCCGCATCGACCAAACTTGATATTGGCGCCACAACTACTTTCGGCGATATAAAAATCTTCCGGGCTTAATGGCCCGATTCAATTCAGGGCGGAACCGCCGGGTTCCGCCTCTTGCCCTGTAACCTCTTGCCTCGCAACAAACGCAAAAAAGATCGTAAGAATATCCCCCGAATTCCACCCATACATTTGTGAAGAGAGTAAAGAGTCTTCAATCAAAATCAACATTTGTCGGGGTAAGATTATGAAATCAAAAGTAACGGCGTTAATCGGCATCATTTTTCTAAGCGCGGCCCTGCCGTCATTTGCAGGTATTTGCGGTGATGCCAACAATAACGGGGCGGTCAATATTCTGGATGTCTCATATACAATCAATTTTCTATATAAAAGCGGCCCGGCGCCCGAGCCCCTTAAGATTGCCGATGTCAACAACAGCAACACGGTCAATATCCTCGACGTTTCCTATCTGATTAATTCCATTTACAAGGGAGGCAAATCCCCTTATTGTTCAATCTATATAGGACAGGTCCCGCCCGACTCGATACCGCAAATCTTCGCTCCCGGATTTATCTCCACCGCCGATATGGAATTTACCGCCTCCTTTGATCCCACTTTGCAGGAATTCTATTTCACGCGACGAGGAAGCGATAACATTAACAAAATCTATTACACAAAATTTCAGGACGGCTCCTGGACCAACCCCGCTATCGCTCCCTTCTGCGGTTCATACATGAACATGGAACCCCTTCTTTCCCCCGATGGGCAGAAACTGCTTTTTAGCAGTGACCGTCCCTGCTCCGGCTGTGGCATTGCCAACTGGTATGTAACAAAATCCGGCGCGGACTGGTCGGATCCGCAGACGCAGGAAGCCCCGCTGAATAGTGTCTTCATGATGTATTCCACCCTGAGTTCCGAAGGCAATATATATTTCACCAATATTATGGTGTCTCCCCCCGGCATTTATGTCTCGCGGGTGTTCGATGAAATGTATCAAACACCGGTGAAATTGAGTACTGCCATTAACAAAGGGTACAACGAGGCTCATCCCTATATTGCCCCCGATGAAAGTTTCATGATATTCGATGCCCAAAACCGGCCGGGCGGCTTTGGCGGCTCCGATCTTTATATCAGTTATCATAACGAGGACGGTTCCTGGACCGAGTCGGTGAATCTCGGCAATCTCATCAATACTATCGGCGAAGATCTCGCTCCGACCGTCTCTCCCGACGGCCTCTATTTCTTCTATGCCCGACCCAACGGCGCCAAGCATGACATATATTGGTGCAGTATCGCCTTCATCGATAAACTGCGCCCTTGAGTGCCACCCCCAAACTGCGGGATGGGCGATGTGGCCTTTTGGGCTTTGGGGGTGCTTCCCGATGCCCACCGCAAGCGGTGGGTTACCCATTTGACCCGGAATCTATTTCTTCGTAGGTCAAGCCTACTTGGGGCTTGACTCTTTTTCATAGGTCGAAACCCTTGAGGTTTCGACATCTTCCTGGTGTCAACGCTCTTTCAATGCGCCGTCAGGAGTCTCTCCTGACGGAATATTTTAACGCCGTCAGGAACTCTTTCCCCACGGTCATGCTTGGCGGTCTTCGTGGGTCGGGTTCCGAATCCCGGCTCCCGCCGGAATGAGAAACCCGACATCTTTTAATTGTTCATTCTGTGCGCGGCAGATATCCTATCTGCCCGAGGGCCCAATTCTCATAATTGCCATTCCGACCTTGACCCGGAATCCACTCTTCCTTGCAACCCTTTGCCCCGCATCATGCCAAATAAAACGAACCCGCTTAAATTCGCCGCAATGTCAATTCTGGCAACAACATACAAATCGGTGGGTTCGTTATTTGAAATTTTTCGATATCCCGATTGTCCGCCCGATAACACCCTCAACATCTTTCCGCCGTTGCCCTTGCGGACATGCGAAAGATACAAGACGATTCGGTTTGAACCTGAATACAAAGCGGTTTTCCTTTCGGCGCGCGGTCCTTATCATAAATATATATCTCCTCCCTATATATGGCCCCGCCGACCGGATCACATCAAATTGGTATGATAATTGTATGTCGCCATCCGCATCCCGGCCTTCGCCGGCCAGTGTAGGTCGAAATCCTTGAGGTTTCCACATCTTCCTAGTATCAACGCTCTTGGTACTGTGCTAGAAATTATAATTGAACGGATCAGCCCAATTATTAATCCCCACCCGTTGGATGGGTTACCGGGTTTCAAATTGCTGCCATTCTTATCTAATGCTTCGTTGCCTGGTAAATAGCGAAAGTCACCGGGAAATATCGAGCTTCATTTTTTCGAATCGAAAGAGTGTAAAATTGATTTCCTTTCTTTCAACAATGGTATTATTTATTCTCTTTAATAATTGAATAGAATAACTTACTCTAATACTGTCATTCTGATCGGGAATTCTTATTGCTTTCCAAGCAATCTGCTTGCCATACAATGTCTTTCCGTTCAACCACGGGCCTTGCCGCCAGCCCTCCGCGAGACAGAAACTGCTATCCGAAATCATTTCTATACAGAGAGAATCAATTTGAATATTTTTTATTGAATCCATCATCATTGTATCACTAATCTTATTCGAATAGATAGCTTCTAAGAAAAATCCATATATATCATGTCCAGATTTATTATCTGTGCCACCAGCCGAAATATTCAAACGAATCTCATATCCTCCGAATGATATTGTTGGCGTTTGTTCATCCTGAGTGAGATAATAATTCTGTTTAACAAGTAAGGGAGCGCAGACAATTGAAAATAGAATTATGAAAGGAATGCCTGTAGTCAAATAAGTCATTCTCAATGTTATTCTATTAATATGCATAATTGTCATCATCATATTGTCATTCCGACCCCGGCCCGGAATCCATTTCTTCGTAGGTCAAGCCTACTTGGGGCTTGACACCTTCTTCGTAGGTCGAAACCCTTGCGGTTTCGACATCTTCCTTGCGTCAATGCTCTTCGCACTGTGCAAGATATTATAATTGAACGGATCAGTACGCGTAGGTCAAGACCTCGATTGGTACGGAAGGGACGGCGTGCGGCGGCGGTCTTGACATCTTTATATTTCATTCTTCAATGCCCATTTATTAACCTAAATCCAATTTCTCCGAAATATGCGTATGATGCCATAATCCCTGATGATACAACCAATATAGCACCATTCAACCAGGTTCCAAGTATAAAATTGCCTTTTATATCACTTATTTCACCCCATCAATATACTTTGCTTCACTGTCAGATCCTATCAGTTTGACTTTGGATTTTTTGAAAGGATCTCAAGACCCCCCATCTGCACCACACCCATCCCCCAAGGGGTCATTGACCTACAGGAAAGAAGATGTCGGGTTTCTCATCCGTCAAATCCGGGTAACCCACCCCTTGGGGTGGGCAATCATAATTTCCTAAAGCCGATAACAATCAACGGTAGGACAAGCATTCCTGCTTGTCCTTACGACCGATTCTTAAGTTGCGCGGGGTCTTGCCGAGGATTCTTGTCCGAGGTGTGACCCCGCGCCGTACGCACGGTGCAAAATCGGTATCAATTTGGTGTGACTCGGTGCGGGGGGCCAATAGGTACAGTGAGGTCCATAAATATGTCCGTATATTATCAAAAGCCGATCGGTCATTGCGCCCGCCAATTAGCGCCTGAATATACACCGAAATATTCCCGTAATCTCAAACTCCGCAACCGCTTGACAGAAAAGACACCAAAAATGGGGCCCCCTTTTGTATCAGAAGAGCGAACCCAAATCTCCCCCATCCCCATACCGGCCATCCCGTTACCCCAAAAATCAGCCGGCTTCGTTTCGTTTCACATTTTGCGGGACAAGAAGTTGCGCAGGCATATTTTCGTCATTTTGGATTCCGGGTCAAGCCCGGAGTGCCCCTGCCAGAGAGGGCGCGCGGATTGAAATTTTATTGCGGGGGTATGAGAATTGCATATATTTGAAACGGCCCGTCCTGACAGAAAATAAAGTGGGGCCCCGCAAGGGACCCCGGTGAATTATCGTCGGATGGGCCTTTTATTGTCCTGCCCGGGACAACCTTCGGGCGCCATTGCAGCAATGGGCCGTCCGCGGAACTCTAAAGCGTCTCATTTTTTGACTCCTTTCTTGGGTTTTTTATGAGGCAAATGGCCGCCCGGACTGGATTTTTGGCCCGGGCCGCTTTTTTTCTTTTTTACGACAATTTCGCAGACCGCCCCGGCTCCTTTGGCTTTCAGGTCGATGCCGCAGCAGGGGAAACAGGCGACCATGCTGACACAGGTCGAGCGCAGGCTCTCGGTATTGAGTTCATAGCAGACATGCTGTCCTTTCCGGGTACGGCGCACCAGCCCGGCCGCCATCAGGGTCTGCAGATGCCGGGTGATGGTCGGCTGGGAGAGATTGAAAAAGGAGACGATCTCCCCGACGGTCCGGCCTTTGGACTCGAGCATCAAAAGAATCTTGAGCCGGGTGGTGTCGGCCATGGCCCGGAGGACGGGCGGAAGCGTTATGTCGTTCTTTTCTTTCATAGCTTTATAGACATATACGCATATATGTATATATTGGTTTCGCCCCTTTGTCAAGTTATTTGATTATTTTTCGCGGCCGGTTGCGAAATCCACCCTTATTCGGGCAACAAAGGTTTGACAAGTCCGCCATAACTCTTTATTATCGAATTAAGGTGATGTTATGAATTACAACCCCGAAAAATATACGGCCATGTCACTGCGGGAGAACTGCTTCGAAGTTTTCGAAATCGCCCGAGAATCATCATCGGTCGAGGACTTGCGCCGCCAGCTCACGCAGCTTTCCCATAACGCCGAGTTTCGGGTCCAGGACGATTTCGAGTATTACACCGAAGGTTCCATAATCCGGGTGCGGGATTGTGCGCGGACGTTGTTTCGGCTTATGACCCGCCGCTCCGATCATCTGGCGAAATTTTCGGTCGTGCAGGCGATATGGGATATCTCGCGGGATATTCCCCGCCCCGACTTAACCCCGGCGTTTTATGCCGAACTGCAGCATGTTCTGCTGGGGCTCCAGGGTAAGGGGCCGGAGAAGTCGCCGGCCGATGTGTATCTGGCGCCGAGCGATTTGCAGGGGCGGGAAGCGGCGGTCGAACGTTCGGGCCAGTTGGACGTTCTGTCCGGCGAAATGCAGAAGCGGATGGACCGCTTTGTATCCGGCCTCGATGAGAGTGCGATCGCCATCCGCAAGACGCGCCGTGATGCGATTATCAAGGTCTTCGGAGTCACGGAAAAGGAGTGGTACGATTGGCAGTGGCAGGTGATAAATATCGTGAAAGATCCGGAGCGGATGGCCACACTGGTCGGATTGAGCGAATCCGAAGCGCAGGCGATTACGGCGGCCCGAGCGGAACATCTGCCGTTTGCGGTGACGCCTTATTATCTATCTCTGATGGACGAGCAACCGGATCTGGGGAGCGATCGGGCGGTCCGGGCGCAGGTCTTTCCCCCTCTGAATTATGTCGCGGAAATGAATCGCTATGCCGGCGAAGATCTGGCCTGTCTCGATTTCATGAAAGAGAGCGACACCTCGCCGGTAGATTTAATTACCCGGCGCTATCCAGCCATCTGCATTTTCAAGCCGTTCAACACTTGCCCGCAGATTTGTGTTTACTGCCAGCGCAACTGGGAAATTGAAGATGCCATGGAAGCTGATGCTTTCGCATCGGAATCGGACATTGAAATAGCCGCCCGCTGGATCGAAGATCATCCGGCGATTCACGAAGTCTTAATTACCGGCGGCGATCCCCTGGCCCTGGACGACAGACAATTGGAACAGATTCTGGAACGTCTCTTTTACATTCAGAATATCGAAAGAATCAGAATCGGCTCCCGGGTCCCGATTACGATGCCGATGCGGATCACGGAAAATCTGGCCGATCTTCTGGCGCGGTACCGGATTCCGGGCCGGCGGCAAGTGGCAGTTGTCACGCATGCCCAGCATCCGTACGAATTGACACCGGATACGGCCCTGGCGGTAGAGAGACTCAGTACCCGCGGCATCCCGGTTTATAATCAGCTGGTTTATACATTCTACATTTCGCGCCGTTTCGAGGCGGCGCAGTTGCGCCGGACTCTGGCCCTTCTGGGGATCGAGCCGTACTATACGTTCAATACCAAAGGCAAAGAAGAAACCACCGATTATCGTGTTCCTCTGGCGCGGCTTCTGCAGGAGCAAAAAGAAGAGGCGCGGCTTCTTCCCGGCCTGACCCGCACCGATGAGGCCGTTTATAATGTTCCCGGGCTGGGGAAAAACTACTTGAGGGCCCGCCAGCACCGCGATTTAATATCGATCCTCCCCAATGGGGCGCGACTATACGAATTTCATCCCTGGGAAAAGAATATTTCGAGCCGAATGTCGACCTATGTCGGAGAAGATATCCCGATCCTGGACTATTTGCACCGTCTCGATCAGGTCGGTGAGGATGTTTCCGAATACGAGACAATCTGGTACTATTATTGAGCGCGCGGATCTGAAAATACCGCTTCATAAAAATCAGGTGCCGGCAAAATCCCGCTTGTCAATCAGGGCAAATTTGATTATCTCTCTTTTCAAACTTTGTTTGGAGGAGCCAGATGCGCAGGACCCTGAGTGTATTCCCACTAATCGTAATTACCGTATTAATTTTCGCCTCTCCCCTTTTGGCGGACGAGGGGATGTGGATGTTGGGTGATATTGCCAAATTGCCTTTCGACACGCTCAAAATGATGGGGTGTCAACTGACAGCCGAGGAGATTTATAACCCGGCGGGAGGAGGTATCGCCGATGCCGCCGTGAGTGTCAGCGGGAGCAGCGGATCGTTTATTTCGCCCGACGGCCTGATAATTACCAACCATCACGTGGCCTTTTCGGCCATACAGCGGGCCAGCAGTCCCGAGCATAATTATCTGGAGAACGGCTTCTACGCCAAAACCAAGGCCGAAGAACTTCAGGCCATCGGATATGATATCCGCATCCTGAAGGGTTTCGATGACGTCACCAAAGAGGTGCTGGCATCGGTCAATGACAAAATGACGGGCCGCCAAAGACACGACGCCATCGAGAAAGCCACCAAAAATATAATTGCGCGGGCCGAAAAAGGACGGGATGTCAAGTGCAGCGTCGCTCAATTCTACAACGGGGCCAAATATCTTCTGGTCACCTATTTCAAAATCCGTGATGTCCGTATCGTTTTTGCCCCGCCTCGCGCCATCGGCGATTACGGCGGAGAAATAGACAACTGGATGTGGCCGCGGCACGCGGGGGATTTTGCCGTCCTGAGGGCCTATGTCTCTCCCGACGGAAAAACGGCCGATTATTCGCCCGATAATGTCCCCTATCAGTCAAAGGCGTTTTTCAAAATTTCGGCAGCGGGGATAAATGACGGCGATTTTACCATGGTGATCGGGTTTCCGGGCAAGACCAACCGCTACGAAAATTCGAGTTATCTCGACGATATGGTCAATTTTGACTACCCGCGCGACATCCAGACCCGACTCGATGTTATCGCCATTATGGAAAAGGATGCGGCCAAAGATTCCGCCGACGCCATTAAATTATCGTCCCCCTTAAAAGGACTCTACAATTATCTGAAAAAAAATCAGGGGATGATGGACGGCTTCAAGAAGACACACCTCCTTCAGAACAAAAAAACGGAAGAAAAGGAATTGACGGCCTTTATCAACTCCAAACCGGATCTGAAAGCCAAGTATGGCACCGTGCTGTCATCGATCGACAGTCTCTATCAAACGCATAAGACCTGGCGGGAGAAGGAGGATGTGCAGGGGTGGATGGGATGGCGGTGCAATTATCTGCGATTCGCCTCGACCATTTACAAGTGGGCCATCGAAAGAGAAAAAAAAGATATGGATCGGGAGCCGGGGTATCAGAATCGTGATACTCTCGATGAAATTCAATCGCTTGAAGATGCCCAGACCAATCTGGTGGCGACCGCGGACAAGGAAGTGTTTATTTATTTTCTGAAACGGGCCCTGGCGCTGCCGGCGGGCCAGAAGATAGAAGCGGTGGAAAACGCCCTGGCGGGGAAAAGCGACACCGAAATCCGGACCTTTGCCGATTCCCTCTACAGCCATACGAATTTGGGTACCATTGAGGGCCGGTTGGCGGCGTTTCATGAGACGAAGTCCCGGCTGGATAAATCCGGTGACGCCTTTATCGCTTTCGCCCGTTCCTTCGAAAAGGACCGAGAGGAGATCAGAAATAAGGACAAGGAATATTCCGGAACAATGGATAAACTGCAGGCAAAGTTAATCGCCGCTCTGGAAATCTGGAAAGACGGGCGATTCTATCCCGACGCCAACGGCACGATTCGCTTCAATTACGGGACGGTTAAAGGGTACAAGCCGCGTAACGCTGTCTGGTATGAATGGGTTACCTCGCTCACCGGAGTAATGGAGAAAAATACCGGTATCGACCCCTTTGACGCCCCCAAAGAACTGATCGAAGCGTATGAGGAAAAAGATTATGGAACGCATCTGCTCAAATCGATTAACGATGTCCCGGTCGATTTCCTCAGCACCAATGATATCACCAACGGCAATTCCGGGAGCCCGGTTTTGAACGGCAAGGGGCAATTGGTCGGATTGGCTTTTGACGGCAACTATGAAGCGATGACATCCGATTACCTTTTTGATCCGGCCATAACCCGCACCATCGCGGCCGATATCAGATACGTTCTGTTTCTGCTTGATAAAGTGTACCATGCCGACGGTTTATTGAAGGAGATGACCATCCAATAGAAGCCCGACATGTGAAATAAAAAGAGCCGCCCGGTGTTCCCCGGACGGCTCTTTTATTGGAGGTGAGCAGGTTATTTAAGCACAACCATCTTTTTGATCAGTATCCTGGTGTCGGCGGCCAGGCGATAGAAGTATATCCCGCTGGCGACGGCCCGACCCGATTGGTTATTTCCGTCCCAGATTTCCGAGTACGTGCCGGCAGGGTACTCGCCCTCGGCCAGGGTTTTCACTTTCTGACCCAGAATATTATAAATGGTCAGTTCAATCTGCGACGCAATAGGAAGAGCGAAATCGATTCTGGTCGAGGCGTTGAACGGGTTGGGACTGTTCTGAGACAGACTGAATTCCGTGGGAAGCCCCGAAGTTCGCGTATCGACACCGCTGGAAGTGTATGAGAAATCGTGGGAAGCCGCGGTATCGCTTTCATTGAGCAGAGTGCTCCAGGTGTTGGGCGAATTGTATCCCGGTAAGTCGGGAGCAGTGAATGTCCAGGAACCGTTGCATAGATAAATGTCATATTGACCGGTGATGCTGTCGATTGTTATCGAAGTTGTATGATAGCCGTCGGGCCAAATGTCGGTCTCGGCGTTGACATGCAGGCTATTGGAATAAAGCGGCAGTGACACGCCGATAAGATGGCCGCTGACATGAACATCTATCTTGTTCAGGGTAAAGCCCAGCCCGCCGGCCGTATCGCCGGTCACATGAAGACTGTAAGCAGCCGGAGTGGCCAAATAATCATTATAAAAGGCGGTCATGTTGAAGAGACCGGAATCGACATAGATATCATAAACGCCATTCACATCAGGATGACCGGTGAAATATCCTCCCGGACCTGACAGTGTCACGCTGACATTGGTCATGGTAACGGCCGGATCACCCGGATCCACCTTAACGGTATCGTGCACCAGAAACATCGGCTGATAATCAAAATCAATTGTCAGCGACGTATCGCTTTCGGTCACGGTCGCATTCTGGCTGGTGGGCGTATGGGCATTGGAGATACTCGGAGGATAAAAATTCCAGTCCCCGTCGCAAACATACATGCTGAAAGCCCCGGTCGCCGGATCGATTTGCGTCCCGGCATTATACTGATCGGGCGGGGTGCCGGACATAGCCGAAATCCAGAGGCCGGAATCGAGCGGAAGGGCCAATCCGGTTATATGCCCGGTCACGTGGCAGACACCGTAGTTGATAGTAAAACCCATACCGCTGACCGTGTCCCCCGTTACATGGACGGTACGACTTTGCGGTAGGGCCAGATAACGGCTGGCATTAACATTAAGTGTATAGGTTCCGGTATCGGCGCTGATGACAAAAACACCGTTGTTGTCGGGGTTGGCGCCAAAATTCTTGGATGGCGACCAGAGACTGACCCAAATCTGGCTCCAGTCAACACCGGGGTCAGGAGACAGGACTTTTATAGTGTCCTGAACCGTCACTCCCGTTATCAGATTGAGGTTGGCGGTGTCACCCGGGGCGACATTCTGAATTTCGCCGCCTTCAACAATATATCCCGGCGGGATAGGATAACGGTCATCCCATGTCTGGAGCATCAAATTATATCCTGTTCCCTGAGAAGAAACATGCAGGGCCAGGATGTTATCGGCCCCCGTTCCGGAAATTCCCTCGGTAAAATTATAGAGCGTCATGGAATAAGCCTGGATTCGGTACTGATGGGTCGGCTCTCCGCCCGATTCGGTCACGCGGACATATAGAACCGTGTCAGCCGTGTAAGCCGTAAAATTATGCTCCACCTCGTGCTGTATAGAATTGTCATAGGTGAAATTCTGAGGCACCATATAATTGGGAATCAGCAAATCATTGCTGACGCCGACGTTCCACATGCCAAGTTCATCCGCCCCGAAATAGATTACATAATTTCCATCAGTGCTGTTATAGTCCTTGGATTCCCCGCCGCCCTGCGGCTCGGCATAGAAGCCGGCATTATTTATAACGGAGTGATTTTCGTCTTCAAGGTAGCCATAAATGGAATCGGCCGGCGCCTGATAATCGAAATTGATGCCGTCAATCTGACCCGCGGCATAGAGATACTGCGGCGACGGCGTCACGAATCCGCTGATCGGTTCGGCGGAGATCCGGAATGGCATGCCGGTACCGGCATCGCTAATGTTAATGGAATAATAGCCGGTATCGTCGGTCAGGGCGCTCCACATCTGCATCCCGGTACTATCGGATTCGGCAAAGATCCAGATATTTTTAAGAAGAGCGTCGGGTGACGGGTGCCCTGCAATCGTCACTATGCCGGTGAATTTATTCGGCGGCGCGGCCATTTCGGAAATGGACATCCAGTTTTCGGCGCTGGTGAAATCATCCAGGTCGGTGGTGCTGAAAATGTAGTATCCCGGGGCTAAACCGAGGAGTAACGGCGAAACGATTATTTTGCCGTCGGGGGTCGGGTCGCTGTCACCAGGGCCGTTATAGGTGGAGGTGTCGCCGTCGGTAATTATGAAGTTAAAAAGAAGTTTATCGCCGGGATTATCGATGGTTTGATTGGAATCAAGATCCAGGTAGATTTCCCATGCGGTCGAGGCCCCCACGGTGCAATTACTGGTCCAGCCGATCAAGTCGCCCTGAACGGCGGCATTGATGGTGGTGTCCCCGTTAATGGAAAAATAAATGGTGTCGGTAACGGCATAACCCGGGGCATAGGCGGCCAGTGCCAATGCCAATAGGAGTAGTATGCCAGACCATTTGCAGTGTTTCATACAAAATACCTCAGAAAAAAAGTTTATAGTTGATTGCTTTTCGACTGGGAAATAAGCCCCCGGGATGAATCCATTCATAAGAATCTCTTCTCCGCCCTCCGGATAAATTGGTGTCGCGCGATATCTGTAAAGATTTATATCGGAAGAATTTTCAGAATTTTTATATAACGACAAAGGGCGCCATTCAAGCGCCCTTATAATATTATTCTCCGCCCACTTTCGGGAGTATTATTTCTATGATGCGATTATGATTATAGAATATAGCGACTCAAGTCCTCGTCGCCGACAATATCCTTCAATTTCTTTTCCACCATTTCGGAGGTGATTTTCAAAATCTTTTTACCGTCGGGGGAATCAAACATGATATCCTCGAGCAGGGTGCTCATGATGGTATGCAGCCGCCGGGCCCCGATATTTTCGGTATTGGTGTTGACCTTCTCGGCGATTTCGGCAATCTTTTTCAAGGCACTATCGGAAAATGATAGTTTCATCCCCTCCGAGGCCATCAGGGCCGAATATTGCTTCACGAGAGCGTTTTGCGGCTCCGAAAGAATGCGAATAAAATCGGCGGCGGTAAGCGAATCAAGTTCGACCCGTATCGGGAAGCGCCCCTGCAATTCAGGGATGAGGTCGGACGGCTTGGCGGAATGAAAGGCCCCGGCCGCAATGAAAAGGACATGTTCCGTGGTAACCATGCCATACTTCGTCATAACTGCCGACCCTTCGACAATCGGAAGTATATCACGCTGAACACCTTCGCGGGAGACATCGGGACCGACCTTGGTTTTTTCGCCGACAATTTTATCAATCTCATCGATGAAGATTATCCCTGATTCTTGAACCCGCTCGAGAGCATCGGCAATAACATCATCCATATTGACCAGCTTGGAGACTTCTTCCGAATAGAGAAATTTCCGGGCCTCGGCGACGGTCATTTTGCGCCGTTTGGTTTTTTTCGGCATCAGGCCGGAGAACATCTCCTGAAAGTTGATGCCCAGTTCCTCCATTCCCATGGGCGAAAAAATCTCGACCACCGGAAAGCGGTCCTGAGGTGTGTCCAGCTCCACCATTTTGTCTTCCAGTTTGCCGGCCAGAAGTTTTTCCCGAAGTTTGTCCCGAGTACTTTCGTGATTTTCATCCGGTACAGGCGTTTCGGCGGACGGGATTTTCGGCTTTGGTACCGGAGGCAGAAGAAGATCAAGAATTCTTTCATTGGCATTGTCTTCTGCCTTTAAAGATACTTTGTCAGCCTTTTCGTTTTTCACCATGTTGACAGCCAGATCGACCAGATCGCGAACCATCGATTCGACATCGCGCCCGACATACCCAACTTCGGTGAATTTCGAGGCCTCCACCTTGAGAAATGGGGCCCCGGCCATCTCGGCCAGCCGGCGGGCGATTTCCGTCTTGCCAACCCCGGTCGGTCCGATCATCAGGATATTGTTGGGCAGAATTTCGCGGCGAATATCATCGGGCGCAACCCGCCGCCGCCAGCGATTACGCAGCGCAATGGCGACACATTTTTTGGCGTTGTCCTGTCCTATTATATAGCGATCCAGATGGGCGACAATTTCACGCGGGGTTCTGTAATCTNTATTAATCATTTTATACTTTCTACGGTAATATTGTCATTGGTGTAAATACAGATTTGGGCGGCGATTTCGAGCGCCCGGCGGACGATTTCTTCGGCGGTCTGCTGCGGTTTGGTAGAAATGATGGCGCGCGCCGCCGCTAAAGCGTACGGCCCCCCGGAACCGATCGCCAAAATGCCGTCATCCGGCTCGACCACCTCGCCGGACCCGGCGATGAGAAGCGAATTTTTGGTATCGGCGACCGCGAGAAGGGCCTCCAATTTCTGAAGATATTTATCGGTCCGCCAGTCTTTGGCCAATTCCACGGCGGCCCTGGGGAGATTACCCGAAAATTCCTCGATTTTTCCTTCAAATCGTTCGAACAGCGCCAGGGCGTCGGCGGCGGCCCCGGCAAACCCGGCCAGAATTTTATCATTATAAAGGCGGCGAATCTTAATGGCTTTCGCCTTGACAATGGTATCATTAAAAGTGACCTGCCCGTCGCCGGCCATGGCGACACGGCCCTTATATCTCAGCCCGATTATGGTTGTACCGTGCATCTGTGTCATAATTTATCACCCTTTTCAGGCCCGCGGGTGGGCCTTGTTATAAACCGCTTTCAACTGCTCGGCGGTAATATGAGTGTATTTCTGGGTCGTGGCCAGAGAGGCGTGCCCCAGCATTTCTTTGATGGCCAGAATATCGGCGCCGTTTTCAAGCATATGGGTGGCGAAACTGTGGCGAAGCATATGCGGGGTGACCCGTTTGCCCAGACGGGCGCAATAATTTCTGACAATCCGATCGACCGAGCGGACAGTCAGCGGAGAGCCCTGATAATTGAGAAATAGATAACCCAGATTGTGCCGTCCGGAACCGATAAAATTTTCCCGAACCTCCAAATAATTTTCCAGGTCGCGATGCAGGGCGGCGCCATAAGGGACAACCCTGACCTTGTTTCCTTTTCCCAGAACAGTCGCAGTGTGGCGGCGAAAATCCAAATCCGAGACTTTCAGCATGGTCAATTCGGCCCGGCGAATACCGGTCAGATAAAAGAACGAAACCATGAGGTAGTCCCGCCACGCCAGATAAGTATCTTTTGCCAGAAATCCGAATAACTCCTCGGTTTCCTTTTGAGAGAGAAAGTCAGGAATTTTCTCGGTGTATTTCAACTTGCTTAATTTTGTCAGAAAGGGGATATATTTTTTATGCTGGGCCAGAAACCCCTGGAATCCGGACAGGGCGGAAATAAATCCGGCCAGGGTCCTGACCGAAACCGATTCGGCCCGTCTTTGAGCGAGGTATTTGCGGAGCAAGAGAACATTGAGTTTCGGCTCCGGGGGAGTCTTCTTATATTCCTCTTCCAAAAATTTCACCCAGCCCCTCAGGGAACGCCGGTAGGTTTCGATACTACCGGGGGACAGACGACGTTTCTGAGCGAGATAATTTAAATACTCATTCAGGGTTTTATCGATCATGGGAAAATAATATGGCAATTATATAATGAGGTCAAATCAAAATTGGGCCGCGGGTTGGGCGGTATTATTTGACGGCGGCCGGTTCCGGATTATTATGGGGCTCCGCCGTGAATTTGTGCTTACAGGTAGGGCAGTATTTATAGGCGCCGGTTTTCTGCGAAAATTTCTCGACAAGATAATTGTTCCCGCAATGGGGGCACGATTCATTAATCGGTTTGTCCCAGCTGACAAAATCGCACTTGGGATAATTGGAACATCCAAAGAAAGTTCGTTTCCTTTTGGACTGCATCTGGATGACATTGCCGCCATCCTTGGGGCATTTGATTCCGGTCGGCAGGGACTGCGTATTCTTGCATTTCGGGTAAGCCGAGCAAGCCAGGAATTTTCCAAATCGGCCGCTCTTGACAATCATCGGGGAGCCGCACTTTTCGCACTTGATATCGGTCGGGGCCGCCGGCTGTTCGTCGGCGTCAAGCGGCTTGGTGAAACGACATTCGGGAAACGCCGAGCAGGCGAGAAAACGGCCGTTCCGTCCCCATTTGATAACCATCGGCGAACCGCATTTTTCACATTTTTCATCGGTCGCTTCAGTCATCGATTCTTTTATTTTTTTATGCTTTGTGGACAATTTGTCAAGCGTCTTTTCAAACGGATTGTAAAACTCTTTTATAACATCAACCCAGTTTTCCTTGCCGATTTCGATCTGGTCAAGATCGGTTTCCATGTGAGCCGTGAATTTAATGTCAAAAATATTCGGGAAATATTCGACAAGGATTTTGTTGACGGTCTTCCCTAACTCGGTAGGAAACAGCCGCCGTTCCTTCATTTCAACATATTTCCGCTCGAGAATTGTCGAAATAATGGTGGCGTAAGTTGACGGCCGCCCGATCCCCTCGGCCTCAAGGGTCTTAACCAGCATCGCTTCGGAGAATCTGGCCGGGGGTTTGGTGAAATGTTGGGACGGCTTCAATTCCAATAGGGTCAAAATATCGCCGTCTTTCAAATTGGGAATAAAATCAACCAGACCGTTTTCTCCGTTCTGGCCGTTTTCTTTGGCCTCCTGATATACTTTCAGGAAACCGTCGAATTTCAAACTCTGGGCGTGGGAATGAAATAGATATTTACCGGCCTTGATATCGACATCGGTGGTATCATAAACCGCCGGGGCCATTTGTGAGGCTACGAAGCGGTTCCAGATAAGGGAATACAATTTATATTGGTCTTTGGTCAGGAATTTTTTAATGGCGTCGGGAGATCTATCCATATAGGTCGGACGGATCGCTTCGTGGGCGTCCTGACTTCCCTTTTTGGCCCCGTATTTGATTCCGGACTTTGGCAGGTACGCATTCCCGTACTGCTCTTTGATAAAATCACGGACGGCGCCGATGGCGGTGTCGGCAATACGGGTCGAATCGGTGCGCATGTATGTAATGAGGCCGGTGGCCCCTTCGTCGCCCAGTTCCACCCCTTCATACAATTGCTGAGCCACCATCATGGTTTTCTTTGCGGAAAAATAGAGAGCCCGCGCCGACTCCTGCTGTAGCGTGCTGGTTATAAACGGCGGATAGGGCTTGCGAACTTTTTCCGATTTCTTGACCGACTCGACAATGAATTTTTCGTTACGGAGTTCAGCGGAAATTTTGTCCGCTTCGGCTTGATTTTTAATTTCCGGCTTGGCCCCGTCAATCTTCACCAATTTCGACCAGAGTTCGCCATCCCCATTTTTTAGCAGGGCCTCAATTTCCCAGTATTCCTCGATGACGAACGCTTCAATCTCGGCTTCCCGCTCACAGATAATGCGAAGCGCCACCGATTGAACCCGCCCGGCGGAAAGTCCGCGGGCGATGGTCTTCCACAGAAACGGAGAAACCTTATACCCGACCAGGCGATCCAGAACCCGCCGCGCCTGTTGGGCGTCGACCAAGTTCAAATCGATGTCGCGGGTATGTTCCATCGCTTCCAGAACGGCCGATTTGGTAATTTCATTAAAGGTCACACGGGTGATATTTTTCACCCCTTTGAGTTGCTTGGCAACATGCCAGGCAATCGCTTCCCCCTCGCGATCCGGATCCGGGGCGAGATAAATTTTTTCGGAATTTTTCGCGGCCTCTCGCAATTTCTCGATGACTTTCTCTTTGCCTTTGATGGTGACATAATCGATTTTGAAATTGTCATCGGGATCGACGCCCAATTTCGATTTGGGCAAATCTCTGATATGGCCGATGGTCGGCAGAATTTCGAAGCTTCGCCCCAGGAATTTTTTAAGGGTCCGGGACTTGGCCGGGGATTCGACAATCAGAAGATTTTTTGCCACGATATTATTCCTATCCTTATTAAATCAATGTTGCTGACGACGACGGAATTTCACTTTGCCCGTCATTAAATCCTGCAGTGCCAGGGTGGTAACTTTGCGCCCGTCGATAACTTCGGCATTTTCGCCCAAACGTTCCAGTTGAGCCAGGCGAAAAGCGTTGACCTGACGGGCCCGTTGAGCGGCCAGAAGAACCGCTTCGTAACGATTTTCGGTCAACTTATCCAATTCCTCAAACGACATCTTGGCCACAGCGCCTCCTATGATTGCTGGTATTTAACCGACGATTCGGCTAATATGTTCCAAGTCCAGGTTGTCGTATCGACAATGAAGAGAATCGACAATTGTCTTGACTTCTTTAACAGCGGTAGTAAGGTCTTTATTTATTACGACATATTCGAATTTTCTGAACAATTTCATTTCACTCAAAGCGCGGCTCTGACGGATCTTAAACTGACTGTCATCCTCCGTCCCGCGCTTTTTCAGGCGGCGTTTCAGTTCGTCCTTGCCGGGAGGCAGAATAAAAATGCTGGCCGCCATCGGATATTTATATTTCAGCGCAAAAGCCCCTTTGACATCGACATCCAGCAGAATTACCCCGCCCTTTTTCAGGACATCATCGAGCGGCTTGCGCGGCGTGCCGTAATAGAAGCGGTGCACCTGGCAAGATTCGGCGAACTCATGCCTTTTTCGCCGCCGGACAAATTCGGGATAATCGACAAACCAGTATTCGCGACCGTTGCGTTCGTTGCGGCGCGGCGGACGGGTGGTGACAGAAATCGAAAACTGCCAGCCCTCCTTACGGTTGCGGGGCGAGAGAAGTTTCCTGCAGATGGAACTCTTGCCGCCGCCGGAGGGCGAAGAAATAATAATGATTTTCCCTTTTCCGCTTTTAGACATATGGCCGAAAGATCCCCTATTCAATATTCTGCACCTGTTCACGCATTTTTTCAATTTCTTCTTTCAGTTCCAGAACAGCCTTCGAAATGGAGGCTACCGCCGATTTGGAGCCAATCGTGTTGGCTTCGCGATTCAATTCCTGCAGAATAAAGTTGAGTCTCTTGCCGACCGAGTCGGTCCCCTTAAGATCGGCCCCGAATTGTTTGAGATGGCTGCGGAAACGGACACATTCTTCGGTGATATCGGAACGTTCGGCAAAATAGGCCACTTCTTCTTCCAGCCGGGCCCCATCGGCGGTCCGATTATCGAGAACTTCATTTATCCGCCGAGTCAATTTTTCACGATAGCGGGAAATATTCTGGGATGAGTCTTTCTCAATCTTCCCGATTCGTTCCGTGAGGAATGAAAGACGACCGCGAAAGTCCTTCTCAAGATGGGTTCCTTCTTTATGGCGCATAGTGACCAGCCCGTCCAGCGCCTTCTTGGTAACTTTTTCTATGATCGGCCAAATCCTTTTTTCAAGATCTTCCGATTTATCGACCCGGAAAATGTCGGGGAAGGCCACCAGATGTCCGATTTCTATTTCCCCTTTGAGGTTATATTTTTTCTTGAGAGCCTGCAATTCTCCCAAAGCGCTTTCGGCCAGGCTGCGATTGACTGTCAGGCGATCAATTCCGAAACCATAGTCTTCATAATTAAACAGAAGGCTGACTTTCCCCCGGCTCAATTTGGAGGCCACCAGTTCTTTCAGGCGGGGCTCCAGAAACCCCAATTGCTTCGGCAATCGAAAAGAAAATTCAAGATATCGATTGTTAACTGAGGAAACCTCGACAGAAACCGCTAATTGGCGATTCCTGAAATCGGCTTTCCCGTAACCGGTCATTGAATTCATAATCGGACCCTTCAAAAATTGGCTGTAAAAATATAAAGAAAAACCGGTTTGTCAACCGCTAAGAGGTCACATTCGTTTTTTCGGCAAGATTCTTGCCTCGCAGAAGGCTCGCAATTGCCCCGATCAGCACGACGGCGGCGACAAAGGCAAAATCCATCTTAAATCCATATATAAAAGCGAGATCTATATCGGAATCGGCCCTTAGGAAAAGATTTTGATAATAATTGAGAAGTGCCATCGATAGCCCGACACCAAAGGCCATGCTGAGACTTCGGGTCGTGGATAGTATCCCTGAGGCCGACCCCAGCTGCAATTTTCTGACCGATCCCATAATACTTGAAGTATTCGGGGTGCCAAAGACTCCCATTCCGAGGCCGATAAAAGCCAGCGAGAAAATAATTGAGTCTAAACCGGAAGACGCATCAAGGAATCGTACCATCCAAACCCCGGCCAGGAGGATAACTATACCCGTGGTCGAGATAATCCGGGCTTGAAATTTATCGGCAAGATAACCGGCCAGAGGAGCCGTGATAAATCCGCAAATCGGAATAACCATCAATATCAGGCCGACTTCTTCCGGTTCAAATTTCTTTATCTGTTCCAGATAGAATGGCAATATGACGCTCACGGCGGAAAGCCCGATGAACACCATAAAAAGAGCCAGAAGCGAAAAAGAGAAAATTTTATTCTTAAACAGGTCCAATCCGATCAAGCGCGTTTGAGGATTATATTCGAAATAAAAAAACAGGGCGAAACTGATTCCGGCGACCGCCAGTCCGGCGGCGATTATTGCCGGAGTTATTATATGACGGCCATAAAAGGAAAAGGCCAGCATCAAAGTAAGAAAGCCGAAAGAGAGACTTCCGGCTCCCGGCAAATGAATTTTGCGATCCGGATCGGCGACCGGGAAATCTCTTATAAATCGGAATGTCAGATAAATCCCCAGAAGGCCGAGAGGGAGATTGACAAAAAACACCCATCTCCACCCCAGACCGCCGACAATAAAACCGCCCAGAGGAGGCCCGAGCATTAAGCCGGTCGCGACTACCATGGCAATCGATGCCAGGCCCCGGCCCCGTTCCGATTCCGGGAAGGTTTTGGTTATCATGGCCGGACCCACCGACACCAAAAGTGCCGCGCCAATTCCCTGAAGGGCCCGCATGGCAATCAAGAAATAGATATTGAATGATAATCCGCAGAGGGCCGAGCCCAAAATAAAGAGGAGAAAGCCGTAATAATATGATTTCTGGTACCCTTTCTTCTCCGAAATGACTCCGAAAACCATAAGTAGAGAAATAATGGAAATGGCGTAGGCGATTATTACCCAGCCGACCGTATCCATCGACGCACCCATTTCCCGGCTGATGGTCGGCAAAGAAACATTGACGATGGAGGAATCGAGGGTGCCCAGAAAGGTCGCCAGGCCGGTAATTATCAGGGCCTTATATTTATATTTGGTCAGATCGGTCATCGGAATTCATTACGAAATCTTACAACCTGTTGTCCAAATAAAAGTTGACTTTAATGGGCGGAATGATAATCTTCGCTGATAATTGAGTCAATCGATTTATTTTGAACATGACCGGAATTGTTTCGTCGCTATGGTAGATATGTTGCAAAGCGGGTCCCGCAAATAATGGAACTACGGGATCTGGTCGGCAGATTTATCCAGGGAGACCAGAAGGCTTTTACCGAACTGGTCAGGAGGTACGAGCGGAAGGTATATTCGATTGCCTATCGAATCTTGGAAAACCATCTTGACGCCGATGAAGTGACTCAGGAAACCTTTGTCAGGATATATGAGAAACGCCACGAGATACGAGATGCAAGTTTCTTTACCAGCCTGGTCCTGAGAATCGCGACCAATTACGCCATCGACCTGCTCCGCAAAAAGCAGCGGCGCTTTATTTCGGTGGATGATGAGACCGAGATGATGCCGGCGGTCGAGGTGGAAATGGCGGCCTTAACGGAGGCCCCCGATTTCGCCCTTCTCAACGAGGAATTGGCGACGATCATCGATAAGGGGATCGGGCTCCTGCCGACCCGCCAGAGGGTGACGATAATTCTCCATGATGTCGAGGGTTATTCCAAGACGGAAGTGGCGATGGCGATGGGATGTCCCGAAGCTACGGTCCGCTCCAATTTGCATGTCGCCCGGGCAAAATTGAAAAAATGGCTGGCGAAGAGAATAAAGTGAGGAAAGAAGATGAATTGCCGTGAAATCCGTTATTATATCGATGATTATCTGGTGGGGAATCTGTCGCCGGGACTGAAGGAGGGTTTTGAATTGCACCTTCAATCCTGTTTCGATTGCCGCGATTATGTCGACGAAGAGAAAAATCTGCGGGATCGGTTTCGGAATCTCCCGACACCGCAACCCCCGGAAAGTTATTGGCAGCAGTTGGAAACAAAAATCGGCGCCCGGGTACTGGCAAGCGAGATAAACAGGATCGGCGGGGGATATCTCCCATCCCCCTCCAAATCGGTATGGCCGATATTGGTTCCTCTGGCGGCCGTGCTGGCTCTTCTGTTTCTGTCATTTTCATGGCAGGCGCCGGGCGGCCGGAAGGTCTCGATTTTCTCTCCGGAATTAATCGGAAACTACTCTGTTGTATATGAGGAATTTCAATCCGATACGACCTCGGTTCCGGAAATTATGAATTCCCTTCTTCTGACATCCCCGGGGACGGCGGGCTATGGATTAATTCAAATGGAGCGCCTGACCCGAATGGGCTGGGAGGAGTACTAAATGATCCATAGCAAACTACCTCACATCTGGTTTCTGGTCGGAATAATGCTTATGGCAGGATGCGCCACGGAGAAAAAGGAAGTTCGTCTGGCGTTCAAATTCCGTCCTAATCAGAAAAGACAATACAGTAACGAAGTCAAGGTGTCATCGAAGACTTTTGAATCGGGAAGAGTGGTAAGGACCGGCGCCAATTCTTATAAGACCAATATAAATGAAGACGTCGTCAGTTTGGCCGACAGCGGACAGGCCCGTATTCGTCTGACCGACATTATCGAAGTGCCATCTCGGAAAGATTCGGAATTGGCCAAAGCCGATCCCCGCCAGGAGGAATGGTCGCTGGAATATTTGATGGCGCCTAATGGCAAGGTCCTGGAGCTGTATCCCTCCGATTCACTAAGTACAGAACTGGTGACTTTTTATAAGAATTACTATGAGCAGGCCCTTCCGGTATTTCCCCAAAATCCGGTTTCGGAAGGATACAGTTGGAGCCAATCGGTTAAGTTGATTGTCAAGAACGAAGGGACAACGCGGGCGGAAACTACCTATCGGGTACGAGCGCTGGTTCGCGAGGCCGGATATGACTGCGCCGTGATTGAATACCAGGGGAATTTGGTGCTTCCGTTTCGAGGGACCGATAAAGAAGGGGCTCTCGTCATAAAACTGGAGCGAATAAATTCCGACGGCAAAATCTATTTCGCCTACCGCGAGGGAATGATTGTTCGTCAGGAAGAAACCTACACGATCGAGTCGGAGGGAACGCGCAGTTTGAATGGCGCCACCAAGGAGTATAAAGAAACCGGCACCAGATTCAATTCCCTGATATTGACCGCCAATGATTAGATAGCGTCCCCAAAAACCTCTAAGAAGCCCGGGTCATCCCCCGGGCTTTTTATTGTCATTATAAAGAGTGATTTAGTAAATTGTCCTCATGTTCAGAAGAGTTATTGTTATCGTCCTTGACGCCTGTGGGGTCGGGGAGTTACCCGATGCCGACCATTACGGCGACAGAGGGGCATCCACAATTACGCATGTGGCGGAGGCCCTGGGCGGGTTGAAGATGCCTGTCTGCCAACATATAGGTCTGGGAAATATCGTTACAATAAAGGGTGTGGCGCCTGATAAAAAAGCTGCCGGCGCGTGGGGGAAGATGGCGGAAAAGTCGCCGGGAAAAGATTCTACCTCGGGGCACTGGGAAATAGGTGGAATAATTCTGGCGCAACCGTTCCCGCTATATCCGAATGGCTTTCCCCCGGAGTTGATCAGGGAATTCGAATCAAAAGCGGGCATTAGAACAATCGGCAATCTCCCCGCCAGCGGGACCGAGATCATCAAAGAACTGGGCGAACGGCATATTAAAACCGGCGAAATTATTTTATATACATCGGCCGATTCGGTCTTTCAACTGGCGGCGCACGAAGAGATAGTCCCGCTCGAAAGGTTATATGAAATTTGCCATTTCGCGCGGGAATTGCTAAAGGGGGAGCACGCTGTCGGAAGAGTTATCGCCCGCCCGTTTATCGGCGAACCGGGAAATTTTATCAGGACAGCCCATAGGAAAGACTTTTCACTGGAGCCGCCGTCAAAGACATTCCTGGACCTGATGAAAGAAAAGGGAATTCCGACGGTGGCGGTCGGCAAAATCGATGATTTATTCGCACGCCGGGGAATAAGCAAAGCCGTGAACGCCAAAAGCAATATGGAAGTTATGGAGAGGATAATGGGGGAATTGACGGTCACTCAAACCGGACTGATTTTCGCTAATTTGGTCGATTTTGATATGTTATGGGGGCATCGCAACGATACCGAATCTTTCGGGCGGGGACTGGAGGAATTTGACCGAGCCTTGGCCGATTTAATTAAGATTGTGAGTGAGGACGACTTGCTTGTCATAACGGCCGATCATGGCTGCGATCCGACTTTGAAATATTCCACCGATCATACCCGTGAATATGTTCCGCTTCTGGCGTATAACATCCGGATGAAGATCGGTATAAGTCTTGGAACAAGAGAGAGTTTCGCCGATGTAGCTGCTACCATGAATGATATTTTCAGTCTCGGTTATGAATTCCCCGGAAAAAGTTTCTTCAAAGGTATTGTCCAAACCCTTGGATAGACTTATTTTCCTCCCGTTAGAGCAAGAATATTTATGATAGAAAACTTGAATCGTTATTTTGACCACTCCATTCTGAAACCGGAAACCGATCTTGAGGCGATTATAAAAATCTGCCGCGAGGCAAAGGAGCACAATTTTTTCGGTATCGCCATCAATCCCTGTTGGGTGACATTGGCCCGAAAAGAACTGGCGGGGAGTGATGTTAAGATTATTTCTGTCTCCGGCTTTCCCCTCTCGGCTAACCGAACCGACATCAAGGTAATCGAGGCGGTCAAAGGGGTCGAAGACGGCGCGGATGAGATTGATATGGTGGTCAACGTCGGATGGCTTCATTCCGGGGAGTATCGGGCCGCCGAAGAGGAAATCTATGAAGTGCGACGGAATCTGCCGGACAATATTATTTTAAAGGTTATAATTGAAGCACCGCGGATTTCGCCGGAGGCGCAGGTGGCCGCGGTGAAGACGGTCATAAATGGCGGTGCGCAATTCGTGAAAACGGCCACCGGATTTTTCGGCGGGGCAACGGTGGAAATAGTGAAGCGATTAAAAGAGGCGGCCAAAGGTCAGGTAAAAGTGAAAGCCTCGGGTGGGATCAGAACTCTGGCCGACACCGAGGCATTGGTAGCCGCCGGGGCCGATCGGATCGGCTCCTCGGCATCGGTCGAAATAATGCGGGAATATAATGGAAAGTAAAAGCGGCCCGGACATGGATAAACAGAACAAAAACCGTCCCCATCTCGGCATTATGTTCAAGTGCTGCAAAGTGTACTCGCGGATTTATTTGAATAAAAAGGGTGATGCCTTCGTCGGCTGGTGCCCCAAATGCGCGGCCAAACTCGAAGTCAAAGTCTCCCCGACCGGGTCCACCAAGAGGTTCTTTACGGCGGAATAATTATGGCCCTGATGAAATCAAAAGTTGTGGTGGTGCCCTTGGGCGAAGTCGATTTCATGATGGTGAACCGCCTGGCGACCAATGTCGGGCCGGTCTTCGGGCGCTCGGTCGATATTCTCAAAGGAATGAAAATGCCCGATGAGGGCCTCAATGTCATCCGCAATCAGTACTATGCCAGTAACCTCCTGGCCAAACTGGAACGGGTCAAGGCCAACCATAAGGAAATCGTCTTGGGGGTGTGCGAAGAGGATCTGTACCTTCCCGATGAACCATACATTATCGGCCATTCCGATACCGTTTGCGGCACGGCGGTGGTCTCGCTCTTCCGGATTCGTCAGGAATTTTACGGCCTCCCCGAGGATGAATCCAAAGTCTATACCCGGCTCTTCAAGCAGGCGGTTCACCAACTGGCACATCTTTTTGATTTAACCAGTTGCCGCAATCCTCGCTGTGTCAATTATTTTTCGCAGAATATGATTGACATCGACAATAAGGGGGAGCGATTTTGCGACATATGCAAGCGAAGTTTAGCCGAGAAAAGATGATTAACCTATGAATCTCCCCCAGATTCTGGAATCGTTCCGGACCGACCCTTCGATTAAAAATAATATTGCCCACTGGGAAATCATCCCGCCGCGCGATGGTGTCTATGATGACTTCCCTGAATATCTCGATTCGAAGTTGGTGTCACTTCTGCAGAAACGCGGCATAAACAGATTATATTCGCATCAAAGGAGCGCGGTCGATTCTATCCATGACGGCCACGACACGGTCATTGTCACCCCGACCGCTTCGGGCAAGACGCTCTGCTATAATCTTCCCGTGCTCGACAGTATCATAAAAAACAGATCGACCCGCGCCCTGTACCTCTTCCCTACCAAGGCCCTCTCGCAGGATCAACTGGCGGAATTGACCGGCTTGATCGATGCCCTCGATGTCGATATAAAAACGTACACTTTCGACGGCGACACGCCTCAGACCGCCCGAAGATTGATCCGTTCGGCCGGGCATATCGTCGTCACCAACCCCGATATGCTTCACGCCGGGATTCTGCCGCATCATACCAAATGGATAAAACTGTTCGAAAATTTGAAGTATGTCGTAATCGACGAGATTCATCATTACCGCGGGATTTTCGGCTCGCATCTGGCAAACGTGGTGCGGCGGCTGAAACGGATCTGCGAATTTTACGGTTCCAACCCGATCTTTATCACCTGCTCGGCGACTATCGCCAACCCGGACGAACTGGCGGAAAAAATTACCGGTCGGAAAGTTAATCTGGTGGATAACAACGGCGCTCCTTCCGGCGAGAAACATTTTATCATTTATAATCCGCCGGTCATAAACAAGCAACTCGGTATCCGCAAATCGGCCCTGAACGAAGCGCAGGATCTGGCCGAAAAATTTATCTCGAATCGCATTCAAACCATCATCTTCGCCCAATACCGGCTTCAGGTCGAGGTTCTTCTGACATATATGCGGGAGCGGTTCAAAGAGCCGTTCGGTAATAATATCCGGGTGGCCGGGTACCGCGGCGGGTATCTCCCGAATCAACGGCGTGATATCGAGCAGGGGCTCCGCCGCGGCGAAATTATCGGGGTGGTTTCGACCAATGCTCTCGAACTGGGAATCGATATCGGGGCGCTCGATGTTTCCATCATCTGCGGATACCCCGGCTCCATCTCCTCGGTCTGGCAACAGGCCGGACGGGCCGGACGGCGTTCGGGGAGTTCGGTGACCATCTTTGTCGCCAACAGTTCCGCCATTAATCAGTTCCTTGCCCATAACAGTACATATCTGCTCAAGCGGACGCCGGAGATGGGAATAATCGATCCCGACAATCTGATTATCAGCACCAACCATATCAAGTGCGCCAGTTTCGAATTGCCGTTCCATAAGGAAGAGGATTTCCGCCCCGATGGCACCGATGAAATCCTGAATTATCTCGAGGATCAAAAAATAGTCCGGCAGTCAGGCGGCAAATTTCACTGGTCATCGGAGATTTATCCGGCACAGGGTGTCTCGCTCCGATCGGCCTCGCCCGACAACTTTGTCATTCTCAATCAGACCGATAACAACCGCGTGATCGGCGAAGTCGATTACTATTCGGCCCCGATATTTTTGCACCCCGAAGCGATATACCTTCACGACGCCGAGCAGTACCAGGTCACGGAACTCGATTGGGAAGGGAAAAAGGCGTATGTCAAGGAGGCGGCGGTCGACTATTACACCGACGCCGAAACCAAATCGGATCTGAAGGTCCTTTCCGTAGCCGATGAGAAGCACGATTTTGAGGCCGTTCTCTCCTGGGGCGAAGTGACTGTCACGATGGTGACGGTGCTGTTCAAGAAAATTAAATTTCATACTCACGAAAATGTCGGCTCCGGGAAACTGAATCTGCCGGAACTGGAACTTCACACCAACGCTTTCTGGTACGCTTTTCCGGGCGATATCCGGTTCCGCCTTAATCTCGAGGGGGAAACATTCGGCGGGGCGCTGCGCGGTCTGGCCAATATCCTCGGCAAAATCGCGCCGCTCTGGGTGATGTGCGACCCGCACGATCTCCGCTCCATTTCGCAGGTCCGCTCGCCCTTCAGCGAACTTCCGACTATTTATATTTACGAAAATATTCCTGACGGGGTCGGCTATTCCGAGAAACTGTTCAATATCTCCCACGATCTTTTCCGGGCCTGCCTGGAGCAGGTGAATGACTGCCCTTGTCAGGACGGGTGTCCGTCATGTGTCGGCCCGTCGATGGAGGTCGGCGAATCGGGCAAAGACGGTACAATCAGACTGCTCCACTATATGCTGGGCGAAAACTGACCGCTGCGATCCCCATAAATAGCCGCAAACATATCTATCCGCCCTTCTCGTATATTATGTGATTCTTATGAAAATTGCATGGATCATGTGGGGAGTTTTTATAATTATGTCTATGGAAATACATGCGGCTGGAGTCGATTTTGATTCTCTCTGGAATTATGACAACCCGGCCGAGACCGAGAACAAGTTCCGGGAACTTCTGCCCGATATAAAAATTTCGGGCGACACCGGCTATTACGCCGAATTATTGACCCAGATCGCCCACACTCAGGGCCTGCAACAAAAGTTCGATTCCGCCCACGCGACCCTGGACACGGTGCAAAAGTTATTGGAGTCGGCGGGCGAAAGGGCCCATGTCCGGTATCTTCTGGAACGGGGCCGAGTTTTTAATTCCTCGGGCAAGGCCGCCGACGCCGTCCCGCTGTTTGCCCAAGCGTGGGAACTGGCACTAAAAGAGCATTTTGACTTCTATGCGGTCGATGCCGCCCATATGCTGGGGATCGCCGCCCCAGCCGGTCAGCAGATGGCCTGGAACGAGAAAGCGCTCGCGCTGGCCGAAAAATCAAGCGACCCGCGGGCGCGCAAGTGGCAGGGAAGTCTGTATAACAACATCGGCTGGACCTATTTCGATCAGAAAAAATATTACACGGCGCTCGACCTGTTTCAGAAGGCGGTCGATTTCCGCCGCGAGCAGGGTGCGCCGATACCGCTTCGCATCGCCGAATGGTGCGTGGCGAAAACCTACCGGATGCTGGGGAAAGTTGATACCGCGCTGGCGATTCAGCAAAGATTGCAGAAAGAGTGGCAGGAATCAGGCGATGATAACGACGGGTATGTCTATGAAGAATTGGGGGAATGTCTTCTGGCGTTAGATCGGGCCGATGAAGCGGTGCCGCATTTTGCGAAGGCATACGAGATTTTATCGAAAGATATCTGGATGACCCGCGACGAGCCGGCGCGGCTGGAGAGACTGAAAGAACTGGGGAAAGTGAAATAAGGCCGGCAAAGAGTCCGAACCGCAGGGGTTCGGACCTACCTGCACCGTACCACACGTTAATGTCATTCCGGGCTTGGCCATAAATCCAACCCCCCAATAATGTCGTTCCCGCGAAGGCGGGAATCCAGCATTGCCCATAACCTTTTGTCCCACAATATATGAAATAAAACGGAGCCGATTGATTTTCACCATAAATGGATGACCTGTATAGGCATTCGGGATATTTGGGTTCGCTTTCTGATACAAAAGGGGGCCCCATTTTTTGCATCTTTTCTTTCAAGCGGTTGGAGGGGTGGAGATTACGACAATATTTAAATGGGTAACGGCGCGATAATGGTCGGGCACAAGGGCCGATCGGTATTTGATAATTTACGGACATAATTATAAACCTCGCTGTACCTATCCTCCCCGGTGACCGATTCACACCAAATTGATATCATAATTGCACCGTGCGAAATTAATCAACGACCACCCCCAGGAGATGGCCCCAAGTCAAATATGACTTCCAAGCAGAATGAGAATGTGAAATAATTCACGAATTGTTTCCAATGGAGATATTTTTCTTGACATTTTTTAAACAATTCATAAGTTGCCAGTGAGGACATCAACCTTCAGAAATTTATCCGCAGCGGTGAGAATCATAAGATGTATTCAGTCAATAAACATGGATTGAATATCTCTTATCTTTATTGTAATATTTTTAATAATTGGTTTGCGATCTTAAATGGCCACATCTGAGGCTGGGTTTGATGTAAAGAATAGGGTTGAAATTACCGATTTACAAAATGAACCTTCGATTATAATCGACGGAGATGACTATGTTTCGCAAATTGTCCTTTTGTATTTTATCATTTGTCGCTCTAGCATTATACATAATATCATGCGATAAGGGGGTCGAGCCGCAGAAGCAAAAGCCGCCCGATTATGGCCCCAATCTGAGTGTTCAAATCGATGACAAGCCGGTCTGGTCTCCGGACGGGACGGTGATTGCGTATTATCATTATGGCATAACGGGACTCGATTACGATACGACCGATCCTACCGGGTGGGATTTATCCCAACGGGGCATATGGCTGATAAATCCCGACGGCACCAATCCGCGATTTCTGGTTCAAGCCGGGAATGCCACCTGGAGCGCCGATTCGAAATGGATATATTTTATGACCGATGCGGCCTGGAAGATTAAGGTTACGGGCGACAGTCTCACCAAAATTGGCGATGGTATGGCATTTTGCGATCCGACCTTCTCACCCCAGGGAGACAAGGTTGTTTCTCATTATTCCATCGGTGATTCCAGCGGGATATGGATTACTTACCTTAAAGATACGAGCCTGAATCATTGGTCAGGAACACGGGGGCCGGTTTGGCATCCATCCGGTGACAGTATTTTTTGGGCCGACAGTTGGACCGGATACTGGATTGAATCACTTGATCATAGTTATAGGAGAAAGATACGCGTCCCATTAGAAGGGTTTGAGGGACCGATTTCCTATAATGACCGGACAAGGATGATTGTATCCGATTCCAAAAATGGGATTGCCATTTTTGATATAAACGGCGGCAATCTGCGCATTATCTCTGTGAAAGCGTCCGTGCCCGTTTGGTCGCCGGACGGCACTAAAATCTGCTACCTTGGCACGGAACATAAGATAGCGTCGCTGTGGATCATAAACACCGATGGCACAGATCGAAGGAAACTGACTTTTGAACCATAGATCAAAGATATAAATTTCCATTAACATTGTTAATATGGGGGGACATAGGAATGTCACTAAAGGGGACTTTTTTAAGGTATGCTTTATCCTTCAGCTTATTATTCACGTACGGCATATCAAGGGCCGAGAGAATCATCATCTATTTCCAACCGGATGTAATTTCCAGTGATACAAGCCAATCACTCTATAAGCGTGGTGCCTTCGGTATCAATTCCGCCGAGGTCAATAGTTTCCTTGGCGCGAATAATATCAATCTAATAAGGTGCGTCGGAGATAATCTGCCGCATCGACCATCTCAATTAGGAACTGACGGTAACACAATCACGTTTGCGGATTATTCCACAATTTTTGTTGCGGAGTATAATGAAGGGCCGATTGAAACCATTTTAGCCGCTCTTGATTCGGTACCGGGTGTAGTTTATGCCGAGAGCAACGAAAATCGATTCACGCCATGCGCAATTTATCCAAATGACTATCAGTTTCAAATTGGACAGCAATTCTTTCTGCATGATTATTATCCAAATGATGACTGTCATTACAGATCCGACATTGAGGCGTCTGAGGGTTGGATTTATTCCAGAGGAAGACCCATAAAGATTGGTATTTTCGATCAAGGGGTATTTGGACAGCATGAAGACCTGCTTGGTAAAGTCACCGGCGATCCCCCGATCCATCAGGATAGCATTCATGGCACTATGATGGCCGGTATAATTGCCGCCAATACCGACAATGAGGTGGGAATTGCCGGGATTAATTGGTATGGTCGAATAGTTTCCAAGGCGATTCTTGATGGCCGGCCATTTGATGAGATAGCCGCTAATCTTGTCGATGCGGCGGATGAGGGCTGTCGCGTCTTTAACTTCAGTATTAAGAAGGATCCTCCGCTTCCAGCCCTCTTCAGAATGGCCATGGTTGATGCTTACAACAGAAATAACATTATGGTTTCCGCGATAGGGAATTACACTGGTAACACGTTGTACTATCCTGCTGGATTCAAGACTGGTAATATTACGGTGGGCGGATCAAATTCATGCAAAGGAAGGTGGAAAACGGACGGGGGATCCAATTACGGAGACCATATCGATTTGGCGGCGCCAGCCGATTATAGCCCTGCGCCAAATAATATTTATAATAGTTATGCGGGGGCAAATGCTACTTCTATGGCGGCGGCTTATGTCAGCGGGACGGCAAGCCTGCTACTATCATATGATTCAACTTTAAATAATGATGACGTGGAATATATTATGAAATTCTCCGCGGAAGATATAAACGATAGCCTTGATATCATTCGCTCCGGACCAGGATGGGATACGGCGACGGGTTACGGTGTTATTAATATGTATCACGCATTTCGTATTACTCGAAAGCCAAATGTTCTTAAGCGAGCTTCAATTGCCAATCCGACCCAAAACACGCATAAATTAACTACGATAACCAAGATGTTCGGGATCCCCGGTTTGACAAACGGCGGTTCCTATGTAGTGGGCCAATATGAAGTCACCAAAGCTTTAATGTTTGACCACCCTTTTTATTCAAATCCTTACGTATGGGGAAGAAATCTGGGTACTAAAGGTTACTCACCAGAACTACCATTATTCAACATCGGGTATTGTGATGTGGTGCCGGGATCTATCACCAATTATGGCTGCGTTCTGCGCACATATGTGTATGATGTCCATATAGATGGAATGCCTTTAGGATGGTGGCCATGTCATCCCGATAATGTAGTATTTGCGTATTCCACTCTTGGTGAATACCAAGTTCTCCAACCACCATTTATTAATGCTACGGGCGATAACTATTGTCAGGCAATAAGGCTTTATTTCCAGGATCCCAACCCATATGAGGAAGGATGGATAGTGGAAAGAAAGGACGCAACAACGCAAATATGGCACGTTATTGATACTATCCCGAACAATACAGCCGACAACTGCACCTATTTTGATTATTATCCGGTCGGAGGTGAGACCTATACTTATCGGGTAAAACCGTACACTGTAAATCAGCAGAACGCCCCGTACTCTGCCGAAACTATTGTAATTGCTAGACCCAGATATCCGCAGAGTATCACGGCATTTGTAAGCGATTACAGGAATCCGGTGCCGGTATATGGGGGGTGCGGCGAGGGCTTGCTCGGCCTGAGTAATTTAAATATGGAATTTTCAATGATGTCCATAGAACCGCCGCCTGAGGATTCAATTATCGATCCCGGCGATCCAGGTCCGTGTCCGGGTCTTCTTGGAAATGATATTACGTTTCAATGGTCGCCTGATCCGGCGCAAAAATATCCCATTGTGCAGTATATCGTTAAGAAGTCAATTCCACCCGGTTATGGGGGAACGATTTACGAACCCGGCTTTGATACATGTCTTTATATATGTCCCAATCAGAAAAATACACTATTTGAATTGGCGGTATATGCCATTTCATCAGCGGGAGATACATCATTAGCAACTTCCCGACAAGTCTGCACGGGTGGGGTCAGTACTTGTCCCGACAATCCTCAGAAAATGTCGACCGATTCTATGGCAGCACCTTCTTATATGAATTGCCTTATGGCCAATCGGCCGAACCCTTTTAATCTTTCCACTGAAATAAGATTCAGCCTTGAAAAACGAAGCCATGTCGTTCTTAATATTTATGATATTTTGGGGCGAAAGGTTAGAACGGTAATTGATGCCGATTATGAGGCGGGAATTCATGGAGCGATATGGGATGGAAGCGATGACGGGGGTAAACCTGTTGCAAGCGGCATTTATTTGTATAAAATCAGCGCGGGGTCTTATACCGCAACCAAGAAGATGGTGATGCTGAAATAAATTTGCTCAATCAGGGCCTTTTGCTCTTCTTTCATAATATATTTTCAGCGAATTTACCGGCAGGTATGTAAAACGCTGCCACATGACAGGTATGGGTCTGTCGAAGGCCGGGCCGCGCACGGAATCATTATCGCCACGTGCATTTTCGATATCAATTCGATGTGCCTTGGTCAAAGAGGCCAATAGGTACGAGTAGGTCTATAAATATGTTATTTCATGATCAAATGCGGATCGGTCTTTGCACCGATAAATTACAGCGCAATTTTGCGTCAAAACATTGCTGTAATATGCACTTGTTCAATCGGATAAGAGAAAAGAGGCAAAAAATGGGGCCCCCTTTTGTATCAGAAAGCGAAGCCAAATTCCACGTATCGCGATACTGTTCATGCGATTACAGCGAAATTCAGGCCATTTCATTTTATCCTTCATGTTGCAGAATAAGAGGTTACAGGGCGGACGAAGAGGGCAGGCGCGAGACCTGCCCCTACAAATCAAGATGTCGAAACCCCTCGTCCGGCTGGCGCCGGACTCAGAGGATTTCGACCTACAAATTATATGAGGGTAGTTTTTTATGAAATCTAAAACACCGAGAATTTGAAATACTTGCGGGGATTTTTCTCGATATCGGTCACCAGATTGTTCACCCGTGTCACCAGATTCCGGATCTCAACATAAAGGGAATCATCGTTAACCAGCCCCCCGGCGGTCCCTTCACCGCGGTTGATTTTCGCGAGGATAGAATCGATTCGTCCCGCCGACGACCGGAGATTATCATACAACTCCGGATTGCGGATAAATTTGCCGGCGGTGCCGGTCCCGGAATTGACCTGCGCCGTAATCGTATCGACATTGCGGGCGACACTCTTGATGGACGAAGTCAGTTCCTTCTGGCTCTCCTGCATGTCGCGCACCAGGAGGGTCATCGACGAAACCAGTTTGGTCATTTCATGATAGAGCGTGTCGTTGGTGACAAGTTGACCCATGGTCCCCTGCCCCAGTTTTATTCTGTCGGTGATATCGGAAAGATTGTCGGTCAAGTTTCGGGCGCTGGTCATCGCCTTCCCCCCTTCGGCCATCAGCGCGGCGGCATCGCCGGCCGCGACTGTCCGCAGGACGCTCCCGGTCGGGACCACCGGCTTGCCGAGCGTGCCGGGAATAATCTCGATATATTTGTCGCCGAGAAATCCGATCGTGCCGAGACTGACCCCGGCGTCTTCGGTAATCATGTTAGTGATAGATTCTTTGACGCGGAATTTAATTTCGATCTGGCGCGCCGAATCGAGATTGACGAATTTGATGGAGGTGACGTTGCCGACCTCGACCCCGCCGATCCAGACCGGCGCTCCGGTCACGAGGCCGTTGACATTGGCAAAATAGGCCGTATATGAAGATTTCGGCTCAAAGATTGAGGTTCCGCCCCCGACGAAAGAGGCCCAGATCAGGACCAGAATGGCAAAAACAATCAGGAGACCGACTTTGAGTTCCCCCCATTTGACTCTTATACTTCGTTTCATTGTATCCTCAAATCAAATAAAATCTATTTTACGGATATTGGCAATCGATTCCCGGAACGGGGCCAGAAATTCCATCACGCGCGGCTCGGCCGTTTCGCTCAGTTCTTTAAGGGTCCCGTCGAACGCCACCTGCCCGTCATCTATGATAATAAATTTTTTGGCCATCTCGACGGCATCGGCGATCTGATGAGTAACAACGATAGAGGTGACATGCTTGACCTGCGCCAGGCGGTTGATCAGATCGATGACGGTCGATGTGGCCTGCGGGTCGAGCCCGGTCGTCGGCTCGTCATACAGCATGATCTTGGGATCGGTCGAGAGGAGGGCGCGCCCGATAGCGACCCGTCTCTGCATCCCGCCGGAAAGCTGATCGGGAAGGCGGTCGATGATATCGTCGGAAAGCCCCACAAAGCCGAGCATCTCGCGCACTTTTTCCTCGATATTGGTGAACTGCATTTTGGTATGTTCAAGCAGGTAGTAGCCGACATTTTCGCCGACCGTCAGAGAGTCGAACAGGGCGCCGTCCTGAAAAACCATCCCGATACTCTTGCGGATTTCCTGCAACTGCTTTTCTTTGGCGCCGCAGATATTTTTCCCCTGCACGTAAATCTCCCCGCTTCTCGGGCATATCAAGCCGAGAATCAGGCGCAGGATGGTCGATTTGCCGGAGCCGGAATGCCCCATGATCACCCGGGATTCGCCGTCGGGAATCTCAAAGGTGATATCCTTGAGGATTTGCCGTCCTTCGATGAAATAGTTGACATGCCTGAAGGCGATCATAGATACCCCTTCAAGATGGAGAAAATCGCCTTGGTGATAATGAAATTGGCGATAAGAATTGTAATGGAGGTGATAACGACCGATTCGGTCGTGGCGCGGCCGACCCCCTTGGTGCCGCCCTCGGCGGTAAAGCCCTTATAACAGGAAATGAAACCGATGACAAAAGCATAAATGACCGGCTTGGTGACACCCATCAGGATATTTCCGAAGACCAGTCTTTCTTTGACCGCAGTCCAGTATGTAATCGAAGTTATATGGGAAATGAAAAGGGCTATCAGCCATCCGCCGGTAATGGCGACGGCATCGCAGACGATGGTCAGGGCGGGAACCATGAATATGAGCGATATAAGGCGCGGTGCGGCCAATTTGCGGACGGGATCGATTCCGAAAGAAATCAGGGCATCGAGCTGGTTCGAGGATTTCATGGCGCCGATTTCGGCGGTAATGCCGGCGGCGACCCGCGCGGCGACCATCAGGCCGGTCAGAACCGGACCCAGTTCCCGGACAATGGCCAGAACCATGATTCTACCGAGATAATTTTTGCTTCCGAAATCGGCGAGTTCATTGGAAAACTGCAGGGCCATCGCCTGCCCGGCCGAGATGCCGGTCAGAACCACGAGAAAAAGGGAGCCGACGCCGATGAGATACATCTGCTCGAAGGTCTCCGGCACATAAATGGGACGGCCAAAGAGTGACGCCACCATTTTCAGCGAAAAATAGAACAGCCGCTGGCACTCGTAGGCGAAATATTTGAGCCAGTCGAGAAGGGCCTTAATTGGTTTCATCGTTGTTTATTGCCTCTTTCAAGGGGCAATGGTAGAATTGATAAAGCCGAATGTCAAGGTATCTTTTTGGGGCGGCCCGGAATAATATTCGTTAATCAAATTTGCAAAGATTCCTCTAAGTAGTTTCGTTCTAATATATTATAATTATCCGGAAAGGCCAATATGTATAATAAAGATAAGAGTAAGAAGGGGCACGCCGTCGCCCTGTTTTCCGGGGGACTGGATTCTGCTCTGGCTATTTTGCTTGTCCTGAAGCAGAATATAGAAGTTACCGCACTGACGTTTCTCACGCATTTCGGCTGTGATATCACCGACAAATCCAGTTGCGGCTCTGATCCGTATCCAGTCTCGGAGAAATTCGGCTTTACGGTCAAACTGGTACATCTGGGAGATAAATTTATCGATATCGTCAAATCACCCAAATACGGCTATGGGAAAAATATGAATCCATGCATCGACTGCCGGATATTGATGCTGAACGAGGCCAAGCAGTTTATGGAAATGGTGGGAGCCGATTTTATTATCACCGGCGAAGTTTTGGGACAGAGACCGAAATCGCAGATGCGCCCCAGCATGAATATTGTCGAGCGGGATAGTGATTTAGGGGGGCGACTGGTCAGACCCTTATCGGCCAAATTGCTCCCGGAGACTTTACCGGAAAAGAACGGCCTTCTTGACCGCAATCTCCTGGAAAATATCTCCGGTCGTTCGCGGAAACGGCAGATGGAACTGGCGGCGGAATTCGGTCTGGAGGATTACCCATCGCCGGCGGCCGGGTGTCTTCTGACCGATATCGGATATTCGAACCGTCTGCGGGACCTGCTGGCCCATACCGAGCAAGTCGATTTTGACGATTTAAATCTTCTGAGGGTGGGGCGGCATTTTCGTCTTGATGAGCATACCAAACTGATAATCGGGCGCGATGAAAGCGACAACAACAAGATCGAGAAATATGCCAAGCCGCACCATCGGCTGCTGGAAGCGCTTGATACCGGCTCGCCGGTGGCGCTTTTTATCAGCAGTAATGGGGAAGATCAAATAGAGAAGGCGGCGGCGATTACCGCCCGCTACTGCGATGCCAAGAACTCACCGCGGGTTGAAGTCACCTGTACCAGCGATGGTGACGGACGGAAATTTGTGGTGGAGCCAGCCGAACCCGAGGAAGCGGCCAAATACCTTCTTAAATAAAAGAAAAAGGGCGCCCGGCGTACCACAGCGGGACCCTTTTCCCCTTGATAGAGCAACCGATCGGCGCGCCATGGGCGCCGATGATATCTTTCCATCCGGCAAGTCACGGGCGAACCTTCCTGAGTTTAAAAACCATATTCGGTCACCCGCATCATTCAATATCAAACCGTGTGCCGAATATAAAAGGGGACGAAAATAGGCACATACGTCAGGATAAAGGCCCGCTATCCGCCGATTTGCCGGGTTTGGGTTCGGAGAGGAGCGCATTTCCTGCGCCACGAACCATCGATATCGTGCGACGATACGAATTGAGTCAAAAGTGAAAGACTGGGCAAAAAAAACCCCTCGTTTTGCGAGGGGTCAATTCACTTGCTGATTGCTATCTTACCGAACTTTCTTTACTTCAGCATCATCATCTTTTTAGTGGCATTGAAATCACCGGCGCTGATGCGGTAGAAATAGACACCGCTTGCTACTGAGGCGCCGGACTGATCATAACCGTCCCAAATTACTATCTGGGTACCGGCATTCTGATATTCATCCACCAGAGTTTTTACTTTCTGACCAAGGACATTATAAATTTCGAGGTGCACGTTGGTGGCCTTGGGCAGATCGTAAACGATGGCGGTGGAAGGATTGAAAGGATTTGGCGCGTTCTGCCTCAGGGCAAATTCCGTCGGCAGAGGTTTGTCCGCCCCGGCGACCAGAGCGACAGAGAAACCGGAAAATTCCGGCACCATGTATTCCACTTCTCCTTTCGGGCCGCTATAGACGAACATTGGTGAATGATCCGGGCTGGTTTCAGTATTGACTGAAAGATCAATGGATTTGATCGTGGGGTCATCCACCCGAAAAACCAAATTAGCAATAACGCCGTCGCCCGGTGCCAAATCCGGCTTCACGCCGTACATCATGGGGATCATGCCGATAATGACGGTATTAATGTCGTTATGGATAGCGCCATACTTAAAGTCAAAATCGGCCGATCTGGTTCCTTCGAAAGTGACTTCCTCAAGAGTCACACCCTTCGAAAACTTCAAAGGCAAATCAAGGGCGGTCATGGTCTGAACATTCTTCAATGAAAGCGGCACAACGATTTTATCGTTATTGACGCTGGCCTTCTCCGCCGTAATGGTATTTACCTCAGAAGCAAATATCGAAGAGACAAGGAAAATCGCCAAGAAGATTGTGATGATGCCAATATGCTTCATCGATACTCACCCCCCGTATAGGGTTTAAGGTTTAGATTATGCCGCCGGTCAATGCTTTCCAACGATCCCTGTTTTGCCGACAGCCGTTTACAAATCCGCAATACGTGATTCATTTCCGTCTCAATATGGTGGTGAGGTTTAAAGCGGGGATGTCCCGTTAATATTATATCAATCTGACCGCTTTTTGTCAAGCGCTAATTATGCTCCAAAACCAAGGGCCTTTTTGGCGTCGCTGGAAAGCCGCTCCGGACTCCATGGCGGATCCCACACGACATTGACTTTGGCCGATTTGACACCGTCAATAGCCTCAATTTTCTGACGGGCGTCTTCGGACATCGGCACATGCATCGGGCACCCCGGGGCGGTTAAGGTCATATCGACCTCGACATTATCGCCGTCGATACGGATATCATAAATTAAGCCGAGGTCAACAATATTGACAGGGATTTCCGGGTCATAACATTCCTTTAAAGCTGCCCGAATTTTTTCTTCCGTAACCACAAATATTCCTCCAGACAATAATTATAACACCATCCGTCCGGAAAGTTCCGTCCGAAGTCCGAATATGATACGGATGAAAAATTACTTTCGGGGCGGAAAAATAGTCGGATTAAGTTTAATATAAGCGATCCCTCACGAAATTGAAGAACCGCCGCCAATTATAACTGTTTGCCTATTGGCCGGATTTTGTATATAATGTCTCAATTTGAACAAAATCCTAAGGTGAAGGTCCAAATATGTCGCATTCTGACTTCAAACCCTATATCCCGCCCGAACAGCATCCCCGGGAATTCACATTCCGGGCCGTTGCCCTGGGGGCGGTTTTGGGAATTGTTTTCGCAGCATCTTCGGTTTATCTCGCCTTAAAAGTCGGGATGACCGTCAGCGCCTCGATTCCGATTGCCGTCTTGTCGATAACCTTGTTCAGGGTATTCGGCAAAGCCACAATTCTTGAGAACAATATCGTACAAACAACCGGGTCGGCCGGGGAATCAATTGCGTTCGGAGTGGCGACCACCATGCCGGTGTTCCTTCTGATGGGGATGGAAATGAAACTCGTGCCTATCCTTGTCATGTCCCTGCTCGGCGGAATTCTTGGTGTTCTTATGATGATACCTTTAAGACAGGGGCTGATTGTCAAGGAACACGGCAAATTGACCTATCCGGAAGGGACCGCCTGTGCCGATGTCCTCATTGTCGGAGAAAAAGGCGGGACCACCGCCAAGACAGTTTTCTTGGGATTTGGAGTCGGGGCCCTGTATAAACTTTTCAATGCCGGATTCAGATTCTGGGAAGAAATTCCCGAGCGGATGCTGAAATTTTTTAAAGGGGCTTCCGTGGCCGCCGAAATTTCCCCGGAGCTATTGGGGGTAGGATACATTATCGGCCCCAAAGTATCGGCCAATATGATGGCAGGCGGAACACTGGCTTTCTTGATATTGATCCCCGCCATAAAGATATTCGGAGACAATTTGACGACGATAATGTTCCCGGCGACAATGCTGATCAAGGATATGTCACCCGCCGACGTGCGTAATGCCTATGTTCTTTATATCGGGGCCGGAGCGGTGGCGACGGGTGGTATTATAAGTCTCATAAAATCATTCCCAACAATTATATCCGCGTTCCGGCGGGGATTCAGGACTTTTCTCGAATCGCGCCGGGGCACCGCACCCAAAGAGACAGCGGTCCGCACCGATCGGGATCTTCCCATGTGGATTGTCGTTTTTGGTTCCATCGGACTGGTCTTGGCTATCTGGCTCTCCCCGGTTTTGGAGATCAACGCCATATCAGCCGTTTTAATAGTTCTCTTCGGATTCTTTTTCGTAACGGTCTCGAGCCGCATTACCGGTGAAATCGGATCATCTTCAAATCCGATTTCGGGAATGACCGTAGCGACTCTTCTAATTACCTGTCTCCTGTTTCTGGCGGTGGGCTGGACCGGTGTCTCGCACCGCGCCATGGCGCTTATGACAGCGGCCATAGTCTGTATTGCGGCATCCAATGGAGGAACAATCAGTCAGGATTTGAAAACCGGATTTCTGGTGGGCGCAACCCCGAAATACCAGCAAATATCAATTACAATCGGGGTTGTCACCAGCGCCCTGATAATCGGAATGATTGTTATCGCTTTAAATAAGGCCTATACAACTATTGTCCCGAGGGAATTTCCCGAATATACGGCGGTCATGCCGGCCGATGCCCCGACCGAAAAGGGACCCGACGGGAACACCTATCGTATTCATTATATCCAGGAACAGACCGAAAATATCATTGCGGGTAAATATCTGGTTGATGAAAATAACAAAATCAAATATCTGATCGATCCCGGCATTGCCGGGACGGTTTCCGAAGTCAATGGCAAACATGTGACCAAACTGGATTCGCCCAAGGCGCGGCTGTTCAGTTTAATTATCGATGGTATTCTGACGCAGAAACTTCCCTGGGGATTGGTGCTAATCGGGGTTTTTCTGGCGCTGGTGATGGAACTGGTGGGAGTCTCATCCCTGCCTTTTGCGGTAGGGTTATACCTGCCTTTGTCCAGTTCGGCGCCGATTATGGCCGGGGGAATTGTTCGGGCCATCGTTGATAAAAGAAGAAAATCGACCGCGGCCGAGGCGGAATTTTCACCGGGGGTATTGTTGTCTTCGGGCTTCATCGCCGGCGGCGCCATTATGGGGGTGGTCCTCTCCGGGATGACCGGGGCGGAATTCGACAAATATTACGATTTCTCATCCTGGATGGGCCCGCTGGCCAGCGCCGACTGGTTCGCGATGATTCCATTTTTGGGCCTGATGTATATTCTTTATCGCATCGGCCGCGCCAGTAACAACAAGGCCTGATATGCGGGGTGTATGACCTCATTTTTGAAAAAATACAAATGGCCGCTGGCGATAAGTCTGGCGGCCTTTTTAATCCGGGTCATTTATCTGGTTCAATATCGCTCCAACCCGTCATTTTATTTCCCGATGGTCGATGAGTTGTGGCATTTCAACTGGGCCAGGGAAATTATCACATCGAGTTTCTGGGGAAACGAAGCTTATTTCCGAGGCCCTCTTTACCCCTATTTTCTGGCGTTTCTTCTGAAAATTACTGGCAGTTCCATATTCTGGTCCCGGTTATTACAGGAAATTGTACCGTCGCTGTCGGCGGCGCTTGTCTTTCTTATCGGCAACCGCCTGTTCTCAAAGAAAATCGGCATCATCGCCGGATTCGGATTTGCCCTGTATGGTACGATGATCTTTTATGATGCGATGTTTCTGCTTGAGGTCCTCTTTGTATTTCTTGTTCTTCTGGCCGTTTACCTGATGATCATTTCTCAAAGTGATATTGATTGGAGAAAATGGCTTTTGATTGGCTTTATAATGGGCCTGGCGGCGATCACTCGCCCCAATATTCTGCTGATAGTGCCGCTCTTCATGATTTGGATCTATTGGTCATTCAAAGAAATTAAAGGATTCGCCAGAAAAATGATCCTTCCCCTTATTCTTGCCATCGGAACCGTTGTCGCAATTTTTCCGGTAACGCTGAGGAATTATTTGGTGACGGGAGAGGCGATTTTGATTTCCTCGCAGGGCGGAGTCAATTTCTATATAGGGAACAATCCCGACGCTGAAGGGCTGACGATGCTGATGCCGGAGGTGAAACTCGATGAATCGCTCCCCTGGACAGAATTCAATGCCGCCACCCGGGCGGCGGCCGAAAAAGAAGCGGGAAAAAAACTGACGGTGGGCCAGGAATCATCGTTCTGGACGAAAAAGGCGGAACATTTCATATTTTCTCAGCCGGGGAAATTTATTTCTCTGACGTTTAAAAAATTGATCTATCTATTTCTCGGCTTTGAAAATTCGGATAACGGCGATATTTATTTCAGCCGGAATTTCTCTTCCCTGTTTTCAATACTCCTGTGGCATAAATTAATCTATTTCCCTTTTGGCCTGATATTTCCGCTGGCGGTAGTTGGTATGGTTGAGGGGTGGAAACGGCGGCGCGACCTGGCGCTTCTCTACATATTCGTAATCGGCTACGTTCCGACGGTGATACTATTTCTGGTGACGGCCCGGCACCGCCTCCCCCTTATTCCATTTCTTCTTCTGTTCGCGGCTTTGGGGGCGGTGGGGATATGGGAACACTGGAAGAAGAAGGAGAAAAGACGGGTCGCTTTTTATGGCGCCATATTTCTGGTTTTTTTGGTACTTAGCAACCGCACCTATTTTGATATCGGATTCCAAAATGAGGCACAGATTCATTTCAATTTGGCTCTTTCCTATGAGCGCCAGGGGAATCTGCCCGAAGCGGAGAAAGAGTATAAACTGGCTCTGGAGAATAATCCCTTATCGGCAACGGTTCTGAATAATCTCGGCTATGTGCAGTTTCGACAGGGCAAATTGAACGACGCCATGGCATCGTATGACCGGGCGATACAGGCCGATCCGAAATACGCCGAGACCTATAACAATATGGGAATGCTTTACGAGATGCGCCAGGATTTTGCCGGTGCCGAACAAGCCTACAAGAAGGCGGTCAATCTTGACCCGCAGTTGTATCAGGCGTTCCTGAATCTGGGTGATGTCTATTTAGAACAGAATGAATATATCAAAGCCGAAGTGGCCTACCTTCAGGCGCGGGAAACCGCTCCCAAGAACAAGGAACCGTATTTCAAACTGGGGGCGCTCTACGGGCGGAAGCAGGAATATCAAAAGGCCGAAGAGGCGTTCCGCACCGGGAATATGCTCGGCCAGCCGAGCGCGTTCGATTATGTCAACTGGGGGAATATCTATTATGCGACCGGGCAGGCCGCCAAGGCGATATCGTTTTATAAGTCGGCGCTGCAAAATGACAGCACATTTTTGCAGGCCTATTACAATCTGGGGTTGGCTTTTCAGAGGTTCAATTATCCGGCCGATTCGGCGAAATTGTATCTGAATAAGGCGCTCCGGATAAATCCGCAGTACGAACCGGCGAAACGGCTTATGGAGCAGATCAAGTAGACAGAAATCAATTTTAGGATTAATACTTTTTCCGGCGCTCGACGACGTAGTTGGAGCCTTTGAGCGATTTGGAGTATTTCTTCAAATCGGCCAGCATGTGCGACATCTCGCCCACATGCTCAAAATTCCCCTTCTGATTCACCAGAACGGCAATCGAGAGGGTCAAGAAAGAGAAGGATTCCATCTCTCCTTTACGGTTGCGGGTATGAATGATCCCCCGCTGACGGTCCTCATCGGAATAGCGGAACTGTATCAGGGTATCGAAAGTTTTGATGACGTTTTCGCAGGCCAGGCCGACTTGATCGGGGGGCAGAATGAAAATGAAATCATCACCGCCGATATGGCCGACGAATCCTTCGCGGCATAGATCGAAAACGACATCGCGGATTATGCGGGCGGTCAGCCGGATCACCCGGTCGCCGTAATAATAGCCATAGTAATCATTATAGGCCTTGAAATCATCGATATCGGCATAGCAGACCCCGAAATCATTTCCAATTTTAAGCAGGCGTTCGATTTCGCGCTCAATCAGGCCCGGTCCGGGAAGCCAGGTGGAGGGATTGACCGAAATATCACGGCGGCTCCGTTCGGCAATCATCCGCAGTTCCGCTTCGAAGAGCCGTTCTTTCCATTCGCCGTGAAGGAAACTATCGACACCGTTGTCGAATCCGGCGATAAGTTCGGCCTCGGACGGTTCCGGATGATAAAGGACGGTCGGTATGATGGAAAGAAAAATGTGGTCCTTCATCAGGCGCACCATCTCGATCTCTTTCATGAATTCCGATTTCCCCGCGATAATCACGAGGTCGAGATGATACCTTTGCGACAGCACCAGAAGTTCATCGAGGGTGCGAAAATAATGAAACGAGATTTTATCTTTCAAAAACGACTTGGAGAGATGAAAGATAATATCGATTCCCTCCTGGCGGCAGGCGCAGTGGAACATGCTCACTCCCCTCTTCCCGCTTGTTGCCGCTCACGAGGATGAAACTCCCGGTGAATCGACAGAAGATATTCTTTATCGACCTGGGTATAGATTTGAGTCGTGGTGATACTGGCGTGGCCCAAAAGTTCCTGCACGGTCCGAAGGTCGGCGCCCCCTTCGATCATATGCGTGGCAAAACTATGGCGGAAAGTATGCGGGGTGACGGTTTTGGTGATGCCGGACTTGACGGCATACTTTTTAATGATTTTCCAAACCCCGACCCGCGAGAACGGCTTGTTGCGGCTGGAAAGGAATAGGATATCGCTGTCGGTGGAAGGACGAAGCGGCTCGCGGACCTCGGTCAGGTACTTTTCTACCGCTTGACGAGCAAATTGGCCATACGGAACCAGCCGTTCCTTATTTCCCTTGCCGACAATTTTAATAAAACCGATTTCGTCATACACCGCCGTCAGTTTGAGATTTATCATTTCCGATATCCGCATCCCGGTGCCGTAAAGAAGTTCCAGCATGGCGTAATCACGGAGGCCGCTTTTATTGGTTCGATCCGGCTGATTTATGATTCGGGTGATGTCATCGATTGACAGATAATCGGGATGGTAACGGGAAATTTTGGGGACGCGGGCAAATTCGAAAGGATTTTCGCGGACAATTTCCTTCTCGTACAAATATTTATAAAAATTGCGCAGAGTTGAAATCTTGCGCGCAATCGAGGCCGGTTTGCGATTGAGATTTCCGAGCCGCGCCAGATAGTCGTTCACCACCCGGTGCGGCAGATTGTAGTCGCTTGAGACCTTAAACATCGTCAGGAATTCGGCGATATCACGACTGTAGGCCGCCAGGGAGTTGGCCGAAAGACCGCGTTCCAGTTCCTGGAATTGCAGGTAATCGTCGATAATTTGAATGTTGGCGGTTGATGTTTCCATAATCAATCGGCCACCGCCGCAACTATAGCCAGCGACGGTCTTGCTCCCGCGGCGGACAGTACTGCGACGGCTTCGCGCATGGTCGCCCCGGTGGTCAGAACATCATCGACCAGTATAATCATTTTCCCGGTTATCTCCATGTTGGCGGTGCGGAAGGCCCCTTTCATATTTTCGGCACGGCGAACCATATCGAGCCGGGTCTGATCTTTCGTCTTTTTCGCTTTTGACAAAAATCCTCTCTCAACAGGGACTTTAAGCCTTTCACCTAATATATCGGCCAAAAGAGCCGCCTGGTTGAAGCCCCGCTTCTTTTTGCGAAAACTATCGAGAGGAATCGGCACCAGAGCGTCAAAGGGAGGGTCCTTTTCGAGGACAGATGTATATTTATTAATCAAACCCTGCGCCAGGAGTTCGGCCAGACGGTGGTAACCGTGATATTTGAATTGATGGACAATTTCTCTTAAAGGTCCGGCGAACCGTCCCAAAGCGAGGACGGGAAAGGCCGATTTCGAATCGCAATTGGGGCATTTTATCCCCTCTGTTATTAAGCCGCGGCAATTAAGGCAAAATATTTCCGATGATGCCGTCGCTTTATCCCAGCAGGAAGAGCAGATCAGATGGGAACCGGAATCGATATATTGGTCGCAAATCAGGCAGACCGTCGGATAAAAAAAATCCAAGAGGTTGCTGAAGCCTTCCGAAATTTTTGCGTTACCGGCCAATGGCATACGGCTAAATAAATATTTTTAATTCCGAATTTCAATATTTGATTAAACGGCAGGCGGTTGCAAAAAACCCGGTTCCATAAAAAGAGCCGGGTTTCAAATGTATTGAAGGATATGGTCGACTATTTCTTATCCATCTCGGCCAGATATTTTCGGACCGAATCGGCAATCGGGGATTGCGGCTCAAGGATCAGAAATTTATTCCAGAATTCTTTGGTCTTTTCGATATTGTTCATGCTGCGATAGACAATGCCCATATTAAAATGGGCCACGGCATGCCTGGGATCGAGGGTGATGGCCTTCTGAAAAGCGTCAAGGGCCTTTTGATCCTGCTCGGTGGAGTAATAACAGGCGCCGAGATCGGTATAGATATCGGGATTGCTCGAATCGATGGCCAAAGCGCGGGTATAGCATTCGATGGCCAGCGCAAAAACCTGATTATCCATGAAGTGATTTCCGACCTGCACCAGGCTGTCATAGCTTTTGGGAAGGTTGGCCACGATTTGATTATAATCGGGCTGGGTTCCGGCGGGAAGCCCCGGAATTTGGGGATGCTGAAAATTTTCCTGATTGGCCGCCTGCTCCGGCGGGACAGGTTCTTTTTTCTCTCCCGAAAAGAAGGCAATGTAAATTACGGAAAGGATGATAATGGCGCCGGCAATAATGGCAGGCTCACGCCAGTTGCCGCTCTTTTTCCTCGGTCGGCTTTCAGCCGATCCTTTCAACTCGGCGCCGCATGACGGGCAGAAAGAGGCATCGGGAGTCAATTTGCCACCGCACGAGGGGCAAGTATTGTTATCAGCCATGTATTTCTCCAATTTAGTAAAAGTATATCAATTTTATCGACTATTATACAAAGTCAACCGCCAGGCGCCAAGCGATTATTTCGGCAGGGGCCGGACTTTAAGAAGAGAATCGAGGGCCGCCTGATTTTTCTCAAAAAGGAGGTAAAAATATCCTTTCTGATAAACATCGGCCCCTTCCGGCCGAAAAACTTCTGCCAGGGTATAGACGGTCGGAAAGTCGCGATTTTTAAATATCAGATATTCGGTTCCGAAGGCCAGACTGACCCCATTCGGTTTGATGCACCCGACAAAGACAAAATAATCCGGGAAGCGGAGGAATTCCGCCAGCGGTTTGAAACCGTAATGGGCGATATCGCCCGATGTCAGGCCCCATATGTCATAGAAATGCTTCCGGCTGTAATAAGGAATACGGCCGGCATCGGTAATCGAGAATGTCGTTTCCGCCGGGACATTTTTTGCCCAGCGAATAAAATCCATCTGGGCGGCAATTATTTTTTTCTCGTTTTGAACCCATTGGTGAAGGGAGTAGGTCGGGCCAAATATAGAGAGGATGGAGAGTGTCAGGATGATTTGCCGCCAGAGTTTCTTTCGGATCATATCAATCCCGTAGACGGCGACGGCAAATAGTAACGGCAAAAACGGGATAAGATACCGCAGATGAAAACTCATTATCTGACTGGCCAGGGAACTGATAACGCTCTGAACGATTACCAGCGCGGCGAATATGGTCAACTCCTTGTTCGGGAATTTTCGGCGAGCCAGAATTACCGATCCTACCGCGAAGAAAATGGCCAGGGGGGCGATGAAAGAGAGCATCTTACCCAAATGAAGAAAACCGTGAAGAGTGGTGGGAGACTTGGCATAGAAGGTATTCGGCATGGGATAACCAAACACCGCCAATCTGAAAAGAATCAGCAAGATTAAAATGAAGAGAACGGAGCCTATCCCCCGGATGTGAAAACGAAGTTTATCCTCTCCGGCGCGGCGGCCTAGATACCAAAATGAACCGACCATAATAATGCTAATGATGAATCCTTCGGGCCGGCAGAGCACAATAAGGGATAGGAATAAATAGGCCCATTTTGATTTTCGGGAATATTGGATGAAGGCTCCGGCAACAAGAAAAGCATACAGGCCAAGTTCCAGGCCGCTTACGGCCCAAAAGGCGGTCAGAGGGGTCGCCAGAAACAGTAATGGGACCATCCAGAGGAAATTATTTTCGTCCTTTCGAAAATGCCGAAGCCAGATCCCGGCTGCACCTATGAAAAATATTATACCAAGAACCTTCGCCGATAGATAGGTGGGCAACCCAATCAGGTAACACAGGGAGAGTATAAGGAGCCACAAAAAATTGGAGTAACCCTCGACCGGGGCATCGCCAGGGTTATAAACCAGGCCGTAACCGTTGACTAAATTCTCGGCATAGCGAAAGGTGACAAAGGCGTCATCAATGGAATAGGCCCAGAACCAGATGACGAAAATAAAAAAAAGAACCAGCGACGCGGCAGCCAATAAATATTTCTTCTTTTCGCTCATTCGCCGCCGCGATCGGACCCGACCGCTCTCCGCACCGAAATTACCCCTTTGACCCTTTTAATTTTTTCCAGAACCCGTTCCAGCTGGCTCAGGTTATTGACCTCAATAACGATGAATCCGGTGGAACTGGTATCGGTGATATTGATATCGGCGCCGCGGACATTGGTGTTGCTGTCGGCAATCGATTCGGTAATGTCCGCCAGAATATTTTTGCGCGGCTCGACATTGACCTCCAAGCGGACGACGAAGGTTTGATCCTTGCTGACATCCCAGGTTACCGGGACGGTCCGCTCCGGTTGTTTGAGAAGTTCCTGGGCGGCCGGGCAGTCAAGGCGATGCACTGTCACCCCGCGTCCCCGCGTGATATAACCGACAACTTCCTCGCCGGGAATCGGCTGACAGCAGCCGGCAAACCGAAACATCATATTATCCATCCCTTCGATCCTGATACCGCGTTCGTGTCTCGCCCGGGTGAGAGCCCGCTCGACATTGGAATCCTTGCTTTCGACTTCGGGCGGCGCAAGGCGCATGGCAACCTGGGTGGCGGAGAGATTTCCTTTTCCGATGGAATGAAACAAATTATCAATCGAGGTTTGGGACAGCCCCTGCGCGACACCAAGCAGTTCCTCATCGGGCGGCAATTTCAAGTGGCGCTTTTTCAATTCTCGTTCCAGTAATTCCTTGCCGAGGGCGACGGCCTGTTCATATCCCGATTGTTTCAACCAGCGGCGGATTTTGGTTTTGGCGGCCGAGGTGGTGGCGATATTCAGCCAATCGTGAGTCGGATGACGGTGGGGATTGGTCAGGATTTCGACCTCATCGCCGGAATGCAGAGTAGTCGAGAGCGGACATAGGCGCCCGTTAATTTTGGCCCCGCTGCAGTGCAGACCCACTTCGGTATGCACCGAGAAAGCAAAATCAATCGGGGTCGCTCCCGCCTGAAGATGCTTGATGGTTCCGCCGGGGGTATAGACATAGATATCTTCGGCAAATAAGTCGATTTTGAGGTATTCCAGGAACTCGGAGGGATTGGTCATATCTTTCTGCCAGTCGAGGACATCGCGCAACCAGAGCATCTGCTGGTCGGTTTTATCCAGCTGCTGTCGTCCCTCTTTATAAAGCCAGTGCGCGGCAATACCGTTCTCGGCGACATGGTGCATCTCGTAAGTGCGAATCTGAATTTCGACTATATTCCCGCCCGGGCCGAAAATGGCGGTGTGAAGCGATTGATAATTGTTGGGTTTGGGATTGGCGATATAATCGGCAAATTTCCGCCCGACCGGTTTCCAGATTTCGTGGACTATCCCCAGGGCATGATAGCACTCGGCTTTGGTGCGGACAATGATTCTTATGGCCATCAGGTCGGCGATCTGCTCAAAGGGGACCTTGCGGACTTTGATTTTGCGGTAGATCGAATCGATATGTTTCGCCCGGCCATAAACTTCGGCCTTGATTCCGGCGTCACCCAATTCCTTCTTAATCGGAAGGACTATTTGACGGACATATTCTTCGCGTTCTTCTTTCTTCATTTCGACTTTTTTGACGATGTCGAAATAGACTTCCGGTTCGAGAAACTTCAGGGAAAGGTCCTCCAGTTCCGTCTTCACCTTGGCAATACCGAAACGATGCGCCAAAGGTGCGTAGACCTCGCGGGTTTCTTTGGCGATACGAATCTGTTTATCGCGGGGGAGATGTTCCAGCGTTCGCATATTATGAAGACGGTCCGCCAATTTAATCAGAATGACCCTGATATCTTTGGCCATCGAGAGAAGCATTTTGCGGAAATATTCCACCTGCTGTTCTTCTTCGGATTTGAATTTGACCGTCCCCAGTTTAGTGACGCCGTCCACCAGAGCGGCAACTTCCTCCCCAAAATCATGTTTGATACGATCGATTTTGATATCGGTGTCCTCGACCACATCATGCAACAGCCCGGCCATGATGGTCGTGGAATCAAGGTGGAGTTCGGCCAGGATCAGGGCGACATGGAGGGCATGTTCGACATACGGTTCCCCCGATTCACGCAACTGCCCGACATGGGCCTCGGTGGAATATTCGTAGGCCTTCCGTATCTGGGCGATATTTATATTGGCGTTAAAGGCCTCGGTCTGTATGATAAATTCCGCTAAATTCATAATCTCTCTATCGGGCGGTCGAAAGTTCTTTCAGTTTGGCCAGCACGGCGCTCCGTACTTTATCTACGGCAATGGTATTCATTCCCATGGCCGGCCGTTCCGGCTGAATAATACAGTGACCTGTTCCGATCGGGCCCCAGCGAAGCGGGGCCATCACCCGGCGCTGCGGATAAAGTCCCACCACTCTTGTTCCCGTTGCGGCCGCGAGATGGAGCGGCCCGGTCGAATTGGCCACAACGACATCGGCCAGAGACAAAACGGCGGCCAGACTTCTCAGATCGGTTTCTCCGGCTAGGGATACAGGTTCAATGCCGGCACGGCGAGCGCCATCAGTGATCATGGGAATTTCTGCCTTCGATCCGGTTAACAGGGTTTGGACGCCGGCCTTTTGGAGATCGGAGTACAAGGCGAAAAAATTATCGGGCGGCCAGGTTTCGGTGGAACCGCCAGTTCCCGGGTGCAGAACGACAAAGGGGGGTTCGATTCCTTTCGAAGTCAGAAGGGCTTGAGCCGATTTTATTTCCTCGGGTTTAAGGTACAAACGCGGTTCCTTAATCAAAGGGCCGCTTTTGAAAAACTCAAGAAAATCAAGGTTGTATTCGGATTCATGTTTTTCCGCCGCATTGCGGGAATGATAAAGATGCCTGTTGAAAAATATGGAGTGGAGACGGCGCCCGCTGCCTATCCTGACGGGGACAGCGGCCTTCCAGAGAAAGAAACTGATATGACGTTCGGGATATAACGCCGCGGCGACCCTGTAACCGGATTCCCTGAGGCGCTTCAAAAAGGATTTCCTGTAGTTTACATCCGCTTTGAGCAATGCATGGTCGATAGAAAAAACAGCATCAACGTAGGGATTGTATTTTAGAATGGGGGCGGCATAGTCGGAGGCCATGACTTCTACGCTAACACCCGGGTAACGGGTTTTTAATGTTTCTATAAACGGCACCGCCAGTATCAAATCACCGATGCGGTCAGTTCGGCAGACAATTATTTTATCACTCGGTTCAAGATCGATTAGGCGGTTCATTTATCGGAGCCCTCTTTTTCGCGGCGATACAGATCCCGCAATTTGGCATACTTGACCATAACCGATACCGAAGATAGAAATGAGACCATAAACCCTTCGAACCCATCCCGAAAGCCCTGTTTGGAAATATAATGTTTGAAAAAGGCCATCGGCGGACGAACGATAAGATCGGAGATTCCGGCCTTTTTTCCCTGAGCGAAGGCCTCTTCGGCGCCCAGGGTCGTATAGCGGTTGAATTTACGCAGATAAAATTCCAGAGTCGGATAGCTGTAGTGCAAAATGTGATTTTTCAAGTGACCGGCTTTTCCGTCAATGACCACCTTTTCGTGAACCACGGCCCCGTCAAAGGACCCCCGCCGTCGGTCGAACAGGCGAAGAACATAATCGGGATACCAGCCCGAGTGCCGTATCCATCGTCCTAAAAACAAAGTAAGGCGCGGCATGTAATAGCCGGCATGATTCGAGTTGGATGACAGAACGGACAATATTTCATCTTTTAATAAAACCGGGATTTCCTCGTCCGCGTCGAGTGAAAGAATCCAGTCTCCGGAGGCCTTTTCGACGCCGAATTGTTTGGCTGGACCGAATCCTTCCCAGTCAATATTAAAGACCCGCGCTCTGGCCGATTCGGCGATGGCTCGGGTGCTATCGGTGGAGCCGCTGTCGATGACAATGATTTCATCGACCCACTTTATGGAGCCGAGGCAGCGAGTCAGATTGACCTCTTCGTTTTTGGCGATTATGACGGCCGATATTTTTTTCATGCTTCTTCCAGAACCCTGCGAATCTCCTCTAAAACCGCCGACGGCGATATTTCATTAATAGCATCGTCACGCGGGGCAATCAACATCCCGGGCTTCTGCGCCAGCGGACCCCAGCGGCGGTAATTGTCGTTAAAGGGAATATACAACCCGACCACCGGTATATGCAAGCCACGGGCGACATGAATTAAGGATGTATCGGGCGAAATGAACAGATCGAGTTTGCCGACAATGGCAGCAACCTCTCTGATATTGAGTTCTTCCGGGATTATGGTCGCGCCGTGCACGGTCTCCGTCAGTTTATACGCACGATCGAAATCCTCGGATACGGCAAAAATGACGATCCTGTAACCGGCGAAATTATTAATAATTTCCTGCATTAGGGCCGAGTAATTTTCATCTGCCCAGCGACGATTCTTATTTCCGGCCGAGATATTGATGCCGACCAGAAACTTTGCCCCTTTGTTTTTCAGAATTGAGCAAAATTTCTCGGCCCTTTTAATCATGGCTTTATCGATGGCAGGGGGTGAGAAATAATCGGACGGCTCGGCTTTCAGGCCGAACAGGGACAACGGCTGTAAGGTACTTTCAATCATATGGCGCTCGGGATAGATATCAAAATTGGAACCGTAATACTCCGAAAGTTTTTTCTTGCCGACTGAAATCGTGATGGCTCGCCCATTTGCCATATAAAGCGTGGCGATAGCGGCCGTGTATGAATCCGACCCCACCAGATCGAATATGATATCATATTTTATTTTTTTAGCGTCACGGGCCGATTTGAAATCGTGCCAGGTTCTTCTGGAAAAGAGGAATATTTTATTGAAGCGGGGATCGTTTGTTATCAGCGGCAGGACGGCCGGCGAAATGACAGCATCGATTGAAAGAGACGGATTTTTCTTTTTAAGGATCGAAACCAGCGGCAGTACCATCAGAAAATCGCCTATCTTTTCCGGCCGATAGATTAATATTCTCCCTATGCCGGCAATATCAATTGGCAAATTGGGAAGGCTTCGTTTTGGCCAGATCGAGGCGGTCAGGCGAAGCAAAACCGCCTTTATGAATTTCTCAATCGGCTTGAGCATAAGGGCTGTCGCAATAAACCTTCTCAAATTCAGCCGCCACCTGCTCCGGTTCGATATCCTGGAGGTCGTGGAAATTTTTGGCGATAACCGAGCCATGTTTCTGGCGGTACGGTTTCCAAAAATGGTAATTACGGATATGCCCGGAATAGAGGCCGACGGTCGGTATTTTCATGAGGCCGGCGATATGCACCAGCGAGGTATCGGGGCTAATGAAGAAATGGACCTTTTCGAGAATGGCCGCCGCTTCCTGCAAATTCAGGTTTTCGGGAAGAAGGGCCGCGGGGGCGCTGACACGGGCCAGAAGTTCCAGCCCCCGTTTTCTTTCCTCCATGGTACAAAATATCAGGAAACGGAAATCGGGGTGACATGCCGAAATTTTGTTTATGATGGCTTCGTATTTGGAGACGGGCAGGGACCTGGTGGGGCTCCCTGCGGCAATATTGATCCCGATCCAAATGGCCTTTTTTTGGGAAAGAGAACTGTAAAAACCGACGGCCCTCTCTCTGGCGTCATCAGGAATATATGGCGGCTGATAAGGATCGATCGATTCCGGATCGATTCCCAAAACCCGGAAGATCAAAAGACTGTTATCGATACTGTGATCGTCGCCTTCGGGCTGATACGGCTCACAAAAATCATAAAAAGTGCGGTATTTCAATTTCCGCGCCGCGGCCCGGATGGCCCTTTTCCCGATTATACGGCTCAACAGGAGACCGGTGATCGAGTCGTGGCAAATCGGGTCGAAGATGACACTGAACCGCTTTTTACGCAGTCGCATCATCATCGGCCAATCCAGAAAAATATTTTTGGCATATATATGGACGGCATCGATCAATGGATCGTCCTTTACCAGACTCATATTCCGCGGAGAGGCTATTATCTCGACACGCAAATGAGGATATCTCTTTTTTAAAGCATGCATGGCCGGAATGGTCGTAATCATATCGCCCAGTTTGTCGGGACGCAGGAAGAGAATTGACTTGACCCCGTCCGGCTCGATCGGAATAAGGCCGCTTCTCCCCCGCCTGAGAATCAGAAGAAGAATCCGGAACAGCGCCTCTTTGAAAAGGCGCTCGGCGCGTTTGACGGGAACGGGGGGCATCGACTATTCCTGTCCGGACGGGACGGCGTCGGCCAGGTCGGATGCTTTCTCGGTCGGGCCGTTTTTGAATTGCATCAGGTAAAGTTTGTGATACAGGCCATTGCGTCGAAGGAGATCCTCGTGGCGGCCGCTTTCGACGATTTTTCCATTATCGAGAACCAGAATCTTGTCGGCGTTGACGATGGTCGATAGCCGATGGGCTATGACCAGCGTTGTTCGATCTTTCATGAGGTTGTTTATCGCCTCCTGCACCAGAAGTTCCGACTCCGTGTCAAGCGAGGAAGTGGCTTCGTCGAAAATCAGGATTTGCGGATTTTTGAGCAAAGCCCGGGCGATGGCCAGTCTCTGACGTTGACCGCCGGATAGCATCACGCCGCGGTTGCCCACGGCGGTATCATACTTTTTCTCAAAACTCTGGATAAAGGAATCGGCATTGGCGGCGCGGGCCGCGGCGACAACTCTGTCGAACGGAATATCATCGAGACCATAGGCGATATTGTGCAGGATAGTATCATTGAAGAGAAATGTCTCTTGCGTCACGATACCCATCAGGCGGCGGAGGGAATCGATTTTGATATCCCGGACATCGACGCCGTCAATCGTGATTCGCCCTTTTTGCGGGTCATAGAATCGGGGCAAAAGGTCGAATAAGGTCGATTTTCCGGCCCCGGACGGTCCTACCAAGGCCACCACTTCGCCTTTTTTGACGTCAAACGAAACGTCCTCAATGACCGGCTCCCCGGGATTATAGGAGAAATGGATATTTTCATATTTGATGATTGACTCAAAGGCAGGTTTCTCTTTGGCCTCCGGTGATTCCACGACTTTTATCGGGGTGTCGATAATTTCATATATGCGCTGCGAGGCGGCCATCCCTTCCTGTATTTTAATATGAATGGAAAGAAGAGTCTTGACCGGCTTGATAAGTGAAAACATGGCGATGATGAATGTCATGAAGTCGCCTGCGTCCATCTCCCCTTGCCCTTCAATTATTCGCGTTCCGGCGAAAAGGAGGATCATCACGCCCGCAACAACAATCAATATCTCACTAATGGGGCTGGCCAGGTGCCGAATCCGGGTCATTCGGACCAGCGACCGGAAAAAGTCCTCGGTGGCCCTGAAAAACTTCCTGATTTCGAATTTCTCCATGGCATAGGCCTTGACAATCCTGATATTCGATACCGATTCCTCCAAAACCGAGTTGACATCGGCCATTTTCTCCTGTGATCGCTCCGAATATTTGCGCAGTTTTTTACCCATAATATAGATGAAGCCAAAAACAAGGGGCAGGACTAATGCCGCCAGTAAGGTCAATTTCCAGGATAGAAGCAGAAGAAATATGGCCAAAATAATTACCGTCAAAGAGTCGGTGACAAGACGGTTGAAGCCGAGATCGACCGTTTCATTCAGAACCAGAACATCGTTAGTGACGCGGGATATCAATTGGCCGGTTCTCTGCCGATGGAAAAATCCGAGCGAGAGTTGTTGATATTTTTCAAACAGCCGGTTGCGAAAATCACGCACAATTGCCTGCTGAACGAAGGCCATGAAATAACCCTGGAAATATAGAAAGAGATTGGCCGCAATGGCGATGAAGGCAATCAGCCAGCAGAAACGGATCAGGGTGTCTTTCCGGTCGCCACCTGCCACCAGGGAATTCACCTTATCTTTCAAATCATTTTTGGCCCGAACCAGAAAATCGAATTGCGTCTTTACTGCTGAATTGCCTGCCGAAAGAGAATCTCCGGTTGCCGATGGCTGGGACATCAAGAATTGATCCGGCGCTGCTCCCGGAATCGCGGGGCCGGAAACACTGAAAAGAGTCATCAGGAGCGGTCCGGCCAGCCAGACCAGCATAGCCGAGAGCAAAGCATAGAGAGCCGCCGACAACGACGACATAACTATATGCCGCCAATATGGCTTGAGGGAACTGAATGTCCGGCGAATCAAATTCATAACAAAAATAATTCCGCAACCTCTCCGGCAGTTAGAAGCCGATGAGAATTCGGAACTTACTTGACCATTAAGATAACCATTTGTTTTATCAAAATCAACCGGAGTGGTTCAGCGAGGGTAAATTCTTGCGGCCGTTTCAGGTATATATATTTCAAACTTGTCTTCGGGAATGTGGATATTCAGGCGAAAATTGCGGCGTTCCCCCGCAAAATGAAAAGAACCATCCACCAAACCGAAATTAATGCTTTCCGGCAGAAATCTATTGTCCCGATAATCATACCGGAGATCCATTGTCGCCCGGCACCCGCCGGATTCCAGATGATATTGTTTTGATTTCTTTTCGTCTTTCAGAGTCTGGAGAGAAATGTCTGAAGGCAGTTCCACGGAGTCCGGTAGATAATTAAATAAACTTGCCAACAGGTGTTCCAAATTCTGACCCATCCGGCAACTGTCGGAGACAAGATCGGCGAGTTTTCCTGTATAATATTCCCCTGTTAGAGGAAAATAGACAATAATCGAATCGGGTGTCAGAAGTCCTTTGAGAGCACCTTTTCCCAGGTAACCCCTCGCAAACAAAGAGAGGGAATCACCGTTTTGATAAATATCGAGTCGGGCCGAATTCATCTTGCCGTTTCTGGTGACTTTGATGTCAAATAGAAAGGCATTTCCCTGTCGGTCAGAGCCCCGCACTCTGGTCTCTTCGCCGAGAGAACCTTTCTGCGGTGTTGAGGCGCAACCGGTCAGCAAATAAAAGAAAACCGGGAATATTGCGATTGCAAAGACTGATTTGAGCGGCATATTACATCAATCTGACACCGGCGAAGAGATGAACAAAAAAGGTAATGAACGGGCCGAGAATGAACCATATTCCGCCAACGACTATCAAGAGAATAAGAATAAACGGAGCGAACCGTTCCAGTTCGAGTAGCGCCGGCTCGTAACGGGCCGGAAGAACGCTTCTGAGGATATGTGAGCCATCCAGGGGGTAAAGCGGGATGAGATTAAAAAAGGCGAGGGAGACATTTATCATTACACCGAAAAATAGAAAATGCATTATCCCGGTGGGAAGGTTAAAGGTGCTTTGTCCGAGGGTTCGGAAGGCCAAGCCAAAGGCCAGACCCAATCCCATATTGGACAGCGGCCCGGCGGCGGAGATCCAGAAATCGGCTACCCGGCCATTGCGCAGATTATAGGGATTAATTGGCACCGGTTTGGCCCAACCGAAACGGAACCCGGATAGAAACATCATGATAGTACCGAAAAAATCGAGATGCGCCAGAGGATTGAGAGTCAGACGTCCCAGATCCCGGGCGGTATTGTCGCCGAAACGATAAGCGATATAAGCATGAAAAAATTCATGAACGGTCAGGGAAAATAAAATCACCGGCGCCGCAATCAGCGCATTCTTTAAAAAATCCGGCCCGAACATTAAGACTCCTTATTCAACTTAGGCATATATCCCGCGGAGCATCATGACATCGACCACCCTCTGAATCGCCAGCATGAAGGCGGCGATCCTCAGGTGAACCTTGTTTTCCAGGGCCACCTGAAGAACATCATTGAAGGCTCTTGTCATTATTCGCTCCAGACGGGCGTGCACTTCCTCCTCCGACCAGAAAAAGCCCATCCGGTCCTGCACCCATTCGAAATATGATACTGAAACGCCGCCCGCATTGCAAAGAATATCGGGAATGACGAAAATATTTTTTCTTTCCAGAATCGGATCGGCCTCGGGCGTGACCGGACCATTGGCCCCTTCGGCGATAATTTTGGCCCGGATTTTGTCGGCGTTGCTTTCTGTAATCTGGTTTTCGAGGGCCGCCGGGACAAGAATATCTACTTTGACATACAGCAAATCCTTGCCGTCAAACGGCTCGGCCCCCGGAAATCCGACAATACTCCGATTCCTGCTATTGGCCACATATTTCAACAGCGCTTCGACATCAATCCCTTCGGGATTATAAAGAGCCCCATAAATGTCGCCGATATGGGTCACCTTGACCCCGATTTTTTGGAGGTATTGGGCCGTCACCGAGCCGACATTGCCGAATCCCTGTACGGCGGCGGTAGCATTACTGGAGCACATGCCCATATGAGCCAGGGCTTCCCGAACCGTAATGACGACGCCCATTCCGGTCGCCTCCCTCCGACCGAGAGAACCGCCCATAATAACCGGCTTTCCCGTCACGACCGAGGTCACGGTATGACGCTCATGCATCGAGAAGGTATCCATGAACCAGGCCATGGTCTGCTCGGAAGTGTTGACATCGGGGGCGGGAATATCTTTCTCCGGCCCGAAAAGGTCGATCAAATCGGCCGTATACCGGCGGGTCAGGCGCTCCAATTCACCGGGCGTGAGTTTCGACGGGTCACAGGCGATGCCGCCTTTGGCGCCGCCGAAAGGAATATTTACGACGGCGCATTTCCATGTCATCCAGGAGGCCAGCGCCTGAACTTCATCGAGGGTAACATCGGGATGGAACCTTATTCCCCCCTTTCCGGGGCCGCGGACAATGGAATGCTGGACACGGTACCCGGTGAACATCTGGAATCGGCCATCATCCATTCGCACCGGCAATTTGACAATGGTGGCGCGGCGGGGATATTTAATGAACTCCAGCAGATCGCCGCTGATATTCAACTTGGCGGCGGCATGATCGAATTGCTTCATAACATTCTGAAAAGTCGAAACCGGAATTTCATCGGATTTGAAATTTTTCGTTTCCGTCATAATTATTCTCCTAAAGGGGCAAGCAGTTTCTATTTGAGTTTTACCGACACGAACGGGCACGGCTCAAAATAGCGCCATTTTCTTTCCACCCCCTTTTTTATACCGATCCGGCGCGACCGTTCCACTTTCACCGGCTTATAACCGCGGTCTTCCAGATAAAGTTTCGAACCGGTCAAATCGAGCCCGTTTTCCCGGCGGCTCAAGCCGAACGCTTTGCACAACTTGCCGGGGCCGTCAGTAAGACGATTGCCTTCGGGGTTTGGGAAGTGTCGGCGCATTATATCAAGTCCTTCGACCGGCTCCGCACCGCGAATAAGTACCGCCGAGGGAAAGCTTTCCCTCTCTGTCACAACATTCAAACAATGGTACATTCCATAAATGAAATAGATATAACTGAATCCCCCCGGACCAAACATTACTTCATTGCGATTGGTCTTGCCGACCGCCGCATGACAGGCCGGATCGTCTTCCCCGATATAGGCCTCGACCTCCACCAGCCGCGCCGACAAAATGCCCTCAGGGGTGCGAAAAACCAGAAATTTGCCTATTAAATCCTTCGCCACGTCGAGGGTGGGTCGAAGGTAAAAGTCCCGGTCGAGTTTTATTTTGAAATCCGTCAAGTCTCGATTATTCGTCGCAATAAGGGAACAACTCATAAGCGATGGCGGCGGCATTTTCGAAATCAAATGCCAGATCGTCGGGCGAATGGGCATCGGAACCGATCGCCGCGATTCTCACTCCCATCTTCCGCGCCAGGTTGAGAATCTCCATCGAGGGATAATACTCGGAATGTCCTTTGCGAAGGGCCGAAGTATTGATTTCCATGCCGACACCATTTATTACCATGGCCGCGAAAACCGGCTCGATGCGCCCTTTGTAAACCTGCAATATGGAATCGCCGTAATATTGCCGCCCGTATTTTTTATAAACGTCGATATGGGCGATAGAGTCAAACAGGCGGGCCGATACGGCTTTTTCCATAATACCGAAATAGCGGTCAGCCATCTCTTCAAGTTTGAATCGGGAGAAACACGGCTCGAATCGATTCTGGCAACAGACACAAATACCATCGATATCATGAACGGCACCCAATTTATAATGGAAGTCGAATTGGGAGAACAGCTCCCCAATCAATTTTTCACATCCGGGATAATAACCGACCTCGATTCCGCACCTCACTTCGAGTCCCAAAGGATAGTACCGCTCGTTGGCCGTCTGCACCGTCTCGACATAATGGGCAACCGCTTCCAATGACAGCGGCACCCGCCGGCCATCGACAACCATCATTCGTTCTCCGACCGGACCGTCGGGATTGGAATCATAGTGCGTGGTAAAGCAGATTTCCGCTAACCCTTTCTCCAGAGCCCGCCGGCAATAGTCTTCGACGGAACCGACCGCATCAACCGAGAAATCGGGGTGAATATGATAATCGGCCAGGGCGATATTATTGTCGAAAGTCATGATAATTCCTCAAACAAAATGTCTTCCCGTCAGAAACGGGTTGTTTTTTCGCTCCGATCCGACCGTAGTTATCGGCCCGTGGCCGGGATAGCAGATGATATCATCGGGGAGACTCAAAATCGATCGGTCTATGGAATCGATCAACTGCTGATAACTGCCGCCGGGCAGATCGGTTCGACCGATTGAACCATTGAATAGAACATCACCGCAGAAAAGGAATTTGTTCGCGAAATAGCAGACGCTTCCGGGCGAATGTCCCGGCGTGGCAAAGACTGAAAACTTCAGCCCGCTGATGTCAACAACATCATTATCATTCAACGTAAAATCGGCCGGGGGGCAAGTTATTTCAAATCCGAAATAGGCGGAGATATTGGCCGACGGGGAGGCCAGAAGCGGCTCATCACCACGACCGACATAGAGTGGAAGATGGAAACGTTTTTTTAGCGCCTCCACCGCGGCGATATGATCACCATGACCATGGGTGAGCAAAATGGCCCGCGGAGTAAAGCCAAGGTGATCAATTCCCTCTTCGATTTTGTAATCATCACCACCGGGGTCGATAATAATCCCATTTTTCCCGGCGGGGTCAAAGACAAGATAACAATTGACCTCGAAAGGGCCGACCGTAATCGTTTCTATGCGCATATTATCCATACGCCTAAATCCAGAGTATCATCGGGAAAATATCAAATAAATCATTTTTGTCAAATTGCCGCGACGGATCTCTGAGGCAAATTGAGGACCGCAGTCATTTCAAATGCAACCGAATAATTAGCGCTCACATTCGGATTGTCTCGGACCGATGAATCGGAAATAATCAGATCGCTAAAGATACTGCCTCATCGTGGTCGTATCGATTTTGAATCCAAGTGATTCGTTAAGCTTTTGACCGGCCCGGGAAGTATTTAGCGACACCGAACGCAGATTATTCAGACGGCAATAGGCCAGCATGGCCTGCATTATCTGGCGGGCGATACCGAGACGACGGTGCTTTTCATCGACAAATAGACTGTGCAAGAGGGCCTGTTTCCCGGTGGAATCGCCCGGTATCGGCGGCCAGGCGATAATGCTCAGAGCGCCGCTGGCAATGACATTCCCGTCATTTTCCACCACCCACGCCGAGAGCTGGCCGTTTTTCAAGCTGATTTTAAGGCATTCGCTGTAAGCGTTTTCAAGCCGAGTCAAATCTTCGTCAGTTATTCTTTTGCCCTCAAGCCGTGACATTTCTTCGAACATTAAGCGCCGGTGACCGGCCAGGACCGATATATCGGACAGTTTTCCTTTTCGTATTGTCGACATTGTTTTCATGGCTTACCCCTCAAAAATGTACCCCGTTGGCTCATTATACGATTCAACGAACCCGGCGTTTCATTAGAATTATTATTTTATTCNGCACCCCGCATTTATGACAATATATAATTTTAAGCGCTTTTCCTACAAAAAACATGGTCCCATGGATTCTACTCAATCGGGTGCTTGCCGCGGTCGGCAATTTACGATAATCAGTTTCTCAATTTATAAGATGAGGCCTTTGAATATATAACCTATGTCCGATTGGAATAAGCGGTACTGATTAACATGGATTTATTGAGTCGAATCTATAACTTGACAGAATAATCTTATGAATTATATTAACATACAATTTTTCATAAACGATTTAACGGGCGATTTAGGGGGTTATAACTCCTTGGTGTGCTCGATGTTATAAATTACGACATAAGACCAATAAGGTGCGAATGAACCGTAAATCGGATAGGGATATATTTAAAGCTCCGAATTTCCAAGGATTCTAATTTCCAGGGCCGCCGACCTTCCTGGCTGCCCGTAATTGCATCGAACAGAGTCAGAATAGATTCCCGAGCATCTTTTCTCAAAACCATATAACCGAAAGAAGGGCAATATGAGGATCAAATCATTGTCTGTCTTTATCGGTGTTTTACTTCTGGCAACAGCATTATCGGCTCAGAATCACATTATCATCGGATGGAACGATCTGGGCATGCACTGCAGTAATCTTGACTTTTCCACCTTCGTGGTCCTTCCCCCCTATAATAATGTCCACGCTCAAGCTATTGTGGTGGGCGACACCAACAATCTCCCGGTAGTTATCACAACCGGCTTCCGGGTCACCTATGAGATTCCCGGCAACACATATTCTGTCGGCAAAACCAATTTCTGGGACTATGCCTATCAGTTGTTCGGGGTGAATCTCCCCCCTAATATCGGTCTGACCGGCAACGGACTCTCCGGAGATATGGTAATTTCCGCCAATGATTTTGAGATTACCGGCATACCTCTCACTCCTTTTACCGATTCCGATTTGTTGCATGAAGATCCCTTTCAACTCGGCCTTTTAAAGTTGTACGACCAATCCGATAACCTTCTGGCTACGGCCGAGCCGGTGGTCCCGGTATCCAATGAAATAAACTGTGTCAGTGCCGGTTGTCATGCCTCGGTCCAGGCTCTGCTCAATGCTCATGACGCCGAAGGCGGTTTCGATCCCAATAATACTCCCATCCTATGCGCCACCTGTCATTCTTCAAATGCCCTGGGGACACCCGGCCATCCGGGTGTGCCGTCACTTTCGGAGGCGATTCATACCAAGCACAGCGAATATACCGATGATTGTTACAAGTGCCATCCCGGGCCGAATACGCAGTGCCTTCGCGATGTCATGAGTACCAGCCATGGTTTCGTCTGCCAGGATTGTCATGGTCACCTTTTGCAGGTGGGAACCAGCATCAACAATGGCCGCATCCCCTGGCTCCAGGAACCGTCATGCGGAGCCATTCAGTGCCACGGAGCCACCTTTGCAGAGGAACCGGGAAAATTGTTCCGTCAATCGAAGGGGCATGGCGGTCTATATTGCAGCGCCTGTCATGGTGAGCCGCATGCCATTGTCCCCAGCCGGGTGGCGCGGGACAATGTTCAGAACATCGCGCTTCAAGGATATGAGGGAACTCTGAATAAATGCAGCGTCTGTCACGGTATTACACCGAGCGGGGCCGGACCTCATGGAATAGTGGCATCTAATTGCTGTATTATGGCGGGTGATGCCAATCACAATAGCACCGTGAATATTCTCGATGTGGCTTTTGTCATCAATTTTCTCTACAAGGATGGCCCGCAGCCGGCATGCGGACAAGAAGCCGATGCCAATGGAAACGGGGTCGTGAATATTTTGGATATATCTTTTCTTATAAATTACCTGTATAAACATGGACCGACCCCAATCTGCGGATTATGATAGAACTCGGTTTTTGGCCGGAGGGTGGTTTGATTAACCACCCTCTTTTTTTCAGGGCATTTGTTCTGGAGGCCAAAATCGTTGGTGGGCCATAGGCGTGTTTCAGGGGCTTCGCTCAGTTGCGAGTGTTCGAGAATCGTCGATAAAAAAGCGTCGGCGGAGGGAGCCGACGCCATTCATAATACCCCACATAACCCCGTATATATTTTATTTATCCAATTGACATTTTCTTACCGAAAAGGTATATATTACATATCTTTTTAGGTGAAATGAAATGGCAAGCGAAGTTAAAGAGACCATATCTGATTTAAGGACACGACTTTCCAAACTTGGGAGGTTCCTTTGACCTTGAGGGACGTCGTGAAAAAATTAACAAATTAGAGCAACTTACTACTGCCCCGGACTTCTGGAGCGACAATCAGAAGGCCCAGACGATATTAAAAGAGATCTCCGAACATAAAAAATGGCTGGAAAAGATCGCGCGGTTCGATTCGGAGCTGACGGGGCTCGATGAATTATTGGAGATGGCTGATGGGGACGACGATTCCGCCGATGCGAAGGAAATCAAGCAGATGACTGACAAACTGGTGGTTGAAATGGAAGCCCTGGAATTGACCACCCTTCTATCCGGTCCGGACGATGCCCGCAATGCCATTTTGACCATTCATCCCGGGGCCGGTGGGACGGAATCGCAGGATTGGGCCAGTATGCTTCTCCGAATGTATACCCGTTGGGCCGAAATTCATGGATTCAAGGCGGCTCTTCTGGATTATCTCGATGGCGACGAAGCCGGCCTGAAATCGGCCACGGTGGAAATAACGGGCGATTACGCGTTCGGCTATCTTAAAGCCGAATCGGGGGTTCACCGGCTGGTACGAATTTCCCCGTTCGACGCCAATAACCGCAGACATACCTCGTTCGTCTCCATTTTTGTCTATCCCGAGGTCGAAGATAATATTCAGGTCGAAATAAAAGACGAGGATCTCAGGATCGACACTTACCGTTCCTCCGGGGCCGGTGGTCAGCATGTAAATAAGACTTCTTCGGCGGTGCGTATAACCCACTTTCCGACCGGGATCGTGGTCGCCTGCCAGAATGAACGATCCCAGATAAAAAATCGGGAAATGGCCTTCAAGATCCTTCGCTCCCGACTCTATCAACTACAAATTGAGGAGCAGCGGAAAAAGCAGGCAGAGATCGAAAAGACCAAGAAGAAAATTGAATGGGGGAGCCAGATCAGATCATATGTTTTCCATCCCTACAATCTTGTCAAGGATCATCGCACCGACGTGGAGACATCGAACGTGCAGGCGGTAATGGATGGGAACATAGATATGTTTATTCAGGCCTTTCTGGCTGACCCCGACTTAAGAGACAATTAAACCATATTTTGCAGAATAGATTTTCAGGAGTTGTGAAATGACTAGCAAGAGCGCCAAAAAGGTCAACATTCTCGATACGATTAAGACCAAGGCGCGTGCCAAGAAAAGAACGGTGGTGCTCCCCGAAGGGATCGAACCCCGCTCGATAATAGCCGCGGGAAAAATCACGGCGGAAAAAATCGCCAAGGTTATTCTGCTCGGCAATGCCGATGAAATAGCCAAAATCGCCAAGGCCAACAAGGTCAAACTGGACAATATTCGTATCATCGATCCCCAGACCTCGGACCTTCTGACCGATTTTGCCCATGAATTCTACGAAATTCGGAAAGAAAAGGGGATCACCGAAGCGGAAGCCCTGGATACGATGAAGCAATATCTCTTTTTCGGGGCGATGATGGTGCGGAAAGATATGGCCGACGGTTCGGTGGCCGGCGCGGTCAACACCACCGGAAATGTCCTCCGGGCCGGAATTCAGGTCATCGGACTGGCTCCCGGAATCAAAACCGTCTCGGGCGCTTTCATGATGACGGTACCGAAATACCGGGACAAAGTGAACAAAATATTCATGTATGCCGATTCCGCCGTGGTGCCCAATCCGGACCCAGAGCAGTTGGCTTCGATTGCAGTTTCGACCTCCCGCACCATGAAATACCTGACGGGAGAGGCACCATACGTGGCTCTATTATCATTTTCTACTAAGGGGTCGGCGAAACATGAAGATGTCGATAAGGTTGTGGCCGCCTTGGAAATATTGAAAAAGAATTATCCCGATTTGAAGGTTGACGGGGAATTGCAGGTCGATGCCGCCATAGTGCCGGAGGTGGCCAAGTCGAAAGCCAAAGGTTCGCTGGTTGCCGGTAAGGCGAATGTGCTGATATTTCCCGATCTCGACGCCGGCAATATCGCTTATAAATTAACCCAGCGCCTGGCCAACGCCACGGCCACCGGCCCCATAATTCAGGGATTGGCGAAACCCTGCAATGACCTCTCGCGCGGCTGTTCCGCCGAAGATATTGTCGATGTTACCGCGATTGCAATGCTGATGAAAGGATAATCGTATGACCATTAGTAAACTTGCCCGCGAAATCAAAGAGTCGCCGACTCTGAAAATGAACGAGCAGGCGGGGAAACTGCGTGAACGGGGTGAACCGGTGATTCATCTCGGTGCGGGCGAACCGAAAAGCAAGGTCCCCCTGGATGCTATTTTGAGTGCCGCGTCCAAATTGACCACTGCCGATATCCGTTATACTCCCACCGAAGGGATTCCCTCGCTGATCAAGGCTGTCATCCGTTATACTGAGGACTACTACGGCCGGTCGGTCGGTCCCAAGAATGTCATCATATCCAACGGCGCCAAGCATGCCATTTATAATATCATGGTGACCCTGATTGACCCTCAGGATGAAGTTATCATTCTGGCGCCATACTGGGTCAGCTATCCCGAAATCGTCAAAATGTGCTACGGTATCCCGGTCGTCGTGACACCGGAGGATGGCCGGTTTGTCCCGACTATGGATGATATTACCGAAGCCGTCAGTTCCTATACCAAAGCCATTATTGTCAACAGCCCCAACAATCCTTCCGGCGCGGTCTATCCCCCGGAACTGATTCAGCAATTAGTGGAGTACTGCGAGAAAAAAGGGCTGTACCTGATAATGGACGACATCTATCATAAATTGGTCTTCGACAAGAAATATGCCCCTTCCTGCTACAAGTACGCCAAAGCGGACACCGAAAATTCCAAACTGATCGTGGTGAACGGGGTCTCTAAAATGTATGCCATGACCGGATTTCGAATCGGCTGGGCGGTTGCCAGCGAAAAAATAATTGCCGCGATGATCAATGTTCAGGCCCAGAATATGTCGTGCCCGTCAGTGGTTCTTCAGGAATCCGCGGCCGGTGCCCTTATGGGGGTTCAGAGCAGTGTCGAGGCCCTGAGACTAACGCTGGAAAATAACCGCAATGTCATGGTGAACGAACTGAAGGCCTTCACCGGCATCAAGATTATTCCGCCCGACGGCACTTTCTACTGCCTGCCTGATTTCCGTGCCTACAGCAAGGATTCCGTGGCTTTATCGAAAATGCTCCTGGATAAGGCCCTGGTCGTGACCGTTCCGGGCAAGGAATTCGGCATGGAAGGACATCTCCGTCTGAGTTACTGCGGTTCCATAAAAGAGATTACCGAAGGTATCGCCCGCATAAAATGGGCTCTCGATCCCGAGTCACCGAGTGAAATATTCATTGGCGACAGAAAATATAGGAGAGATTGGAAATGAGCCACTATTTACTCGATATAAAATCGCCGGCCCTTTCCCAGGCACAAAACCTGAAAAGCGATTACGGCCTGGCCAACCACGGTTTCCGCAATCTGAATAATGTCTATTGGAATCTCCCGACCGAAGCCCTCTATGAAGAAGCCATTTTCCGCGGCGAGGGGAAGATATCATTTCAAGGGCCGTTTATTGTCAATACGGGCAAGCATACCGCCCGGGCCGCTAACGATAAATTTATTGTCCGCGAGCCGAATAATGAAGGGAATATTTGGTGGGGACAATACAACCGACCCTTCAGCGTAGATAAATTCAACGCCGTTTACCAGCGCCTCCTCGGATTTTTTCAGGGGCGGGACCTTTTTGTTCAGGATTGCTACGGCGGAGCCGATCCTAACTACCGTCTGCCGGTTAGAATTATTACGGAGCTCGCCTGGCACTCCCATTTTGCCCGCAATATGTTCATCCAGCCGGAAACCAACGACGAACTGCGAAAATTCGTGCCGGAATTTACGGTCATAGCGGTTCCATCGTTCCAGGGGCTCCCTGAAGTTGACGGGACCCTTTCGCCGACTTTCATCCTGCTCAGTTTCGATCAAAAACTCTGCATTATCGGCGGCTCCGGATATGGCGGCGAGATCAAGAAATCGATCTTCACCGTTCTCAACTACCTGTTGCCAATGGACGGTATCATGACCATGCACTGCTCCGCCAATATCGGCAAGGGCGGCGACGTGGCCCTCTTTTTCGGGCTTTCCGGAACCGGCAAGACAACCCTTTCCGCCGACCCGAAACGGCAACTTATCGGGGACGATGAGCACGGTTGGAGCGATGAGGGAATCTTCAATTTCGAAAACGGCTGTTACGCCAAAGTGATTGAACTCTCCCCCACCGCCGAGCCGCAGATTTATGCCTGCACCCGCAAATTCGGCACTATTCTGGAAAATGTCATTTACGATCCGGTGACCCGGCTTCTGGACCTCGACGACGACACCCGGACAGAAAATACCCGGGCCTCGTATCCGCTCAATTTTATCGAAAATGCGGTCCCGAATAAGATGGGCGGACACCCCAAAAATATTCTGATGCTGACCTGCGACGCCTCCGGGGTCCTGCCGCCGATCGCCAAACTCAGCCCGGAGCAGGCCATGTATCATTTCATTTCGGGATACACCGCCAAGGTGGCCGGAACCGAAATCGGCCTGGGGAAAGAGCCGGAAATCACTTTCAGCGCCTGTTTCGGCGCCCCCTTTATGGTACATCACCCATACTATTATGCCGACCTGCTCCGCAACAAGATCAACAAGTATGGAGTCAACTGCTGGCTGGTCAATACCGGCTGGTCCGGGGGGCCGTACGGAATCGGGAAACGGATGAGCATTCATCATACGCGGGCGCTTCTGAATTCGGCGCTCGACGGCAAACTGCTGCATGTCGAATTTTATACCGATCCGGTTTTCGGCTTCCAGGTTCCCAAGAGTTGTGAGGGGGTTCCGCCGGAAGTGCTGAACCCGATTAACACCTGGGATGACCGCGCCGCGTATAAAGATAAATATCTGCAATTGGGGTCGCTTTTTATCGAGAATTTCAAGAAATTCCGCGACGGCTGCCCCGATGATATCGTGGAAGCCGGACCGGTTAAAAGAGATTTCCCCATCTAAGCGATAAAATGCCGAAGCATATGGAGAGAAGGTCAAAAATCCTTCTCTCCTTTGCCGCATTTATGGCTGGAACTTACATCCGGGATGATTGTTAAAAATTGCTGAGACAAGAAAAGCAACTTAGACGCTGCTTTAGGAGCCAGTGAGATTATGCCGACATATCAGTATAAATGCCCCAAATGCGGATACGAATTTGAGGAATTCCAAAAGATCACCGATCCGCCGATTGAAACCTGTCCCAATTGTAAAGGAAAGACCCATCGTCTGGTTTCGGCCGGAGCAGGATTTTTATTCAAGGGTTCCGGCTTTTATATAACCGATCACCGGTCGTCATCATATAAGGACGCCAGCAAGAAGGATTCCGGTTCCTGACAAGGATCGGGTGATATTAGAAAAATGCCCGAGATTAATTCGTCGTTTTTCAAATCACTTTTCGAAAAATTCGGGTCGAAAGTCGTTCTCGATACGGACTCATTGCCGGACTACGCACGAGACGCGTCCGAAATCCGGGTCTCCCCGCCCGCTATTTTTTTCGCGGAAAATGAAAGCGATGTCATTGAAGCCATTAATCTGTGCCGAGAGGGCCGGGTTCCGATTGTCTTGCGGGGTGCCGGAACTGGATATACCGGAGGATGTGTACCAGTGCCGGACGGTTTGGTTCTTTCCCTGCAGCATCTGAAAAAACTTGAAATTGATCCCGTACGAAAATTGGCCTATTGCGGGCCCGGAGTAATTACTCTCGATCTGATGAGAGCGGCGGAGGAAAAAGGGCTCTTTTATCCCCCCGATCCGGCCAGCTATGATGAATCGACTCTGGGAGGCAATGTCGCCGAATGTGCCGGGGGACTGCATTGCAAGAAATACGGGGTGACCAAAGATTATGTGATCGGCCTGAAAGGAGTCACAATCGGAGGCGAAATATTGATGACCGGAGTTTATGCCGAAAGCGAATTATTTAATCTCGAAGGAATCTTGGTCGGCTCCGAAGGGATGCTCGCCGCCATCACCGAAATTGCGCTTCGCCTGATAGACGTTCCGCAAACCGGCCCGACCATTCTGGCGGCTTTTCCCGAACCTGAAGATGCCGCCAAAGCGGTTGCGGAAATTACCCGGAGGGGTCTTGTACCGGCGGTGATGGAATATATGGACGGAGACGCCGTGGCCTGCTCTATGGAATACGAGAGAGCGGTGGAAATCGCCCGGGCAGCCGCTATCCTCTTATTTGAAACATCGGGTCATAGAGCCGCTACGGAAGCGGAGGAAATTGAGGCCGTCTGCAGGACCAATAAATCCTCTTTGCTGAAACTCGAATACGACCGCGAAGAGGCCGAAAAACTCTGGAAAATAAGGCGCAACCTGTCCAAAGCGGTAAAAGCCTCGGCCAGAGAAAAAATTTCCGAAGATGTCGCCGTGCCGCCGTCGAAATTGCCCGAATTGGTCAATTTTGTGGCGCAGATGGCCCATGAGTACCCGCTTCGGATAAATTCATATGGTCACGCCGGGGATGGTAACCTTCATGTCAATTTCCTTGTCCGGCAAGAGGATAAAGATGTTCATGCCTATATCGATGAAGGGATCGGCAGACTCTTTCGAAAAACCCTTGAATTGGGAGGAACGCTTACCGGCGAGCATGGAATCGGGTTAACTAAAAAGAAGTTTATGCCGCTGGAATTCGATCCTCCGACACTGCGATGGATGAAGGAAATAAAGTCAATCTTCGACCCTGAAAACCTGCTAAACCCCGGCAAGATGTTTGTATGACAACGGCTTCAAGAATATCCACAAAATTTATCCTGAATGTGCGCTTTAATAATCGATTGATACTATCGAGGCTAAAACACCAAATTACTTCGGCAAAAATCCCCGAAATTAGGAATAAATTAGTTTGAATTATTGACAATCCAATTCGGAGGAAGTATTATATATAAAATTAGAATGTGAATCAGTTCACAAGCAAGAAAAGCGGACTTAGATGCCTTTAATCAATAAATTAATAAAGGAGAGATTTTTATGGCAACCCTGCAGAAGAGACTGGCGGAGATAATCCCCGGCCTCAAGGACGAAATCAAGAATATCACCAAGAATCACGGCGACATCAAGATTTCCGACGTTAATATCGCCCAGGCCTACGGCGGCATGCGCGGAGTCAAAGGAATGATCTGTGATACATCGGTCGTAAATCCCGACACCGGCCTGATCATCCGCGGTATCCCTATCAAGGACCTCACCGAGAAACTGCCGGAAGAAATTTTCTACCTGCTCATAGCCGGGGAACTGCCCGATAAGGCCGCCCTCAAGGCTCTTCAGAAGGACTTGACCGACCGGGCCAAGGTCCCGGCCTATGTCTGGAAAGTGCTGGAAGCGATGCCGAAAGATTCGCACCCGATGGCCATGCTGGACACCGCCATATTGGTTATGGAAAAGGAATCGGAATTCCGGAAAATGTATGATGCCGGGATGAAAAAAGATGATTACTGGAAACCGGCTCTGGAAGACGCTCTGAATATGCTCGCCCGTATTCCCGTGATTGCGGCCGGCATTTACCGGATGAGATTCAAAAAAGGGAATCGAATTGCTCCCAAGAAGGACCTGGACTGGGGCGCCAATTATGCTCATATGCTCGGCATCAAGGATAAAACCGGCAATTTCGTGAAACTGATGCGCCTCTACCTCACTCTGCATAGTGACCACGAGGGCGGCAATGTGAGCGCTTTCTCCTGCCATACGGTCGGTTCGGCGCTGTCCGATCCTTACTATGCCGTTTCCGCCGGTCTGAACGGCCTTGCCGGCCCATTGCACGGTCTGGCCAACCAGGAATGCCTGGGCTGGATTCTGGAAGTGCTGAAGAAATTCAACGGAGTGCCGTCCGATGAGCAGTTGCGCCAGTTCGCCTGGGATACCCTCAATTCCGGTCAGGTAATTCCCGGTTACGGCCATGCCGTTCTCCGAATCACCGACCCGCGCTTCGATGCTTTCCTGGCTTTTGGCAAGAAATATATTGCCGACGATCCGGTCTTCCAGCTGGTCGCCAAGGTCTTTGATATTGTCCCCAAGGTCCTGGCAGAACAGGGCAAGGTCAAAGATCCGTGGCCGAATGTCGATGCCGGTTCCGGAGCTCTGCTTTATCATTTCGGCTTGACCGAATTCCCGTACTACACGGTGCTGTTTGCGGTATCGCGTGCCATGGGAATGCTTTCGCAGTTGGTTATCAACCGGGCCGTGGGTACTGCCATCACCCGGCCGAAGTCGGTCAGTACGGCCTGGATCAAGAAACAGATCCCGTCCACGCCGGCTCCGCAGCAATAACTGCGAAGATATAATGCTTGATAAACGGCGGCTTATAGTCGCCGTTTTTTTTATTTTGGGAAAATTATGCGGAATTCGGTCCCGCCGGAAGGCGGCGATATAATTTCAATCCGCCCGTGATGTTCCTCGACAATCTGATGTACAATAGCCAGGCCCAGTCCGGTCCCGGTATTTTTGGTCGTGAAATAAGGATTGAATATCTTGCTTCGCAACTCTTCGGGAATGCCGGAACCGTTATCGACGATGGTAAGAATCGGTTCGTCATTCTCTTTCCGCAATCCAATGTAAATTCGTCCCGCCCCGGGCCGGCAGGCCTCCAGCGAATTCCTGATCAGATTAATAATCATCTGCTTGAGCCGATCCGCATTGCCGGAAAGATATATTTCTGGTTCAATTTTGGAATCGAATGAAATGCGCCGCTCATTAATATCAAGATTAAAAAGTCGGCAGATATCGTCGACCAGGGCGCTTAAATTGACAGTCGGGAGATCTTTCATCTGTCCCCGGGCCAGGGCCAGGAAGCGAGTCACGATGTCGTTCAGGCGATTGGCTTCCGCCTTTATCTGACCGGCAAAGGCCCGAAATTCCTCACTTCCCTCCTTCGGTTCGAATTCCGCCAGGAGTCTTTGCGCCGCGATAGAAATAGCATTCAGCGGGTTCCTTATCTCATGCGCCACCCCCGCCGCGAGGTCCCCCAACTCGGTCAGACGCTCCCGGCGACGGGAGGTCTCTTCCAGTTCCTTTATCCGGGTATAATCATACACCAGCGCCACGGCCCCGGTATCTCTGCCGTCGGCCTCATGGAGCCGGGCGATATTTATCAGTAAAAACCTTCGTCCTGAAGGCAGATTCAGAAGCGACTCCATTTCCCCTTGAGATTGACGGCCGGAGAGCGTTTTCTCGAAAGGTATGACATCTTTGAACGGCATTTCGGACCAGTTACGGGCAATGATATCTTCTTCTTTTATATCAAATATTTCCTGGAATTGACGATTGACCAGTTCCACGGTACCGTCCGCCGATAGTACCGCCAGTCCGGAATTGATACTGTCAAAGACCTTTTCGGATAGAGACTTCATTCGCCGGAAGGAGCGATCCAGAAAAACGCGCTTCTGCTTCCCTTGCAAGTATAGAATGACAAAAATGAGGACGGCGAAGATGACAACGCTCATGGCGATCATCTGACGGTCGAATCCGCCGACAATTTCATTGTATTTTTCCAGAGACAGTCCAAGGCGGAAAAGCCCGGCCTTATACTCCACCGATGAAAAGGGTTTGACCAGTTCCAGGACCTTACGGTCCCCCAGCATATAGACCCGGGAGAGGACCGTATCCGATTGCAGCGCTCCTTTTAAAAAAGGGTCATTATCAATTTTCAAAATCGGGCCGATACGCCGCGATGAAAAGACGATCCCGTCTTCGTTCTGAAACAGGATATATTCGATGCCGACTTCCCGAGCGATATTCTGCACCAGGTACCCGATACCGATATCTTTCTTGGCCGAAGAATAGAAGAGGGCGTCGGATACCATAGCGATCATGAATTTACGGTCGGCGGTTTTCTTGAGAAAGTACATCGAGGGAGGTTCGATGATTCCGGCCGACGGAATTTCGTAATCGACATCATCCAGGGAATCGCCCCAGAGGGAATCGACCTGCGGGGCGATGGAAGAATCAATCTGCGCCAGGCCGACAAATAATCCCCTGGCCCCGGCGGCCCTCACATTGAGTTTATTATCGTAAATGAGAATAGCATCGACGCCATACCGGGAAGCCATATCGGCCAGCTCTGCGGAGGAATAATTCATCGCGGGCCGTTCCTCGATAAATGACGCCAGATCCGAAAATTTTTCCTGCACCAGAAGATCGAAGAGGGAATTGGCTTTGATGGCGTTATCAGAAGAAAGGGTCAGACTCTCGAGCAGGGCGGCGCCCTGACGGCGCACCAGTTCGAAACTGTCACTCCGGCTTTTCTGAATACCCAGGTACGTCAGGACAAAAAGAAGGACGCCCAAAAGTGCGATTATAATAACAGCAAAACGAAGTTTTAAGCCAGAGATAAGACGGCCGGATCCGGGTTCAGGCATGGCGTTAAATTAGGCTAATCAAGAGGCGGGGTCAATAAATTTATTTGGCGGCCGAGGCGTTCGCCGGGGCGGATTCTTTTGCTTCCGCCTGATGTTTTACCGGCACCTTGACGACAAAAATCGCTTTTGATTCGTCACCGGTATGATAAGCGATTTCACCTCGATGGTTCTGAACCACGTTTTTGCATGTAATAAGACCCAGACCGTTGGCCTTGCGCTTGGTACTGAACCGATTAACGAACAATTTGGGAATATCATCGGGTTCGACTCCGGGACCGCTGTCGGCAACTTTCAAATAAAAACATTCACCGCTGTCATCCAGCGACGTCGAGACGATTATCCAGCGGGTCCCATCGAAACTTTCCATCGCCTCGGCGGCATTGTAAATCAGGTTCACCAGAAGCAGTTGGATCTGAGCGGCATCGATTTCCACCAGCGGCAAACTATCGCCGAGATTGGTCCCGATGAGAATTTCATCAAATTTATTCTGCGGCTTAAGGAACGCCACCAGGTTCTCTACCAGTTGATTAAGATCGGCGCGGCGGAATTCGCTGTTCTCATCGCTGAATTGTGTCAGTCCATCCGTAAAATTCACGATCTTGGCGACCGTGTCTTTCATGATATTGATTTTCTTCTCGATCTTGTCCGTATCGCCCTGGGGCAGAATCATGGACACCAGTTCCAGATTGCCCTGCAGGACAGCCAGGTAATTATTTATTTCGTGGGCGATATCGCGCGCCATTTTCCCCCGTGAAGCGACCCGATCCAATTTTAGGATCATCTCCTGATAATTGTCGCTTTCCGAGATATTTTTTATGAAATAAAGCATGGCGATCGGATTGCATCCTTCCGGCCCGAGGGCGGTATGAATAAGAAGCGCCGGGAAGCGGCTGCCGTCGCGGCGGCGGCAGATGATTTCCTGGGCCTCGGGATGCACCCCCACCCCCAAGGTATCGTCGAGCGACTTGCGCTCCTTGGGCACGGTCAGGAGGTTGCCTATTTTTTTGCCGAGCATTTCCGTCTGATTGTAACCTAATTCCTGTCCGGCCTGCTGGTTGTAAATTATGACCTGATCATCGAGATCGGTGACAATAATGGCATCGGGCGAATAATCGACCAGGGCGGTCAGGATCGATTCGGAGTCGATCAGGGATTTATTGGCCTTAAGGAGCTCCCGGTTGGCCGCCGATAATTTGCGCCGTTTCTCCGATAAACTCTGCGACATTTTATTGAAAGCGTCTGTCAGCCGCTGAATTTCTTTATCTCCGGCTTTCTCCCCAATATAGTGCTCCTCGCCGTCAGCAGTCTTCTCGAACGCCTCCGTCAAACGGGACAGGGGTCTTTTGATACCGCGAAAGATAAGATTGATTATCAAGAGTGATATAAGGGCGGAAATGAGAAACAAAACAAACAACAATTCGGCCTGATTATTCTTAACATCGCTGGAAAGGTCATTTGGAACCGTGATAATCAAGGCATATTTCTGGTCTGCGTCCTGGGGCTTTATCAAATATGATATATATCTTCCCTCACCGCTGATGGTCGTCTGGTAGGGCCGGTCCGAGGCCCGAAGAAGATTGAAAACGGATGATGCTTGAATCTCGGATAAATCGGCCAGCCGGCTATTATCGGTCCCAAAGGATGCCAGATATACAAGAGTATCTCTGTTCTCACCGATGTCATGCTTCAAAAGACCCACCTCGCCTTTCAAATTATGGGTGCTAAGAAATTGGCGGGCGGCGAAAGCCTGCGATGTATCGCCGGGTGAGACGGGATAATGGCGATTCAATTCCCGGGCAAGTTCGGTTGAACCGGAATAAATTCTCTGCCCTTGCTGCTGATAGTGCTGAATCACAGAGCTGTCATCGGTGGCATTGAAAAGCACCAACCCCAGAGCCGCGAAGACGAAAATAATTTGTATGAGAATAAGGTGGGAGATTCTTATCAGCAGGCCCGGCCCTTTTATTTTCAGCATTTCCTGTCTACCCGTAGAAAAAAGGCTATCGTTTCAGTTTTCATACCGGTTATCGGCAGGATATGACTTATTGATTAATGGGGAACAAAGAAATAAGACAAAATTATAGGGAGTGGTGGAGGGGGGATGCCCGACTCTAACGTCAGGTGGCTGGATAGCCAGCACACACCACTCCCTAAATCTCTAACAACTCAGGGAAGATTCAGGTTCTTAACAATTTTTCAGCAATATATATGCCTATTCTTGAGCAATAAAACCTGTCGTTCACAATTTATATATCTCTATCCAATTTCGAACCATGGGGTTCGGAGGGTCATATTTCGGCTTCCAGAAAGGCAGGAATAATAAAAGCCCTTATGCAGACCTGTTCATATATTGTGCAGTCATATGGCACTGTGGCACATGCCATTAACTACGTATGGCGAAGAAGGTTTTTCTCGTTCTTAAGATATAATAATAAAGATTTCCCTAATCGTCAAGTTCCTCGATATATTTTTCGGCGGCCATGGCGGCCGTGGTTCCGTCACCGACGGCGTTAGTTATCTGCCGTACCAATTGACTTCGGACATCACCGCATGCGAATATTCCCTTTATCGAAGTTTCCATTCGGTCATTGGTGATAATATAACCATTCTTATCTTTTGTCAGCGGCTCGCGGGTAATATTGGAATTGGGAACGAAACCGACAAAAATAAAAATGGCGCCTACTTCGAGGGTTGAAGTTGCCCCGGTCTTGACACTTCTTAACGATAGAGATTTGACTCTATTTTCGCCGTTGATTGATTCGACCACTGTATCCCAGACAAATTCCATCTTGGGATTGGCGAAGGCCCGATTTTGAATCACTTTCTGGGCACGAAGTTCATCACGACGGTGAATCAGATAAACTTTGCTTCCATATTTGGTCAGGAACATCGCCTCTTCGACAGCGGCATCTCCTCCACCGACCACGGCGATGACCTGGTTTTTGAAAAAGGCCCCGTCGCAGATAGCGCAATAAGAGACGCCCCGGCCGGCGAATTCCCGTTCACCGGGGACATTTATATGATTGGGAGAACCGCCGGTGGAAATAATTACGGCCTTGGCCCTGTAAACATCGCCCGAAGCCGTCATCACCATTCTATATTTCCCCTCGCTGTAAACTTCGGTGACTTCATCAGAGACTATTTCCAGTCCGAATTTCTTGGCGTGATCCGCCATCTTTTGCGCCAGTTCTCCTCCCATAATATGTTCGAAACCGGGATAATCCTCAACTTCTTCCGTATTGGCAATTTGCCCGCCGGGCTGAAATTTCTCGATCGACACAGTCTTGCGATTGGCTCGGGCCGCATAGAGACCGGCCGTCAGTCCGCCCGGTCCGCCCCCGATGACGATGATATCATATTCTTTTTCCGACATTTCTACCTCAAATATTCTTTCAGATCATTTTCCATTCTGGTCAATTTAATGTCAATAACATTCAGAAGTTCCCGATTGTCGCAAATATTGTCACGGCTGAGCATCCCGATCTGGTCGCGAGTTAAAGGGGACGGCTTCATAAAGGACTCCAACACTGCCGCGCTCAATTTCATCAATCGGAGAGGAATATAAATATTGGGCCGCCTTCTGTTCAATACCTTTTTAATGATGGCAATCATCTGCCGGTATTCAAGGGCCTCCGGCCCGCCTATTTCCAGCGTTTTCCCCCACGCCCCGGGTGAATCAAGAATCGAAACCAATAAGGCGGTAAGATTTTCTACGTAAATCGGCTGAAGCCGCATTCTGCCGCTTCCAGGAATCGGCGTAACCGGAAAGTATTTTATCATTCTGGCGAGCATGTTGATAAATCTATCGCCGGGGCCATAGACCACGGAGGGCCTGATTATTGCATATTCAAGACCGGAATTTCGTATTTTTTCTTCCGCTTCCCATTTAGATCGGAAATACTTGCCCATCGCATCCGATCCTGTCCCCAGAGCGGAGAGATAAATTATTTTGCCGACTCCCGCACTCTTACAAGCCGCAATAATATTCTCCGTTCCAGTCACAACCGTCCCGGTGAAAGTCAGTTCTTTTGTTTCCGCGATTATACCAACGAGATGATAGATTACATTTACTTTCTGCAGGGTTCGGGGCAAAGATTCTGCATCATTGATGTCGGCGGCCATATAGCGAACATTCGTCGGATGACTTTGGATTTTGGAGGTATGACGCGCCAGGCCGATTATTTCGTTGCCGGTCAAGGCGAGAGCGCGGATTAGATTTTGCCCTATAAAGCCTGTAGCTCCTGTAACGGCAATTCTCAAAAATCGACACCCTTCTGAGCCAGAATCCCTTTCTGGTAGGGATGCTTGATTTCTTTCATTTCGGTCACGAGATCGGCTTGATCGATAAGCCATTTGATGGCCCCCCTGCCGGTGATAACCAGATGCAATTTTTCCGGCTTCTTTTTTACGATTTCTTCCAGTTCGTCGCGCGTAATCAAGCCGAGGTTCACCGCCACATTCAATTCGTCCAGAATAACCAATTCATATTTCCCTGAAGCCATCTTTTCCAGCGCGGTTTCGAAGGCTTTGCGGGCGGCGGCGCGATGAATTTCAATCGACTTCTGATCGTCAATTATCCCGACAAAGCCCTCCCCCATCACGTTCAATTCCACATTGGGAGCCAGTTTTTTGATACCATCGAGTTCGCCGTACTTCCAGCTTCCCTTGATGAACTGGATAATACAAACTTTCCAGTCGTAACCGACCGCCCGCACCGTCATCCCGAGGGCGGCGGTGGTTTTTCCCTTCCCGTCGCCGGTATAGACAACGAGAAGTCCTTTTTCCTTTTTGTTATTTTCAGCCATTTTTCAGATCCATTATTAATTTGATGGAAAAATAGTTTTATTTCAACCGCTCGGCAAGGATTTCGACGGGGTGGACGACATTGAATTTATTCCCCATTTCGGCGCGAATCTTCATCTGGCAGGCCGGACACGAGGTCGCCAGATATTCGGCCTCAATCCCCGCATAATCCTCTTTCTTTTTCGAAAACATCTGTTTCGATTCCTGGAAATGAAGGAACCCATAGGACCCCGCCTGGGCACAGCATCTGTTCGGATATAGCGGAGCGACAATTTCAAGATTGTTCAGGCGGCGTAAAAGTTTCTGCGGCTCATTATGCAGTCCCGCGGCCCGAAGATGACAGGGATTGTGGTAGGTTACACGGGCCAGGCGGTCGGACGAAAATATCTCAAAATCTGGATTGAGATTCAATATATACTGGCTAATATCGAAGCATTTTTCGGTCAGCGCTTCGGCCTTTCGATAATACGGGTCATCTTCTTCAAATAATTCCTTATAATCCTTCAATCGCAGAAGACAGGACGCACAGCCGGTAATGACAGCTTGAAATCGCTCCAATTTATCGATATTGAATTTTGCTTTTGCCATCAAGTTATCGCGATGCCCGTAAACTTCATAAGGCAAACCGCAACATTTCTGCTCCGGGATTGAGACTTTTGCTCCGAGCCGGTCAAAGACCTTGAATACCGCCTCGCCGACCCGGGAAACCAGCAAATTGTCGGCACAGCCATGGAAGAAAGCAACGTCTCCCTTGTCATCAATCCGTTCCGGGAATCGCTGACGAATGCTTTTCGGGGCGATTTTGGGGAAGACAGCGCTTCGGTCCAGACCCGCCACCGGTTTTCCCAATATGGCCAGGAGGCTTCTGCCGGCCCCGCTGGATATGAGAGGTTCGGCTACCCGGCTTATTTTTAATGACAGACTGAGGAGCCCTTCGGTGTTGGCGAAACCGGTGGCCATTTTGGAAACAAATGATGGTTTTACCTCTTTGTATTTGATTATCTCGGAAGCGATATCGACCCCGGCCGGGCAAACAGTCGCGCAGTTCTTGCAGTTCAAGCAGTATGAAAGATACCGAGTGAGATTCTTTCTTTTCTCTCCCGATTGATTGATCATGCGCAGCCAGCCCCGCGGAGAAAAATCTTCGCGGTGGAAAATATCATAAGCCGGGCAGTATCCATTGCACTTGCCGCAGGCGGCGCAATACGATCTGATTTTTTCGTAATCGATATTGACCGTAAAAGGGGTATCGCTGATGATCACCCCGGGGGCAAAACGATGGTCCGGATCCAGAAGGTCTTTTATTTTGCGGAAGATGTCATAGATTTCCTCGCCGTACATTTTTCTAACCAGGGCGGCCCGCAGGCGACCGTCGGCATGCTCGGCGGTAGTCGATCCGCCCAGCGAAATCACGCGATCGTACACTTGATAATACAACTTCTCCGCCAGGTTTCTGTCGGCGGGATCGTTTAAATCAAAGAGCGGTCTTATGTGAAGATTACCATCGCCGATATGTCCGAAAATGCCGTAGGTCAGATGGTGCGCTTCGAATAAATTGACCGCGTAATCGATAAACGACGGGACCTCTTCGGGGGGAATCGAAATATCCTCGATAAGTGCCAGGGGACGCTTTTGGGGGTGATGACGGTACAGGGTCGGCACAATTGCTTTTCGGGCCTTCCAGAGATCCCCGGCCGATTCAGCGTTTTCAGCGAACTCGGGCGGCGTAACAAGATCAAGCCTTGACACCAATCGCGTGAAGATACCTCTTTTGGCCAAAACCTCTTCATCAAATTCCACGAGCAACAGGGCGGCCGCTTCCCCGGGAATATTGAATCTCTCTCGCCCGATTAATTTAAGAGTGGAGCCATCCACAATTTCCAGCCCTGACGGCGCCAGAGTGAGAATATCTTTGACCGCCCGCCCGGCCTCCACCAGCGAATGAAAATAAAGGCGGCAGGTGAGGATTTCCCGGGGAATCGGGAGCAGACGAAGAGTGGCGGAAGCCACGAGGCCCAACGTTCCTTCCGAACCGACAATAAGAGCGGGGAAATTAAGAATTCCCCTTGTCAGGTCCTCGGCAATAACCCGCAAATTGTAACCGGCGGAATTTTTTTTGAGCCGGGGCCATCTATCGAGAATTAATTCCTGGTTTCCTTCAATCAGTTCAAATGCTTTTCGGTATTCAGGATTATAAAGATAGAAATTATTGACTTCACTTGAACCGGCCGGAATCTTTTTTAAAAGAGTTGTTTTACCATCGGGCTTTACGATGGAAATTTCCTCCACGAAATCGGATGTCAGACCGTATTTAACCGATCGGGGACCCGAAGAATTATTGGCAATCATACCGCCAATCTGACAGGAATCACCTGATGACGGATCCGGCGGGAAGAAAAGGTTATATTTTTTGAGTGCCAGATTCAACTCTTCAAAGATAATTCCGGGCTCCGTTTTTACTTTTCCATTGATCGCGTCAAATTCCAGTATGGATCGTAGATTTCCGAAATCGAGGATTATCCCGGGGCCAATGGCACCGCCGGAAAGGCCGGTTCCGCCGCCGCGAGCCGTGACTGAGATACCGGCTTTCTGTGCGGCATATACGGCTGCTGCAATTTCCTCGGCGCTATCGGGAGATATTACAGAAATCGGCCGAATGGCATAAATGGAAGCATCCGACGAGTAGGCTGATAGTGTTGCCCTGGCGTTTCTGAATTTCTCGAACATAAATCTCTGTCAAACCTTTTCTCTTGGGCCCGTTCCGCACGGCCGAAGCACATATTTTACGGCCAAAGAGGTAATATATCTAAAATTCTTTTTGGAGCAAATCATTATGTAAGACAAAAGAATACCGATATTAATATCAGGGATATTGTGAAAAAAATAACAATATTTTGTTGACAACGACTATGCTTTTGGTTATAATTTTATTGAAGACTGAGAATACCGTTTTTAATCAGTTTGGGCCTGCCATGGAGACCTGAACCAAACTGAGGTGTAAGATGCAGTTCACTCGAGCAGAAGAATACGGAATTATGGGGGTAATCTATCTGGCCGAGCAGGAGCGGGATCGGGTGGTTCCTTTATCGGAAATCGCCCAATCTCAAGATGTCCCCGAGAAGTTTCTCGCCAAAATTTTTCAAAACCTGACAAAGGCGGGAGTGGTTCGTTCTCATCGCGGTGTCAAGGGCGGATTTACCTTCGCCAAGAATCCCGATGAAGTCACCATTCGCGAAATTGTCGAAATCATTCAGGGTCCTTATCATTTGATTCGATGCCTTCACGAGGTCGACTGTTGCGAAAAATATAAGGAGTGCCCGATTCGATTGGTGCTGGAGGAAGCCGAAGAGAAACTTCTGGAGATATTTAACAAGTATAATATCGGCCAGATGATTTGCTGGAGAAAAACGCACGCTCCTTCCTGAGCGGAGGCGCTTCTCCAAAAAGTGGTTTACTTGACTGGAAACTGGTAGTATATTGCCCTTTTGATTTTTTGGAATTAGGAGAAGAAATGCCTGTCAAGTCAGACCGCTGGATCAAGGAGATGTCGCTCAAGCATGAGATGATTAAGCCCTTCGCCGCCAAACAGATCAAGAAGGGCGTGAGTTACGGTTTGTCATCATACGGTTATGACATTCGTGTTGCCGATGAATTCAAGATTTTCACCGACGTCAATTCCGACATAATAGATCCCAAGAATTTTTCCACCGGCTCATTTGTTGATGTTCGTGCCAAGTCGATTCTGGTTCCCCCGAACTCCTTCGCGCTGGCCCGATCCGTGGAATATTTCAAGATTCCCCGCGAAGTCATCACCATCTGTCTCGGCAAATCGACATACGCCCGCTGCGGCATTATTGTCAATGTAACCCCTTTCGAACCCGAGTGGGAAGGTCACGCCACTCTGGAAATTTCCAACACCACTCCCCTGCCCGCCAAAATCTACGCCAACGAGGGAATTGCCCAGATTATTTTCCTCGGGGCCGATGAAATTTGCATGACGTCCTACAAGGACAAGAAAGGGAAATACCAGGGCCAGCGAAATATCACTCTGCCCAAGACGATCTAGGTGTATAAATTTTAGAAGATTAAATAAGATATAAAAACTGGAGATAGATATTATGCCAAACAAGACAGAATTGTCCACGAAAAAGGCGGCCTCCGCGGCCAAATCGGCCAAGAAGAGAAGCATGATTACCCTTGACGGGAACTCGGCCGCCGCCTATGTAGCCCACGCTTTAAGCGAAGTAATAGCGATATATCCGATCACACCTTCCTCCAATATGGGGGAAATTGCCGATGCCAAATCGGCCGACCTGGAAACCAATATCTGGGGCACGATCCCGAACGTGGTGGAGATGCAGTCCGAAGGCGGCGCCTCCGGAGCCGTTCATGGGGCGGCCACGGCCGGCGCTCTGACGACGACCTTCACGGCCTCTCAGGGTTTGCTTCTGATGATTCCGAATATGTTTAAAATCGCCGGCGAATTGACCCCGACCGTTTTTCATATTTCCGCCCGAACGGTCGCCACGCACGCCCTTTCCATCTTCGGTGATCATTCCGATGTCATGGCGGCCCGCTCCACCGGATTCGGAATGCTGGCATCGGGATCGGTGCAGGAAGTCATGGATATGGCCCTTATCGCGCATGCCGCGACTCTGGAAAGCCATGTTCCCTTCATGCACTTTTTCGACGGATTCCGCACCTCCCACGAGGAACAGAAAATCGAGCAGTTTGATTTTGACGATATGCGCGCCGTAATAGACGAAAGAGCGGTGGAAAACCACCGCCAGCGCGCCCTGAGTCCGGATCACCCGACTCTTAAGGGCTCCTCGCAGAATCCCGATGTATTTTTCCAGGCTCGCGAAACGGTCAATAAATATTACCAGAAGGCCCCCGCCATAGTACAGGATGTAATGAACCGCTTTGCCAAAGTGGTTGGAAGGAAATATCATCTTTTCGATTATTACGGACATCCGCAGGCCGACCGTGTGGCCGTCATAATGGCCTCCGGCGGCGAAACGATGCATGAAATGATCGATTATCTCAACGGTAAAGGACAGAAAGTCGGCTTGATCAAGGTTCGTCTGTATCGGCCCTTCTCCGTGGATGCTTTTCTTAAGGCCCTGCCCAAGACCGTCAAGAAGATTGCCGTCCTCGATCGTACCAAGGAGCCGGGATCGGTCGGCGAACCCCTGTTCACCGATGTACAGGCGGCCATCAGTGAAGGCGTGAAAGGCGGCACGGCGCCGTTCAAGTCATTCCCGCTGGTTGTCGGGGGTCGCTATGGTTTGAGTTCCAAAGAATTCAATCCCCCTATGGCCAAGGCGGTCTATGATAATTTGAAGGCCGCCAAACCGAAAAATCATTTTACGGTCGGCATAACCGACGATGTCACCAAAACCAGTCTCGATGTCGATTACAGTTTCAATATCGAGCCGGATGAGGTTTTTCGCGGGCTGTTTTACGGACTCGGCTCCGACGGGACGGTCGGCGCCAATAAGAATTCCATCAAAATCATCGGCGAGAATACCTCCAATTATGCTCAGGGATATTTCGTTTACGATTCCAAGAAGGCCGGAGCCGTAACCGTCTCGCATATTCGTTTCGGTAAAAAACCGATTCGGAGCCCGTATCAAATCAGTTCGGCCAAATTTGTCGCCTGCCACAATTTCTCCTTCCTGGAACGGTATGACATGCTTTCTCCGCTGGTTCCCGGCGGAACCTTCCTCCTGACCAGCCCCTTCGGGCCCGATGAAGTCTGGGACAATATCCCGATTGAGGTGCAGAAGCAGATTATAGAAAAGAAGGCTAAATTCTATGTTATCGACGCCATCAGTCTCGCGAAAGAATTGGGCTTGGGCGGACGAATCAACATGATCATGCAGACGGCGTTCTTTGTCATCAGCGGAATCCTGCCCCGTGAGGAAGCCATACAGGCGATCAAGGATGCCCTGAAAAAGACATACGGCCACAAAGGTGAAAAAGTGGTCCAGATGAATTATGCCTCCGTCGACGCCGCCGTCAGCAATATCCACGAAGTGAAGTATCCGAATAGGGCCACCAGCAAGATTAAGAAACCCCCGCTGGTTCCCAAAGATGCCCCCGAATTTGTCCGCAAGGTAACCGCCACTATCATTGCCGGAAAAGGCGATACGGTCCCGGTCTCGGCCATGCCGGATGATGGGACTTTCATGACCGGCACGACCCGGTACGAGAAGCGGAATATCGCCGTCGAAATCCCGGTCTGGGATGAGCAACTTTGTATCCAGTGCGGTATCTGCTCGATTGTCTGCCCCCACGCCGCCATCAGAATGAAATTCTATGACGGTAAAATCCTGGCCAATGCGCCGGAGACTTTCAAAGCGGTTGACGGAAAGACCAAGCAGTACGAAGGGTACAAGTACACGCTTCAGGTGGCGCCCGAGGATTGTACCGGATGCGAGGTCTGTGTTAATGCCTGCCCCGTGGTGGCCAAAGATGCGGAAGGAAATAAGACGAATCACAAGGCGATTAATATGGCCCCGCAATTTCCTCTACGCACAGCCGAAGCCAAAAACTTCGAGTTCTTCCTTTCCATTCCCGAAACCAATCCTTCGCTTTACAATATCGAGACCGTAAAGGGCAGTCAGCTGGTTAAACCGCTTTTTGAATTTTCGGGAGCCTGCGCCGGTTGCGGCGAGACCCCATACATAAAACTGGTATCACAACTCTTCGGCGACCGGGCCCTGATCGGCAATGCCACCGGATGCTCTTCAATTTACGGCGGGAATCTTCCGACCACCCCCTATTGCAAACGTTCCGATGGTCTTGGCCCGGCCTGGTCGAATTCGCTTTTTGAAGATAACGCCGAATTTGCCCTCGGTATGAGGCTGGCGGTCGACAAAATGAGCGAGCACGCTCTCGAACTGGTCCAGAAGATTTTCCCGGAATTGTATGACGAATTCAAGAACGCCGATCAGAATTCGCAGGCCGGAATTGAAGCGCAGCGCGCCCGGGTCAAGGATCTTAAGGGCAAACTGGCGCGAATCAACGGCCCCGACGCCGCGAATCTTCTGTCTTTAGCCGATTATTTGGTGAAGAAATCGGTCTGGGCCTTCGGCGGCGACGGTTGGGCCTACGATATCGGTTTCGGCGGGCTGGATCATGTCCTGGCCTCGGGCCGCAATGTCAATGTAATGGTTCTGGATACCGAAGTTTACTCCAACACCGGTGGGCAGATGTCGAAATCGTCGCCGATGGGGGCCGTGGCCAAGTTCGCCGCCGCCGGGAAACCGCTTCCGAAAAAAGATCTCGGTATGATTATGATGGCCTATGGCAATGTCTATGTAGCGCAGATTGCCATCGGCGCCAGCCAGAATCAGGCCGTTAAGGCGATTGTCGAAGCCGAGAAGTACCAAGGGCCGTCGCTGGTTATCGCCTATTCGCACTGCATCGCCCATGGTATCGATATGGCTCACGGGCTGGAAGAAGGAAAGAAGGCGGTGGATTCGGGCCACTGGATCCTGTACCGTTTCAATCCGGATCTGGCGAAACAGGGAAAGAATCCCCTACAGGTCGACAGCAAAGAGCCATCGATCAGTTATCGCGATTATGCTCTCGGCGAAGTTCGTTTCCGAACCCTCTTGACGAGTATGCCGGAAAGAGCCGAAATGCTTCTAAAACAGGCCCAGGAAGATGCCTATAAGCGATACAACCTGTATAAGCAGTTGGCGGCCATCGACTATAGCCATATGACTCAGAAATAAGATCTGATTTTCTGCAAAAAGGGCAGGTCTCCCCTGCCCTTTTTTTATTTTATATCGCCATAATAACATTATAGACAATCACTTACGACTATTGTCGTCAGAGCATTTTTTTAAAGAATCTCTATTTATTTCCGATAATTAAAGAGACAATCGAAATCTTTGGTTTTAAGGAGGATCTATGATCAGAAGAGTCGTATCTCTCTTAGCGGTACTCTTTCTGGTATCGACAGTTGTTTCGGCCTTCGGTCAGACGGAAGACGAAATAGTCGCCAATTACCTTAAGAAGGCGGAAAAGAAACAGGAGCACGCCCGGAAGAATAAAATCGGCTTTTTCTCGGTTCATTTTGCCTACGGAAAACTGCCGGACAAGAGCCCCAATAACTTATTTGTCAGTTACTCCAATAGTCGCATTCGTCCACTTGACGCCGGTTCCGGCAAACTCGAAGGCGCTTATCGGTCCGACCAGATTGGCATAAATGCCGGAATGATGGTGACGCCAAAACTGGCTTTCAAAGTCAACTTCGAATATTGGCTCAAAATGGGCTCGAATACGACCGGCAACTATAATTTTGCCGTGGAGCCGCTTGGGGTCCAGAATGATTTTAATCTCCGTTCCGAAATGCAGGTTCTTGGTTTCGGCGGCGGTCTCGATTATTACCTCTTGAATCCGCCGGACAAAGACGGCCATATAAATTCCTTGTCCCTTCGGGTCGGCGGCGGTGGGGGCTATTACATGGCGAAATGGGATATCTGGCAGGGCAGCAGTTCCTTTAATCTCTCCACCCAGACCTACGATGCGAATGCTGAGCCGATTAAGGGCAATGCCGGCAGTTTCTACGGCTCGGTCGGTATCGACTACCCGATCCGGTTCTTCGACATGGTTTTGGGCATGGAAGGTCAGTACCAGTATCTGAACTTTAAGAATGTCCATTCGTATAATACTGCGGGAGATGAGCTGTATCTAACTTACACTGATAGCTCAAACGACCGCGTTGACATTGACTTTTCCGGACTTAGGGCCAAGATTGAACTCAGGAAATTTTTCCGCTGGTAAAATGACATTGACAGCCGGCGAATATCTCCTATCTTGCCCCCGGTACGGAAGTTGGACATTCAGAATGTGAGGAGTAATTTGAGAAAATTGTCTCATTTTTCGTTTCTGGTGCTGTTTTTCAGCTCCGCCCTGATTATGGCACAGCCGACATTACCGCCGGATCGTGCCGGGCAAATCGGGGCCCCGCTGGGCAAGATTGCTTTCATTCGCGATGGTGATCTCTGGGTGATGAATTGGGACGGAAGTAACCAGTTTAAGGTGGTCGCGGCTCAAAATGCCGACGGTCGGATATCGTGGGCTCCCGACAATCGCCGCATCGCTTTCTGTCGGCGCGGGCAGGTTGATTTGAAGGGGCCGGATAATCTCGGCGGACGGCATAATGTTTATGATATTTTTATAGGGTACCTCGACTCCGCCAAAACCAATACCAATTGGTGGTTTCGCTTAACCGATGATCTCGGCTCAAGACATCCGGAATGGTCGGCTGACGGCTCCAAAATTATCTTTACCAAGGACCTGAATGCCAATACCATAAATGCCCTTATGCCGAACTATCAAACGTGCCTTTCCGATACCACCGGCGGTTCACAGCAGGTTATGGTGCAAAACTGGAAGGATGCCGACCGTTTTGCGGTCATGCCGACTCTGGCGCCCGACGGCCGCTACGCTTTCGTGCTTCTGAAAAACTTGAAAGATAGCAAAGCTTCCGGAGTGGTTGTGGCGCCGCCCGGTCTGACAAGTTTGTCCGACGAGGAACTGAAGGCCAAAGCCAAGTATCTTCCGGGGGCCACGGCTCCGGCCTGGTCGCCTGATGGAAAATGGATCGCCGTGATTCAGAATGATGCCTCCGGGCAAGGAATCTTTATCGTGAGTCCCGACCTGACGGAGAAATTTATCGTCTACAGGCCGAACGCAGGGCAAGTGGTTCAGACCTATCCGCTGTCATGGTCTCCTGATTCCAAATGGCTCACTTTTGCTCTGCAGGACGGAACTGTCTGGATTATCAATATAACAGGTGGAGGGCTAAAACAGATATTATCTCCAGGAATGAACCTGGCACCTGCTTGGTCGAAAAAAATATAATTCAGTGATCTTCCTTAACAAAAACCCCCGCCGCGCGGCGGGGGTTTTTATTAATCTATAATTTCTTCCAGTGCATCAGCAAATCTATCAAGAGACGAACGCCGATGCCGGTGGCCCCTTTGGGAATATAGGGCCGTCCCGTTTTTTCGAGATCCACGGCCGCAATATCAATATGAACCCAGGGCCAATCGCCGATAAAATTCTCCAGAAAAGCCGTGGCGGTCAGGGTTCCTGCCGGACGTCCCCCTGAATTCTTGATATCCGCGATATTCGATTTTATCTGTTCCCGATATTCATCCCAGAGCGGCATTTCCCAGACTTTCTCCGCGGTGCGCTCCGAGGCCCCCCACAGCGCACCGATTAATTTCGAATTGTTCCCGATTATCGGTATGGCGGCGTGCCCGAGAACATAGAGGGCCGCCCCGGTTAAAGTGGCCATATCCAAGACCGCCTGAGGTTTGAACTTGTTGGCATAATCCAGGGCGTCGGCCAGAATCAATCTTCCTTCGGCATCGGTACTAATGATTTCGATCGTTTTTCCCTTCCGGGATTTGACGATATCTCCCGGTTTAAGGGCCCGGCCCGACGGCATATTTTCCGCCAGGGGTACAAGCGCCACAATATTCATTGGCAATTTCAGACGGGCCGCCGCCGCAATGACCGAGAGCATAACTGCGCCGCCGGTCATATCGCCTTTCATCTCATCCATTTCTGCCGACGGCTTCAGGGATATCCCGCCGGAATCGAAAGTAATTCCTTTTCCGATGAGGACAACCGGTTTTGAAGTCCCACCTCGACGATGCTCGAGAATGATGAAACGGGGGGGCTGATCCGAACCCTGGCCGACCGCCATGAGAGCCCCCATCTTCTCCGCCTTGATTCTCTTCTCATCGAGGACAGTGCATTTCAGCCCGTACTTCCGCGCCGCTGCTTTTGCTTCGAGCGCGAAAGAATTCGGCGTTATCACATTGCCCGGATGCATGGCCAATCGACGGGCCATTATGACGCTTTCGGCGATGATTTCGCCCCTCTTTATCGCTTTTTCGAATCCTGAGATTTGCCCTGCCGATGCCCCATAAATGCTGACTGTGGCCAATTTGCTTTTGCCATTATTATTGTCTGTCTTGTAATCGAGCATGTTGAATCGGCCCAGTTGAAAACCTTCAATGATGGCCTGGGCCACATCGTCCTTTTCTCCTTGCCCGAGATAAAAAGCGACATCTTTCGATTTTTTTACCGCCGTCAGCCGCGAGGCCGTTCCGGCGGCCTGGCGAAAGCTGTCACTATTCACCTTTTTGTCTTCGCCCAACCCCACCAAAATTACTCTTGCGGAAAGTGCCGGTTTGCCCGGATACAAGATAAACGTCTGATTGGATTTCCCGGTAAATTCCTCGGACGAGGCCGCATTTTTTATTACTCCTCCCAGAACTCTATCGAGTGATTTTAAGAGATCATCCTTCCCGTAGCCATTTTCCCGGCAGAAGACAATCAGGGCGTCGGCCTTGATCTTCACTATATTTGATGCACGCGCCTGAAATTTCATAGACTATCCTTTCCGCTTGAATTGAAATTCAAATTCATCACGAGTCAGGATAGGGGAATTTGGCGCTAATTACAAGGCAATTATCGCGGCACGAATCTTTACGAGGCCAGGTCTTTAATTCCCTTTTCGGCCTCAGCCGGAAGCACGATACCGGAGTCCTTCTGAAGCCGGGCCAGGCGCCGCTCCAGACGGTCATCGATATTCAGAATTTTGGATTGATCGTAAAATTCTATGGAATCGAGTGAATTTAAATCGGAGATCTCTTCCAGGACCGCCACAATCTTGTGCACCGAATGATCGATAATATCAAGCATTCGGGGAAGCATTTCCGCCAGTTCGGCGGGTGTCTTATGCTTGAGCGACATCCGTATCACCTGGGCATTTCCCGATATGGCCATGGAAGCGTTATTGATATAGTGCGAAAGGGTCGATATCGCCACCTGCTTCGCCTCGAGCAATCCCCGTTCCCGTTCTTCGTCGAGGATTTTCCGGGTCAACTCCTGCCGTTCTTTGAACAGCCGTTGAATTGATATAAAGGTGGCAAATAATTCCTGATTGGCGCGGGCCAGGACCGTTTCGATATTTTCGACTTCGATGTCGGTGGAGCGGGCAAAAGCGGATACTTCTTTCGGGATACTCTGTGCGATATCGTTCAAGTGGTCGTCGCTGATATTCAGTTTCTTTGAAAGAACACTGATTTTGGCAATTTTGTCCTCTATATAACTTTGCCCGACCGGTAGAATTTCGTGGTTCAAAGCGACCGCCAGAAGAAGGATTTCGTCTAATCGGCTTATTTCCTGACGGCCGGGGAAGTGATGATGGCCTATGGCCGAGGCGATTTCATTGGGGAGGCGCCATCTTGCGGCAATGAGCGACCCTGCTTCAGGATGAGTGGCGCCGAAGACCTTCTTTTCTGCTTCCAGAATCGAGCCGGTTTTGGACGCCTCGGCAAGAGCCATACGATACTCCGCGGGATGATGATGCAGAAAATACAAAAGGCCTATTTCATGAAGAAGACCGCAGGTAAAGGCATTTTCCGGCGCTTTGTAATTGCAGGCCATGGCCAGCTTCCGGCAGGTTACCGCCACCGATATCAAGTTGCTGTATAGAGCCGGCACATCAATGCCGACGCTGTTTTTCGGATTATCCTTTGAAAAAAGCGCCGCCGAGAGGGCCAGGCATTTGACCGTTGTAAGGCCCAGGAGCATCACGGCCTGATTAATGCTGTTGACTTTGTGACTCAAGCCATAGAAAGGGGAGTTGGCAATTTTTAAAAGACGGCCCGTCAGGGCCGGATCTTCGCCGATTATGTCGGATATGGAATCAATGCTGATTTCGTCTTTGGCCGCTGACTCGAGGACTCTCATAACTGCCTGAGGCAGGGCCATCAGTTCATTATTCCGCGTAATTTCACCGGCAACATCTATCTTTGGAGGCAAGGCAGTATTCTCCTATCTTTGGCTGTATTATCGGAAACTGGTGTGAAAACTGAATGATTGGGGAAAGGGAATTATGCCTTGGAAGCTTTTATTTGCTCAATTAGGTCCGACAACTGCTCCAGGCGAAAGGGCTTGTTTAAAAGATATTTGACCCCGGCCTCTTCCAGTTTCCTGCCGTCAACCGTTACCCCCCAGCCGGTAATGATTATAATTGGAGTATCCGGAGATATTTTCTTTATCCGGCCGGACAGTTCCAGACCGGACATACCGGGCATAACGAGGTCGGCAATAACAATATCGGGCCGGTGTGCTTCAAACACTACCAGTCCATCCGTCCCATTGCGAGCCGTCAATATCCGGTATCCGATCGATTGGCACATTGCCGCCAGAAGTTCCAAAATGACTACTTGATCATCGACAGCCAGAATTGTCAACGCTCTTTCGCCATTTAACCTGTCGTCTGCGGTGGCGGTGCCCGAAGACAAACGGAACCGAAAGGAATAATAGGATGGCGTTTGACTGAACTTATCGAAAGCGAATTCGCCGTTAAACAAAATCAGTTGGGTCATAAAGGCGGCATTTTTCAAGTCCCCCTCGACATCACGGGGAGCCAGAAATCGTCCGAACCCCGCGACCGCCTCGACCGGGGGAAAATTTTTGCGATGGCGGGAAATATCCAGATAAAGGTAATCGGCTTTTTGATAGGTATTGAAAGTGATGATTTCATCTTCCCCGGTGCCGGCTGTAAAGGCCCGGCTGAAACTTTCCAGAAAGCGGTCGAATATTTCTCGGTCAAAGGGTATCGGCGCGGCATCATTCAGATTCAGATGCACCTCGAAGGGGCGCCCGGAAATCATGTATAGATCGCCCGATATCCTGTTTCGGGTCAGGTGCTCTTTAATCGCCGTGCCGATGTCGGTCCGGCTCTTTTCCGCCGCCGGGATTTCCCCGGTTTCCGGGACGGAAGATCTTATCCTATCGGCCATTTTCCGTGATGATTTCAAAATGGCGTCCAGAGCCGCGCCGGTTTCGCCGGACATGTTGGGATCGCGCCGCGCCAGTTGACAAAAGCCGCTTATCGCCGCCAGGTCGTTATTCAAATCGTTAATTATATCGTTCGTTAATAATGATTCCCCTGATGACACCGCCCTTTGGCCGATAGTTCGGGTCTTCAATATTTCAAGGCGGAGATTCAAAAGACCGACCAGGACCGAAATAAGTCGATGCCATTCGATGTTTTCCGAGGGACTATCATCAAAACCGAAAACTTCCATAAAATACTCCGCCTGCTCACCCATGAATATTGGGTAACCGGCATGCATGGCGGGCCGCCGTCGTTCGCCAAAAAGCCCGAACAGGATATTCCGATTATCCTCATCGTATCTCCCCAGACTCTCCGCAACCGCCTCTACCCCAATATGAATCTCGCCGTTCTTTATGATGGCCGCCTGTCCCGGGAGCCCCTCGCCCAGAGCCACCGATAAGTCATTCAATCCTTCGCCGGAAGCGTTGGAATAGACGGCCCGGTAACTCTCCTGCTGTTTTCTGTAAAGTATAAATATCGACTGCGGTAGGGCAGTTCGGGTCGCCTCACTGACGAACTCTTTTAAATCTTTCTCTATTTCGACTTCTGAAAGTTTCATCCGCAGGACGCGGCTGATTATCTCATAACTCCGGCCGCGGGTTTCGTCGGCCGATTTTATAATTGCATTTCCGGCCGCCATGCCGGCCATACCGGCGACCAGCTCCAGCAACTTGAGGTCATCTTCCCCGGGATGCATCGCTCCGCCGCCGTTGCGCAATAAGAGAGCCGGCCCCTTCGATCCGCAGGGGAATAGGAGTGAAGATCGTGCAATATAGGGATGGCCCGATTCGTCGGTGGCCTCCTGATTGAGGATGACCGGCTTGCTTTTCGCGATTGCACCAAGCAGAGCCGCCTGGAAACTCTCGGAAAATCCGTCAACCGTAGCGGTCCCGCCAAACACCTGAAGATGACCGTTTATCAATCCGAGGAGCCACACCTCTTCGGCGTCAAGCAATCCCAGACAACGCTCGGCAAATTTCTCGGGGGTCGGAATCTCGGTCCCCGGTTTTATAATCTTGTGCAGTTTTTCGTAAAATCCCTCGAGGCGAAAACGGCGCTGTTCCAATTCGCGCTGGCTCTTACCAAGATCCCGCCCCAGTCTATTTACTTCAATTTTTTCCGATAGCCAGTTGACAATCGGCCCCAGTATTGTCAGGTATTCTCGGGAAAATCGCCCCTCATCCTCCGCAAATAGAAGGAGGGCGCCGAGTTTGTTCCGCCCCGAAATCAGAGGCATGACCAAAATAGAATGGAAACGGGAGGCCGCCAATTGGGCTTTACCTCCAAGGCGGCGAAAATCGGCGGAGAGGGCCGGCGCTTCTTCCTCTACCGCCTCGCTCACCAGATTGCGCCCGTAGGGATAATATTCAAGAAGGGAGACTTCATCTTTGGAAAGCCCCGAAGCCGTGGTCAGGACGAATTGCCTTTGCGTCCGATTCAATAAAAAGATCGCCCCGGCATCCTCGCCCAATCCGCCGAGAAGCGTCTTTAGTACTCTTTCCAGGAGTTCGGCCATTGGAAACGGTTCCCGGCTGTCCTGCTGAAGATTATCTAGTAAGCGATATTTTTCCAGTTGATTGGCCACTTCCAGGTCACGGTCCCCGAAATAGCTGAAATGCAAGGCCAGGCCGACAGTTGTCAAGACTGCGCCGAGGATCAGCAAAATAAATTTGGCGATTTCGATCGCTTGATAAATATTTTGAAGGAACCAATTCGGATAGCCGGAAAAATGCTGAAGAAAATTGACCCCCGCCGCCAGTGACAGCAGGGACAGGCCGATCAACAGGTATCCCCGGCCCGCGGCTTGAGATACCAGAACCTTCAGTCGATAGACCAAAAATAGGGAAAGCCCAACCACCGTCAGTAATCCCAATGCTGACAACATTAACCCGGCCATAATCAGATTTCTTTCTCCCCATGGAGGGTCCAACTGTCCGCTTCGGTGATGCGGATATTTTGAATCGTACCTATCATCGCGGCCTCGCCTACAAAGAGAACCGTCTTAAATCCCTCAGTTTTCCCCTTCAGCAGGGTATCGCTCCTTCGGGAGAATCCATCGACGAGCACTTGTCGCGTCCGACCGATTTCTTCCTGATTTTTCTCATAGGAGATCTTTTTCTGGAGATTTATTAATTTTGTCAGGCGTCGGATTTTCTCTTGTTCCGGAACATCATCATCGAACCGATATGCCGCTGTCCCCTCCCTCGGAGAGTAACGGAACATGAACGCCGAATCGAAACGTATTTTCTCCGCCGCCTCCAGAGTCATCTGAAACTCCTCTTCGGTTTCCGACGGAAAACCGACAATCAGATCGGTCGTCAGGGAAATATCGGGGACGGCGCCTCGCAATTTCGAAACCAGACTGGAATAATGATCAAATGTATAGCGGCGCCCCATTCGCTTAAGAATTCGATCCGAACCGGACTGAAGCGGTAAGTGAAGGTGTGCCATCATCTTCGGCTCGGAGGCAAGGACCGAAATTAATTCCTCGGATAAATCCTTCGGGTGCGATGTCATGAATCGGATTCTTTTAATTCCCGTTTCCCCTGCGATCTTTTTCAAAAGACCCGCAAATGAGAGGTCGTCGCTCCTGTAAGAATTGACATTCTGTCCCAAAAGCATGATTTCAAGAACACCGTCGGAAACAAGGCCCTTAATCTGGCTCACGATTTCATCGGCCGGATAGGATCGTTCTTCGCCGCGAACGTATGGCACGATGCAATAGGTGCAGAAGTTCCCGCAACCCCGCGAAATGGTCACATAGGCCGTATATCGGCTGTCCCGGACCGGCGTGATACTCTCAATTTCCTCGTGGCCGAATTCGGTATAGACCTGTGGGGTTCCATTGCTATTCTCAAGAATCCTGGGAAGATTGAACATCTGATCTGTTCCCAGGACAATATCGACATAAGGGGCCTGCGCCACTATGCGGTCCCCCAACCTCTGGGCCATGCATCCGACAACGGCGATTTTTTTGTGCGGCTCGCGGTTTTTCAGGCCACAGAGTTCTCCAAGGCGGCCAAAGACTCGTTCTTCGGCTTTTTCCCGCACGGAACAGGTATTAAGGATGATTATATCCGCTTCGACCTCATTTTCGGCCGGCCGATAGCCCCGGGCATTGAGGACGGCCGCCAGAACGCCGGAATCGGCCAGATTCATCTGACAGCCGAATGTCACGATCTTATAACTTTTATCGTTCATTCCAATTTTACCGAACGCTGCTGTTTTCGGCGAGTAAATTATCCGCAAAGGATAAAATAAGAATTCTCGTCGCCTTGGCAATGTAAATATTCGATCGGGTCGTAGGGAAACCATTAAAAAAGGCGGCCCGGAAGGACCGCCCAAGAAGATTCCTATCCAAGGAAGCCATTAAGAGACACAGCCCAGAAGCGGCACCGGACCACTCTTGTAAAGATAATTTATCAGATAACTTACATCCAAAATATTGATTGTACAATTCCGATCGGGATCGGCCTGATTCATTATTGCGGGAGCCGCCCCCGATTTATAAAGATAATTAATAAGAAATGCGACATCCAGAATATTGATGATCCCGTTGTTGTCGGCATCGCCGGCAGTAAAAGGAGATTTGGCGATGGTCATGGAAAAGTCAATCGAATCGGCGTAAGAACTGTACTGATCCTTGGCCTTAATTTTGAAACTGAATGTGCCGTAGTTGGTCGGCGTTCCGAAAATCACCCCGGTATTGGCGTCAAGCAATAATCCGCTCGGAAATGTTCCCGATAACAGTGAATAAGTGTTGGTCCCGGAACCGCCGCGCGAAACGATAGAATCCTCGTAACTTTGATACTGCTCTCCCGAATCGAGAGGGAAAGGAATAATATGCATGGTCCAATTCGATTTGGTGGCCGCTTTAAGAATCCAAACCTCCGGATCAAGTGTAATATCGGTGGCGGCCTTATCGGTTTTCACTATGTATGTTGTCCGTTTGGAGTCGTTGAAAAGATTTTGAGTGGCGGTGTCGCCCGGTCCGTAAGTAAAGAGAAAATCAACCGGCATGGAAAAAACCGAAGGGGGAGTGGTCTGGCCCTGTTCCACGTACAGAAAATTCCAGTATTTATTATCCGTGGGATCAAGCTCGCTCATGAAGGTATAAACGTATCGCGGACGATAGGTCCCGTAAATCCATTCCTGAAAGAAATAATCCAGATCTTTTCCCGATATGCTTTCGCACAGATTCTTGAACTGCTCAGTCGTGACATCTTTATACTGATAGGCGCTGCTGTAATAGTCCCGCAAAATATTGAAGAAGGTGTCGTCGCCGACGATATGCCTTAACATATGGAGGACCCAGGCCGCTTTGTCGTATACAATATTGCCGAAGATGTTATCGACATTAGTGGTATCGTAGATATAGATGGATCCTCCGCCGGTGAAGTCCATCCCCGTCATATAACTGTGGTAGGCGGCATCGCCGTTCTTCACCTCATAATAAAGGGCCTCGCAATATGACGCGAATCCTTCGTTCAACCAGATCTCGTGCCAGTTATTGCAGGTTATCATATCGCCCCACCACTGATGGGATAATTCGTGCACCACGACCGGTTCGTAAAAGCCGAACCAACCTCCCGAAAGAGATGTGCAGGTCTGATGCTCCATGCCGCCGCCCCATTGAAAATTGGCGTGACCATATTTCTCGCGGACAAAGGGATACTGACCGAAGAGACCGGAGTAAACGCTCAAGGCATAAGGTGTTATTCCCTGCCAATTGGTCAAAGCCGTGGCATATTGATCGGGATAAACATGATATACGATCGGCATGGAATCGCTTGGTCCATAGTGATACCATTCCTCGAACACCGTGTATTTCGACATGGCCACCGAGAATAAATAGGTGGCAATCGGATACCGCACCTGATAATTAAAGGTCCATGTACCGTCGCCGTGTCTCGTGGTATCGATTAGAGTTCCATTGGAGGCGCAATAAAGAGCCGTATCACAGGTCACAAAAATATCGAGCGAGTCGGCCTTGTCATCGGAGCGATCCTTGCACGGCCACCAGGTATGAGCCAGGTACGGTTCTGACAGAGAAGTAACCACGGGGATGCCGTTTCTTGATGTAAAGAAGAATCCCTGAAATCCCCCGGTTTGAGGTGTTCCGTGATAGCGCACTGTAAATTCAAATGTCTCATCAAGATTGTATGTTTTATCCAACTGCACAGTTAAAGAATACCCCGTAAAGGAGTAATTTAGTCTTTGTCCCGACGGCAGATAGACAGAATCAATGGTCAGAGTGGCGTCGAAATCGACGCCCACTGTATCCAGGCCATTTACTAGAGACTTGGCTGCCATACTCACGTTACCGTATAAAATTTGACTCGGGACATTAACTTTAAGTTCAATTCGGTAATAATTCACATCGTAGTCAGTCTGATTATAAAGCATGGGTGTTGCCATCGACATAGCCTGCCGAAACTTGGTTACCTGTTCAGCTTTGGCCTGACCCATAATTGTGTGAAGTTGGGCCGGGGTCAGCCCGGGGGGCGGTTCCGAGCCGGAGTCCGGGATTTGGGCAAAAAGAGGCGATGACGTTAAAGTGAGGATTAATAAAATGACGGACACAGATGCGCTTAATTTCATAATGGGCCTTTACTTATGAGTTGTTCACATTTTTCTGCCGCAAGTAAATGTAGTAACAATATAACATACTCCCAATTATCGGATTGTCAAGGACTTCTATTAGCGAAGCGGGCCGTTCGCCTCCAATTTGTCCGCCAAAGGGGACTACCTTTGTCCCACTTATTAAAAATGCCGTCCTTTTGAGACGGCATTTTATTAAATTAGCGTGGTTTGCCACGGCTAAATGGGATTGCCGCAGATAGGATTAAGGTCCTTGTACAAGTAATCGACTATAACCGCAATATCAAGCAAATTCACGGCAAAATCACAATTGCAGTCGCCAACTGCCTTCTCAGGGATCGGTGCCGCTCCACCCTTATAAAGGTATTTTACAATATAAACAATATCCAAAATATTGATGATCCCGTCATTATTAGCGTCGCCATGGAATCTCCACACATCAAGGGCAAAATTGAGCGGATAGGGGGAATTGGACGCATCGTCCGACAATATCGATGCTGTTCCAACATAATGACCCATTGTAAGACCGGTTGCATCCGGAATGAATCCAATGGCCCAGGGATAGGTCGTTCCGAAAGTGGTGTCCATTTCTGGTGTTACCCAGGGGATATCTTCGTTCAGGCTCCAATTCATGCAGCCAGGATTGGCATTGTTGACGGATATATAGCTGTATCTTCCCTTACGATCCACTTGTGCCGTCATTTTTATGGTATCCGGGGCATCGGTATAGATGAGCGGCGTCTGACTTGTTTGCAGGACAATCATTTTCACTGGAACTTTCAGCGGGTTGTTAATCGCGATTTCGGATGACACTACAATCGTATCAAAATAAGTGCCGGGGGAATATCCCTTCGAATTAAATTGCAGCCTAAGTGTCAAGGGGCTCGCTCCCGAGTTTGGAGTAACTCTGAGCCAGGGCGCATTATGAGCCACTTGAAACGTCAGAGGATCGCCTCCGTCAGCATAAAGAAGGAGTGATGTCGGCGGCGGCAGCGGATAATTGCCTGGCCCGCACTCGACATAACTTGCGCTGATTGAATCGCTGTTGGCCGCAATACGAGAGGCCAGCCAGACAAAATGAAAATGAAAAACCACCGGCAACGGCGAATTAATAGCCTCCGGCGATGATACCCAGACCGTGTCGTAGAAATCATGTCCTGGGTCGCCTCCAACTGTCTTCAGGCTGGCCGTAACCTGCAGGGGTGCGGTTCCCGATGACGGCGTCAGCGATAGTATTCTGGTGGAATTTTCAGTCGCGGAAAAAGTCATCGTTCCGCCGCCGGCATTATATACCAGGAAACTACGATCCGGAGCGTTTTGAATGGTGGTGTCGACAATTACCGTTATCAGGGGTGAATCGACCGCCAGGACCGGGAGACCCGAGGCGATCTCCAGGCGCACTGGCGCCTTTCGCGGGCTATTGGACGCGGCCGGGTCGGAAATCGTAATTGTGTCATAATATATCCCATAGGGCAATCCGGTAATATCGACTGCGACCGTCACCGCGCCGGAGCCGGTTCCCGATGTCGGCGAGAGCTGCAGCCAGGAGCCGGCGTTGCTCACTTGCCATTGCAGGGTCCCCTGACCAATGTTGCTTATATTCAGCGTCTGATTAGGGGGATTGGCCGAGTCGGCAATGGCGTTGAAATTGAAATTGGGCGGCGAAAAAGAGATGATGGGAGGAGGTAAGGCAATATGCAACGTCACCGGAACCAGAACCGGATTATTAGTGGCGCCGGTGCAGGACACCGTTATTGTATCGTAATAATCGCCAACGTCCAATCCGGCTGTATTGGCATAAACCTGGATATTCGAAGGCGCCGTCCCGGTGGATGGCGCAAGATTGAGCCACAACGACTTCTTGGTTGCGCTCCACTGAAGAGTTCCTCCCCCCGTGTTGGTAATATGGAGTATTGAGGGATCGGGGCTGCTGCCGCCCAGCAGGGCCGAAAAATTAAATGACGCGGGACTGACACCGATCGTGGGGGGTTCCACCGGGTTGCCAATAATAATCTTTCCCTTTTTCAAAACAGGATAAATTACCTGCTGGAGGGTATCGACCAACCATAATTCGGTATTTCCAAAAATGGTCATGGAATCGATAATCACCTTTTGATCGGGTATTCCGTTGGGAATATTGAAATAGATTTTACAGAACAGCCCGTCTCCCGTGGGGATATATGATTCGAAAAAAACCACGGAGGCAATCAGCACTTGCTGTGAGGCCGACTCAATCGTAACAAATTTGTTATTTATATAATTTACTCGGGATCCCGCAAAGGACACGGAATCGATTGAAATATCGGGACTGCTAAAATGCAGAGGTACTTGCACAACGGACAACATCTCATCATTGAAAAAATTGACATTGACAACTGCTTGGCTTCCCTGATTGACTTTTACCGAATCAATGCGAAGTGTGTCAGGAACACCGGAATCCTGAGCCAGAACACTTCCGACGGAGAGCACGAGCAGAAGGGTCATGAAGGTAATGATCCATTTACCCATAGTGTAACTCCTATTAGATTTTTTATATTCGCCCGAAAAGTATATTGTAAGAAACCTTTTACCTGTTGACAACCCCACTCAGGATTATCATCCATTTCCAGTAGGGAAATAGTTGTAACTATTTATAATAATATATCCCCATAAGGCGATTTCTGTCAAGCTAAAATTGAATAAAAGACTTTCCCGTGAATTATTTACGGGCGGATCGAGCGGCAATTTTTTTGCCCGGGGCAGGGGTTTTGCGATTCTTGGCTTTCTCTATTTCCTCGGCAAAAATCTTCTCAAGAGTATAACTTGATGGGACAAAGTCGAGAAGCGCCTTCTCAAAGAGATCATCGACTGAATCTATAAAGATAAATTTAGTCTTTTTTAATATATCGGCCGGCAGATCCTTAAGATCCTTTTTGTTTTCCCTGGGGATGAATATCTTGGGAACCCCCGCCCTATAGGCGGCTGATATTTTTTCCTTAATGCCGCCCACCGGCAAAACCTTGCCCCGCAGAGTAACTTCGCCGGTCATAGCGATATCAGGACGAATCGGCCGTTCCGACATCACCGATGCAATTACCAGGGAAACCGTCACGCCGGCGGAGGGACCATCCTTGGGTATGGCCCCCGACGGAAAATGGATATGAATATCGAAATTATCAAAATCGTTATGATCAATCCCCAGAATGTCAGCGCGGGCCCGCACATAGCTGTGAGCCGCCTGAATTGATTCTTTCATCACTTCCCCCAGGGAGCCGGTGGTGATAACTTCCCCGTTCCCTTTCATTTTCAGGCCCTCAATAATCATCAAATCGCCGCCGGTTCCGGTCCAGGCCAAACCGGTCGCCACCCCAATTTCCGCCTTCTTTTCCGGCTTTTCGGGAATGTAAAGGGGTGTTCCCAGAAAATTCTCGGCGGTTTTTTCGTTGACCGTCCAGACCCGATGAACATGCGCCGCCTTTTCCCTGGCGACATGGCGGCAGATCCGTTCTATCTGACGCCGAAAATTCAAAAGTCCCGCCTCCATCGTATAACTTCGAATTATTTTTTTCAATCCCTTCTCGGTGAATTTTATATCCCGCTTCAGCAGCGCATGTTTTTTAAGCACGGCCGGAATTATATAGCGATGCGCGATATAAATTTTCTCCCGCTCGATATAACCGGGCAGTTCGATGATTTCGAAACGATGCGCCAGCATCTCCGGAATGCCCTCAATCGATTTGACGGCGCAAATGAAAATGGCGCGACTCAAATCGATGGGGAGGCCGATATAACTATCCAGAAATCGCTTATTCAGGCGCGGATCGATGGCTTCGAGAAGCGACATCGGCAAAGCCGTGTTGGCATCCTCCGCAAAATATTCGATATCTTCAATGAATACCACCGGATCGCAGGTCCCGGCATCGCGAAGGGTTCTGATTACGATACCCGGCACCGCGCCCCAGAAGGTTCGCGCCGATCCCTTGATATCCCCAATATCGACCATACCCCCGACAGAAATCCGTATGAATTTCTTATGCAGGGCCCCGGCGATGGCCCGTGCCAGAGATGCCTTTCCTGTCCCCGGCACCCCGGCCAGGCACAGCACCGAACCTTCATCGATCCCGCCCGACAGTTGCCTGACCGCAATCCGCTCCAGAATCTGTTTCTTTATTTGAGGCGAGCCATAATATTCCTCGGCGATATCCTCTTCAACCTGTTTTATGTTGAATTTTTCCTTGGTGCAGACATTCCATGGAATATGCATCAGCCAATCAAGATACAGCTTGGTCGCGCCGTATTCGGCCGACGCGGTTGTGAGATGACCCAGACGTTCCACTTCGATCAGAGCCCGGTCGCGCACCTCTTCGGGAAGAAGCCGATTCTTTTTAATTTCATTCTTAAGATTAATCGCCTCTTTGTCTTCGATAAATTCGTCACCCAGTTCTCGCTTTATCTCATACAGTTGCTGCCTTAAGAAAGACTTGCGTTGTTCCTCGGCGCTCTTTTCCTCGACCTTCTTCCTGATTTCGAACGATAGAGCCGCTTCGTCCAATTCGTCCTTCAAAAATTTGAGCAGTTTTTGCAGACGCAAGCCGATGCGAAAACTCTGTAAAATCTCCTGCCGGGCAATCAGGGGAAAATCGAATTGAGAGGCGATCTTGTCGGCAAAAGCACCGGGATTGCTGGTTCCATAACGGGCGGCAGTCGCCAGACGATCGGCATACATCGGGTTGACACGAGCAATTTGCTCGATGATGGTAATAATTTCTTTTGTCATGCGGGAGGCTTCGGAAAGCGAGGGTGGCATTTCCGAGATAAAACCGATACGGGCCGTTATATAAGGGGCACTTCTGCGCATCGACAGCAGAGCAATGCGCCGAACCCCCTCCAGAGTGACGAATTTGGAGTCCGAGGGGCCATCCTTTATGGAGATAATTTTGGCCGCGGTTCCGATTTGATAGAGGTCGATTTCCTTGGCGGCTCCGTCACTGGTGGGCGAATATGTGACTCCCACCAGTCGGCCATGACCGGTATTTTCTGAAATCAAATCCAGATTCTCCGGACGCCCTATCTGCAGGGTCACTGTCTCGCCGGGAAAGAGAATCAGGGTTCGGGCCGGAATAATGGGCAATAGCGGCTCATCGTCGGCCGCCATAAGCGGAATATGCGATCCGGTCTTGATAATCATACTCTTATCCCTTTCCTATCGTATCGGTTTAATTTATATATACTTAAACCGATCTACAAGTCAATGTCACCGGCCCTTTTTAATATCTAAAACCGCACATCCCGATATGGCGTTCCGCCGCAGAAATCAACTTACCAAACGAGGGGCCAATTCCCCGGCTATTCGCTGTAACTCATAGTCCGGGTGAGTCTTAAGATTTTCAAGGTTAAGCGTTATTTTCGACGGCTCCAGATCCAGGCGATAGTACCCGAGACGGTTATTCTCGAAAATCGTCCAGGGACACCCGCCATCCCGGTTAATCTCCTGCTTAAGCCGATAGAGATACCGGGCCTGGTTGAATCCGGCCTCGATTTCGTCCTTATATATCCAGCCCTCATGGCTGATTAGACGGGCGTGCGCCAATTTGACCAGATACTTGAAAGACTTCCCCGTCAGGCGAACCGGGAAGCCGTCGATTTTTATCAGATACCGCTCCCCTTCGTAGCATCCGTCGAGATCGAGCGACGACGGATGCGCCCCGAAGACCGGCAGGGCGGTCCCAGCCGGAGCGCTCTGGTGCGGCCGCAGTTGCGCCCGGTTAATGGTTGACATGAATCGTCCCATATTATCCTCCTCTTGCAGGGTTTTTATTTCATCGAGAAAATGGTTCAATTTTGCCTCCGGCTGTATCAGAGCCGATAGTTTTTCCCGGGGCATAGAAATAATCTCCCCGGGGAATTTCAGATTATTTTCCCGCAGGATACGATAGTCGTTCCGATTGAGAGTATTTCCGGCGAGGGAGTGCAGAAAGCGCATCTCGGACGGAACGCCGAACTGCACGGCAAAAGAGTAATCGTCGAGTTCCCGGGGCAACACCGAGCCGGCGTCACCGGCGCGGACAATCTTTCCCGCCGCCGCCAGAAGCCAGGCGGCGTTTTCCGCCAGATGCACAATCTGGCCATGATGCAGTTGATATCGCTGTTCCAGTTCTTCTACCCCTCTACCCTCGGCCCACTCGGAAAGGAGAACAACCGCCTTCAATACGGCGGCCGTACGAAAATCGACCGGCTCGCGGCCGATTCTTGCATCGCAATAAAGATTGGCCTCTCCCAGGAATTCCGAAAATTCCTGGAGAAACAACCTCTCATATTGACGTCCCCGATATTCGGAGGCCGTAAGAGAGGCCAGCGCCGTATTGAAATCACCGCCGGCCAGCGTCGCTGTCAGCCAACCGATAAGATTCCGCGGCATGCCGTTATTAAGGCGGATCTTAAGACGGGAATAACTCTCGCTGGAAAGACCGCTTTGCGCCACCGCTTCACCCGCCGGTCCGGGGGTAATTTCACCGTGCAGAAGATTGCTTTTCCGCAATGATGCCACAGCCCGGTCCAGCGCTTCCGGGTCAATCGCTTTGACCCGATACCCGAAAGTACCACCTAACGCTTTCTGGAGCGTTTCCCGATCGGCCGCAATACCGCTGACCGCAAAATCCAGAATGATATCTTCAAGTCTATAGTTGCCGAGAGCCGAAACAACCGGGCCGCTGCGGCGGGTTTCGATATAACTCGACCAGAGCACCTCATGCTCGAATTCCGAGCCCGCCAGAATAATGGCCCGCCCCGGGCAATCCCGATCGCTCAGGCCGAATCGTCCCGCCCGACCGGTGATATTTTGAAATTCCGACGGGGTAATCGGGACCAGCGACGGTTTACCTCCGAAATTCCCCGATACATATTTCATCGTCTCCAGAAGGACCATCTCCGCCGGAAGATTAACCCCCATCGCCAAAGTCGTGGTCGAGAAGATCACTTTTATCTCCCCGCGCATATATCCCTGCTCGACGGCCCGGCGCTGCGACGGGGTCAAATCGGCGTTATGAAACGCCACCCCGCGCGACAGGACCTGCCGGAGAGAGCGGATCAGAAAACTCTTTTCCTCATATTCCAGCTGGCCCAAGGTCACTCCGGCTTCGCTCCAATCGACCGCGGCCGCCAGCCGGAACGCCGCCGCGATGGTGTCGCGGCGCGATTTGAGAAAAATCAGCTTGCGGGCGCTATCATTTTTGAGAAACTCTATCAGACTTTCGGTCAGATCCCTATTATTGCCGTACAATTCGAAATTCTCTCTTCCCTCGATGCCGCTATTGAAACTCCGAAAATGAAAACAACCCTCGGAAACAATACCCTGCATCAGATCGACCGGACGCACCGTTTCCCGAATGATTCGGCAGGAGAGCCATCGCGCCAGATCATCGGCCTCGTCGATTACCGCCGAAAGGGCGATTAAACGCGGGCCATAGTTGGAAGTAATAATCTTGGTGAGAGCCATCTCGAGTTCCGGTCCCCGCTCGGGATCTCCGACCATCTGGAATTCATCGATAACAACCAATCCGATCTGCTGCAGGACATCGACATTGACCGTCAGCAGACGATTGAATTTTTCATATATCACGAGCGCCAGATCGAAATTCCCCAGTTCAAAATCGATATCGTTCTCGGGGTGGTCGCCGGTAACAATAATAATTCGGATGCCGATGTTCTTATAGCAGGTCCGAAAATGCTCATACTTCTCTTCGGCAATCGACTTCAACGGCAGGAGCATCACCGCCTTCTTCCGCTTCAGAAGGGTCGCCATCGCGGCCATCTCCCCGCAGAATGATTTCCCGGCCGAGGTCGGCGCGGAGATAAGAAGATTTTCAGCCATGCCATATCTATCATGCGGCAGAAGTCCGGCCCGGATCGCCTTTTCCTGTAGCGGGAGAAGGTATTCTCCCTGGCGGTTCTTCCAGGCATCGAGAATCATCTCCGGTATATCATATTTGGCCAGTTCTTTCAGCCGCATAGCATCCTCCTCTCTAAATTCGATCTCTCAACCGCAACTTCCGAAACCACAAACCGGGCAGGAAAAACAGCCGCCGAGGCGAATCAATGTCACTCCGCAGTCGGGGCAATTGACATTGGGGCCGGCCGCGATTGCCGCACCGGCTATCAGTCCGGCCGTCTCCATTCCCCGGGAAACGGCAATCGGAACCAAATCGGTATGATTGTCATGGTTTGTCATAATATTCAACTCCTTCTTGAATCTTTATCGACGCAAAAGCAAAATACTGCACATTTGTGCAGTTGTCAAGCGATTTCTTCATTGTGGATTAAAAATTTTACCTATCTATATATAGACAATATCGGGACAACATCACAATATATGGTATTTTAAAAAATAAATAGAAGATCGCAAGCCACAAAATATTCCATAAATGTCCAAAGGCAGGGCGTTTTGACCCTGCCTTTGTTTTGTGCTCAATGTATGTGAGGCCTACTTGAGCAGGAGCATCTTTTTCGACGCCGTAAAATCGCCGGCAGTCAAGCGATAAAAATAAATCCCGGTCGGTAAAATGCGACCCGAATTATCCGTTCCATCCCAACGCACAATCTTGTATCCAGCACCATCACTTCCCGAAAATGCCCGCACTTTCTGACCTACAATACTGTAAATGCCCAATTCCCAGTCAGTCCGGATCGGCAAAGCAAAGCGGATATCTGTTGCCGGGTTAAACGGATTCGGATAATTCTGATATAAGGCAAAAGCCCGTGGCAATGAAAGCGCGGAACCCTCATCAAGGCCGGTCGGATAATCGTTGACAACATCAAGGTTAATCACTTCACCCAAATATCCGGCCGCGAGGCTGTAAGATAATTGCGGCGCAGTACCGGAAAAAACAATCTCCAGAAGTTTCTGCTCTTCTGTTCCGATACTATCATCGACAAGAATTCGCAGAGAATCATCCGCCAGATTATATCCCATTAAATCTATTCCGTCGCCGGGTATAATCTGATATGAGCCCAGATTCGGCGCGTGGAGATTCAAAAATATGGCCCCTATCGGGATATCGAATTTGCCGTAGACGGTCAACGAAGTATCACCCAGAACCAAATTCAGCGAACCGCTGGAGGAGGAATTCTGTTTGGGAAAGGGCGGAATGACGCCGTCAATTATACGATCCAGATAAGTATAATCCTCTATTGTCAAAACTATGCCGTCTGCATTAATATCGGTTGCCGCAATTTGACCTTCTCTATTTATGGTAAAGGCGCTCATCCCCTGAAGGAACCAATTGGCGAACGTGATCAGGTCGGCGATCTCGTTACTGATTCCGTTTAAGTTGATATCACCGCGTGAATCAATCGTATCGGCGCATATGATATCTATCTGCCCGTCAATAAAATCGACATAGCGGATTGTGCTGAAACCCCAGACGCTATCATCCAAACAGAATTGCGGGGCGCCGTTGAAAGTGGGAAAAGAATCGTACAAATTTGTGATTTCCCGGCTTTGATCAAACACCCGGGATGATATGGCGCTCTCCACAAACCTTCCGCTGGTATCGGAATGCCTGCGCATCAGAATCGCATTATCCATGCAATCATCCCAGAAAAACCGCAATGGAAGAGTCTGGCATTCCCAGATACGGTCGTTGGTCACATTGAAGTCGACGGAGAACAATATTGTACCATCGGGAATCTCCACCCGAGACGGAGGCGGGGTCAGACTGCTTGAGGCATATCCCACGACACTCACTGCGCCCGGGGGGCAGGACAGGCAGCGGGGCGCAGGATTGTAAGTATATGAGAAATATTCCCATTCATATGGACCCGGACTTTCAAATATTACTCCCGGGGTCGCGCTGGATAGTGAGAGGGCCACCAAATCAAAGGCGATCCTGAAATGAAACGCCCAGAGTTCTTCACTCCCCTTGACCTTAATCACCGGGACTATCGCATGATGGCCCTGAAGAACTTTTTCCAATTTTCCGATTTCAAACGCGAAAGGAACGACTTCCGCTACATTGAATCTCACTGAGCACTCATCAAAAAGGCCTCCGCAATCGGTAACCCGGGCTGTGAAATTTATGATTTTCCCCTGGTCTTCGGGTAACTGCGCTTGGTAGGTAAGGATACCCAATGAGTCAATTCTATAGGGGCCGGACGGGACCGGATCAACAGCAGTAATACTCCAGGAAAGATGATCCCCTGAATCGGGGTCGCCGGCGGCGAAATATGCGTGAGACGGGTAGTCGCCCGCAATTACTTCCGTATCGCATCCCCGCGAGATTTCCGGCGCCGAATTCCCAATGATCAAATTAGACAGGCAGTGTTCAACTTCTGACCCCGTCAAAGAATGGAATCTGTCGGTGGCAGCGATATCCAGCGCCAGGCTCTTCCCAAAATCACTGCACTCTGGAGAATACGTCCATCTCCCCGTCAAAGAGTCAATCGTTCCGGGACCGGAAGCGATGCTGTACAAGACAGTATCATTCTCCCAATCAAGGGCGACAACGTCATAGGTCATCAATTGTCCCGCTTCGCCGACTATGGATGACGGGCAATTGTCGAAAATGGGAGAACGATTGGGGTTATTTCGGATGGTCCAGCACTGTTTTGTGAACGATGGAACGGGGTCTTCAAAAAGCCAGCCATAAACATAATTTTCATTTCCGCCGCTGTCGATACATATCGTCCCTATCGTGTCCGGCACGGTCAGCGATATTGACAGGGCCCTAAATTCTCCCGTCTCGGAGGGCAATCCTGCGAAAGTGGCGATTCCGACAAAACAGTACATATTCGGCAATATGGAATCCCAACTTTCGGTGTAGGAAGTATAAAAATTATCCCAATAACTTAAAAAGTCGTTCCGAGGGAATTCATCCGGATTCCCGAAGTAAACTTTGGAGGCCCCGTCTTCTTCGTTTATCGTAAAGGGGCTTGACCAAACGTTTCGGGAAAACTGGGAAACACCACAAGATGCGTATATATCAATTGAAAATGGAATATTGGGAGAGATATACTTGACGCCGTCGTGGGTATAAGCCCCCACGCCGGAAATATCGGCACGGATGACTATTTCGCCCTGTCCGAAAACAGTTCCTCCTAATAGCATTAAGGATATTAATATCCCCATCAGTTTCAACGAATTCATCACGCCTCCTGGTAAAACATTGACCTCAGGATTGGAGCTTGCACTCATGATCAGGGACGGCGGGCGGGACCTGATAAATTTTATTTATTAAAAACAACCTTACAGGTACATTATAATGGGAAAGCAATATTTGTCAATCAATTTCAAACACTGAAATTTGAATTTATGTCTTTTATCGACGATCCAATCCACAATTAATTAAAGATAAAGGCAGGGCTTTTAACCCTGCCTTTATCTTTGTGCCCATGTATGTGAGGCCTACTTGAGCAGGAGCATTTTTTTCGAGGCCGTAAAATCACCGGCCGTCAAGCGATAAAAATAAATCCCGGTCGGCAGAGTCGTACCGTTATCATCGGTGCCATCCCACCGGATTGTCTTGTACCCGGCGCCGTCACTGCCGGAAAAGCCCTGTACCTTCTGGCCCGCAATATTATAAATATCCAGTCGCCAGTCGGTTCTTGTCGGAAGAGCAAATCTGATTTCGGTCACAGGATTGAACGGATTGGGACGATTCTGCTCCAGGGCAAAGGAAATCGGCAAGGGAGAATCGCCCGTCACCGGAATATCGGTGGGGTGTTCAAATAATTTGGCCACCGTTACCTTTTCGCCAAAATACCCCGCCGCCGCACAATAGGCCAGCTCCGGAAGGGGCCCTTTGCAGGCGATCTCGAACAGGGTCCGTTCCGCTGTGCCGATACTATCGGTCAGCAAAACTTTAAGACTGTCATGCGAAAGAGCGCTTTTGACATCACCGCCGATATCATAATTTTGCAGCTCCGGTGCGTAGAAGCAAAGATGGACCGCTCCCACGGGCAAATCGAATTTGGAACGTACGATTATGGAGGAATCTGTTTCCACAAATGTTAGAGTTCCCGTAAACGCGGGATCTATCGGCGCTCCGGGAGACATGGTCCCGAATATGATTCTCAGCATATAAACGTAATCTTCGAGCGTAAGTGCTTCGCCGTCCAGATTGATGTCCGACTGGGCGGCCTGCATCTCGGGGTTAATGGCCAGAGCCTGACGCCCGTAGATAAAGAAGTTGGTAAATATGACGGCATCGGCGACTTCGTACGCGATCCCATTGAGATTAATATCCCCGACCGTCACGGTGCTATCCGGGCAGATAATGCCGATACCACCATTGTGAAAATCAATGAAACGAAGCGGCGGCGGCCCGGAAGTGCCCCCTTGAAGGCATTCATTTAGAGCCCCGGTATATGTGGGGAAAGTGCCCTGCGGATTGGTTATTTCACCGTCAAAATCAAAAACACGCGATGACAGGGCGGTGCCGATATTGAAAGCCAGAGTGTCACCGCGATTTCGGAACGCCAGCAGATTGTCGCCGCAATCGGCCCAATAGAATTGAATCGGCAAATACATGCATTCCCAGACGGGACTTTCCGAAACCATGAAATTCATGTTGAAGATTACAGTATTATCCGGGACGAGTTTTGTTAGCGGATGGTGAATACCGTCATTCATATCGGCGATTCCGGCTACTCGTATCAGGCCCGACGGGCAGTTGTCGCCGCAATTTACAGATGGGCCGAAACGGGCGCTGAAATACTCCCATTCATACGGCCCCGGATTCTGATACAACACGCCCGGCTCCGCCCCGGAGAAGGAAAGCGCCAGGGCATTATAGGCAATCAGAAAATCGAATCCCCATATTTCTTCGGTCCCCGAGTTTTTAATTACCGGAACCTGGACATTCCTGCCCTGATGCATCACTTCCAGAAACCCGATATTTATGCCGAAAGGCAGGCGGTCGGTGACAGCGAAGGTTACTTCGCAACTGGAACTATCCCCGGCGCAGTCGCTGACTCGTACTGTAAAATCAAAATCTATCCCCTGATCCGCCGGCAGTTGCGGCGTAAACGACAAATGCCCCGTGGAATCGATGAAATATGTCCCGGCCGGGGACGGATTGACATCCGCTATTTCCCAGTTAAAAATATCACCCGGATTGGAATCGTTGACAATAAAATTGGCCTGGGCCGTATACCCTCCGGCCTGAAGCGTTGCCCCGCACGGTCCCGAAATGACCGGTGCACTGTTATATACGTTGATATCTGGGGTGCAATGCTCCGTCATCGGCCCGGTGGCGCTGTGGAACCTGTCGGTGGCGGCAATATCGAGACTTATGGTTTGACCGACCTCAGAGCAATGGGGAACATAGCTCCATAATCCGCTTAAAGAATCTATCGTGCCCGGCCCGGAAACGATCTGATATTTAATCGTGTCGTTTTCCAAATCGGCGGCCTGGAATGTATATGTCATAAGATGGCCATGCGAACCCGACAGGGAGCGAATGCAATTGGTGAAGGTTGGCGCCTGATTGGGATTATTCTTCACCGGCCAGCAGGTCTTGGTAAAACCGGGCACCGGGTCATCAAACAGCCAGGAATAGACGATGTCCTGATTGCCGCCGCTGTCAATGCAAAGATTACCCAGGGTATCGTTGATAACGATATCGATGGAAAGCATTTTGATTTCGCCGGAATTTATCGGAAATCCATGACTTACCCCGACCCCGACGTAGCAGTACATATTGGGCAAATTTCCATCCCAACTCTCAACATGGCCGAGACTGAAAAGATCCCAATAGGCCTTGAAGACCGGCTGGGGATAAAGGGATGTATCTCCGAAAATGGCATGCGCAACTCCCCCGGAACCGCTGAATGTAAACGGCATCGATAAGGCGGTCCGCTCAATGCCTCCCGGTCCGTTGGTGGCGTAAATATCGACAAATATATGGGCCCCGGGATTAATCGTCTTGATGGATCCGTCGAGGTAAACACCCGGACCGGAAATATCGGCCCGAATCGTAAAGGGATTTTGCGCCAGCGCCGCGCCGCCGAGAACTACACAAAATAACAGCCACAGGAATCCGCCTTGAATTTTCATATGCCCTCCTTCTTTCCCGGATCGGGAGAAGACGAAAAATTAGGATTTACGCAAGGTATGGTTCTACATATGTTTATTTGTGGACAAAACAAATCCTTACTATTTATAATAGGGGCAATTGCGGATTTGTCAATCGATTTTAACATTTGGGAAGACTGAGCGGGAACCGAGACGTTACAAAAATGTTGACCGTTAAAGAATGAATGCTCCTGCCGCAAAGAGAGAAGTATTGGTTTTAACCGCGGGACTGATTTGGTCAGCCGTCGGATTGGCGTTGCTCATTGTCTCATTTGGCTGGCTCAGATCCGGTATGACGGCAATAGCGGTGGATGTAACAGCCGGAATTATCGGCGGTTACCTTATTTACCGTGTCGGTTTTTCCCGGCTGGCGCGCAAAAATCTAAAGCGGATTTATGAACAGTCGCCGGGGAAAGAGAAAGTCTGCTTTTTTGCCTTTCAAAATGTCCGCAGTTACTTCATCGTCATCATCATGATTGCCCTGGGATATACTCTGCGACATTCGCCTCTGCCGAAAGTATATCTGGCCCCGATATATATGACAATCGGGCTGGCCCTTCTTCTGTCCAGTCTGCTGTACTTCGGCCATATCCGGCAACGGAGCCGGCTAATCCAGCGCAAAATTGACCGGCAATGACACCCAGCAATTCACCCGATCCCCATTTTTGAGCGCCGGGACAAACAGGGCCTCCTGGGCCGATTTTACCGCCGCCGGTCCGAAACCGTACCCCTGCGGCGTTTCCGAAGCAATTAATATCCGCATCGGCTCCCCTTCCCTATCTACCAGGATTTTAAGCATGACATTGCCGCCGATTTTATTTTCCTGTGCCTTGACCGGATAATCCGGCAACTTCATCCAGAGAAATTGCGGCAATTTATCGGGGGCAATTTGACTGTCATAAACAACCGTATCACCGTCGCCAATAATGCGGCGGGCCGACAGATCTTCATCGACACCCGGAATAGCCGGAGGAATGAAACTATCCCGAAACGCCAGAGACATCTCCTCATCGTTGTCGGGGGTAGCAAAACCTGGTCTGACGACCAATTGCGTTTGCTCCCCGCCGGGTGGCGAATAGTAAGAAGCAAAAAGCAAGGTGGTCGTCAAGCCGAACAGAAAAATAAACCAATAATATAAATGCGGTGTGAGGGCTCTTGTGTGAGGTAAGCAATACCTCTCCGAAGGCATCAGGCACCTCCTTTTTAAAGAAGGTGCCCGTAAACTTGCCAGACTAAACTGCTACCGGCTCCCGGTCAGGGTAAATTCGACTTGGTACGCTACCCAAACCGCTACCGGTCGTCCATTCTGAATAGCCGGTTTGAACCTGCATTTGTAGGCCGCGGCCACCGCCGCTTCATCAAACCCGGCCTTGGAACCGGACGACTTATAAACCATCGCCTGTTTCACCGTTCCGTCCTTCGTGACCAGGGCCTTGACCCAAACCACGCCTTCCAGACCGGCCTGTTTGGCCAGACGCGGATATTCGGGCGGTTCTTCGTAAATCATTTCCGCCGGAATTTCCGTGGGAACGAATTCGTCAGGCGCCGGCAAATATTCCTCATCCGGAATATCCACCACGATTTTCTGCCCTTTGGCCGCCGTATCCACACTTACATCGGGAGCGACGATCTGCGCCAATTCATCTTTGGATGCAATCGTTACATCCATATCAGGCGCTTCATCATCGGCCACCGGTTTCGGGATACCGACCTTGGGGGCGGCCGCCTTGGGTTGCGCAATATCGATCCGCGGCGGTTTCTTGGCCACGGTCGGAGGCGGACCCAAATCGGCAATCGTCTTGATGATTTGAACGTTTCCGGTGACCATTTCTTCCGCGGTCAAAGCCCGATAGATATAGGTCCCGGCGACAAACAGAACCACCAGCAACAACGCAAACATCGTTCCCATAAACATGTTGCGCTGGTATTTCTGTTTGAGCTCAAAGGCTCCGTAGGGCGAGAATGGCATACTCATGGATTTCGCCATATTTAATTCGCACCTCCTCTCGCCTGTAATGCCGCCTCGACAATGCGGTCATCACTATCCTCCCAGTCTCCAATAGCATAACGATAGGAGAACTTCTCTTCCGGAGTCAACTGATCCGCTTTCTTGCCCAGCTGTTTCGCTTTCTCGGCGTTCCAGGAACGTTCCAGAAGGTCGATTTCGTCGAGGATATCGACCATGGAGTTGTACCGGGCATCTTTTCTGATTAGAATTAAAGTGTTCAGTTTGGGATTCTCGAAATTGAGATTTTTAAGAACCATTCTAAGGGAATCGTCGTTAACGATATATTTACCACCCGTTGTCCCCGCTTTGGCCGGGATCATCTGCGGTAAATTCTTTGCGGGATTCCCGATGTTCCAGAAGAAATGATTCTCCCCGTCAATTCTAAGCGTCAAAAGATTCGATTCGGCCACCTCAACCTGGTCCTCCTGCTCCTTGGGAGGTAAATTGATTTCCATCGCCTGCGGCATGGAAAACACCGTTGATACCATATAAAATATCAGAAGCAGGAAGGCGATATCGACCATCGGAGTCATATCGATACGAATCGCTATTCTCCGTTTCGGTCTGCGGTGACCTTTTCCTTTACCGGCCTTTTGTCGTTCTACTACTTCACCGGCCATTTAAAATCACTCCTTTCAATCACCGCTACTGCCTCGCCGGGGTGGCTGACGCCAATTCCCGTTCATTATCGGTAATGATCAGGAAACGCGTCAACTCGTTTTCTTTCATCGAATTCATTAAATCATTCATGGCCCCGAAACTGGCATCCTTATCGGCCTTGATAACAATCAAGGCGCGCGGATTGACCGCCCGGGCCCTGTTTATAACCGAACTTACATTGGCAATATTGACCTCGGAGTACTTGCGCACCGTGGTGGTCACTTCTTTGCCTTCAACAACCATCTTCTCCTTTTGCAGGAAGTCCACGTACATCGAGTCGAGTTTCGTGACCGTAATATTAATCACATCCTTATCCGGTAATTCGATCTGGGAATGCGACTTTGGCAGGGTCACTTTTTTCGCCTCCGGTGGCTTGAACTGCGTCGTTGACATATAGAAGATAAGCAGCAGAAAGGCAATATCCACCATCGGGGTCATATCGATCCTAATGCTGATCCGCCGTTTCTTCTTAATCGACATAAGTTATTTACCTTCTTTATCCTTCAACAACTGCAAAACTTCAAAGGTGGCTTCATCGGTCGTATAGTTAAAAGCATCCACTTTATTAACAAAAAAATTGTAGAAAAGGATTCCAAGAATACCGGAAATGAGCCCGCCGGCAGTATTCACAAGGGCTTCCGAAATACCGATAGCGAGCTGCTGAGCGTCAATAACACCGCCCTCGACATTACCGGTCGCGGCAAACGCACGAATCATACCGATGGTCGTTCCCAGAAGTCCCACCATGGTGGCAATAGAGGCGATAGTCGAAAGGGCGATCAGGTTTCTTTCAAGAAGCGGCCCTTCAAGAGCGTTGGCTTCATCGATAGCCGTCTGGGTTAACGTGATTCTCTTTTCGGCGTCAACCGACTTGTCATCTTTCAACTGGCGATATCTTTCGATACCGGCCCGGAGCACGTTAGCGGTTGTTCCACGCTGCTTGTCGCAGGCCGCCAGGGCGCCGTCAAAATCGTTGGCCTGAAGCAGGGAAATCAGCTTTTTAAAGAAAACCTGGACGGAACTGGTCCCTTTGGCTACACGATAGAGGGAAATGAAGCGTTCGACAATAAAGGCCACCAGCATCAGGAAGATAGTAATCAGAACGACTACCAGCGGCCCGCCCTGATAGACCGAATGGGCGATTGTGCCGACCGGCTGGGACTTGAAAACCACGCCCCACATGACATATCCGATGGCAAATGCAATCAGAAAATTAAGAGTGATGAATAATGACTGTTTCACCTTTTCAAAACCTCCAATATTGGTTTAACTTATTGTTTTTTTCCTATATCTCACTGGCCTTGACGGCATTCATAATACCTGCCGCCAACGCCAGATAAAATCCGTAACCCAATATCCCGATATATGTCCCGATACCGTAACTCTTGCCCAGTTGGGCCAGGCCGCCGGCCGGATTGAAGGAGTAATCCGCCCCAAAGGAAGACAATATCAGGCAAAAACCCCAAATGGCCACCAGTATCCAGTTCCACTTGAGTATCTTTTTCAGATTGAGCGCAAAACTATCCGGATCCCCTTTGAAACCATACAGCGCTTTCAGGGTCATTACTGCCAGCCCGATGCACGCCAACATATAAATCAGGATAAAAAGTCCGGTGAGCATCAGGGCAAATCCCGATGAAAACACCTTCCCGCCGACATCCCCGAATGAAATCAGTGCCCCGAGAGCCGACATGGAGTAGTATTCTCTCCGGATTTCCTGGCGTTTCTGCACGGCACTGATCGAACTGAAACCATGTTCATCCGTCGTACCGGCCTCGGTTCCGGTACCGCCAGTCACTTCCTGGGTGGTCGGCTTCGATTCGATTACAATTTCTTTATATCCGGAAAACCACGGCAGAAACAGCGAAAGGACCAAGATTATCGAAGTGATAGTCAGGACAATCTTCTCATATGATGCCACCCGCGGAACCTCGAGCGAGTTGTGCTCACGGAGCTTTGCCCCCTGTTTCCGCTTGTCAAGCATCCTCTTAATCCAACTCTCCTTTTCCGAGTCGGACTTGAAAAGATCGCCGATCTTGCCGGGTTTTACCTCAAAGCCGAGATATTTGTACCTATAATCAGGGTCAGCCGACGGCTGTTTGACTGTCCCTTTTTCCTCGTTTTCGGCCATAGATTCTCCTATATATCCAAAAGTCTAATATTCGAATTTAACCCGATCGATTCCGTCTTTGGCGGCTTTGTTGCCCGGGTCGCATTTCAGAACCTTGTTGTACCAGTCGAACGCCGCCTTATAGTCTTTCTTGGCTATAGCTTTATCGGAAGCGCGCGTGTCGGAAGCCCGGAATTCGTAGACCTGGCCGATCCAGAGAAGCAAATTAGGGTCACTGCATTCCGAGTTGCCTTTCTTCACCGAACAATTCAGGGCTTTATTGAGATAATCAAGCGAGCGCGAGTAGTTTTTGGAACAGATTCCCGAAAAGTCCGCATATCCTAACGACTTCAACGCATCGCAGTTGTCCGGCTCCGCCGCCAGCACTTTCTGAAAAAGATCGACTGCCTTGGAGCACTCCGACAATTGATATAGGTCGATCGATGCCAGCATCGAGGCCGCCTTCATGTTGTCGGGTTTGAATTCCATCACTTTCTCCAAATAGGAAGCCGCCAGCTTGGTCAGGTCAATCCCCGCCAACGGATCCGGACCCGCGGTCGAATCGTCGGCTGTTCCGCCCGCGGGCTGGCCCTGCGACGATTTCTCGGCGAGATACAGGGCCGATGTGGCGGCATTGTAATAAATGCTCCAGCCCCGCTCATCCACCCCCATGGCAATCCGTTTCATATAGTAAATCAAGGCACTGCGGTAATCGCCGAGATAATTGTATGATATGGCAATGCCGTAATAAAGCCGGTCCTGGGTGGAATCGATAGCCAGCGATTTCTTAAAATAATCAATAGTATTCTGATAATCCTTCAAGCTTTCGTAGCACTCCCCCATCCGGCGGTAGAGTTCATCTTCCCCGATTCCGGATTTGAAATCTGCTCCCTGCTTTTTCACCCATTCAATATGCTTGTTATAGAAGTACAGGGCGGAGTCAAATTCGTTGTTTCCCTGAAATGCCCGAGCGTCATAAAAATATATGTCTTTCGGCTCCACCGGAATCGACAAAACCTTCGCAAAATCCTCTTTGGCCTCGACATAGCCGCCCAGCAGTAAATAGGCCATTCCGGCCTCATAGTAGGCCCGGCCGCTGGTGCTGTCGGCCCGGCCCCCAATCAAATCGATATATTTTTTATAGGAGCCGATCGCCTCCATATAGCGCTGCTTGGCTTCTTCGCTGGTTCGCGAGGAACGGGCGGCCTTGTAATAAATACTTCCGGCCCTAAGCCACGCCGTCGCCAGCGTGGAATCCTTGGTCAGGACTATTTTCAATTTTTCCAGGGCGCAATTGTAGTCTTTCATTTCCAGGCAGGCCTCCGCCAGGTGGAAATAAACTTCAGTCGAGCCGGTATCCATCGCCAGAGCCTTTTCATATTCACTCACCGCGATCGGGTAGAACTTGAGATAATAGTTGGCGTCACCCAGATTGATATGGTAATCGGCTTTGGTGGAATCGAGCACTATGGCCTGATAAAGGACATTGGCCGCGCTGTCGTATTTGGCCCGGGAGATATAAGCCAGCCCCATACCGTTGTAGAAGGCCGCTTTCATATCCTTCGCTTTCTTTATCCCCTCACTGAAATTTTTGGTGGCTTCGTCTTTCTTGCCTTCTTTCAACTGCACCAGACCGAGAGCATATAATCCTTCGTAAAATCGGCTGTTCTTGTCATAGGAAAGCTGATATTGCTCCTCCGCCTCCTTCAATTTCCCCTGATTTTCATAAATCTGGCCGAGAACATAATAATTGGCGGAGAAACTCGGGTCCAGTTTGATATCTTTTTGCAGTAAGTCTATCGCGGTTGTCGTATCCCCGGAATTAAGGGCGGTGCTGATTTCACCTTTGATTTCCCCCTGCGAGAACAACAGCACAGGGAGGGTCATTAAAATCAACAGGGCGGTCAGAACGGCCCTGTTGGCCGTGGCGAACTTGAATTTTTCCAACCTCAATACCTCTCTAAAGGCCCAAAAAAATTTAGAACGGTATATTACCTTAATTCTGGCCATTGTCAAGAATTTTATTGTGGTCATGCCGGTCTATATCCCCTTTCGCTTCGTGATATTTCCTAAGGAATAATTTCATCCGGAATAAAAAGTATAGAATCAAAAGGCCGCCGATCAGGACTTTCATCATCGTGGAGATTGCCAGCGGAACAAACAGGATGGCATAAAACCCGACCAGCAATACCAGTATGGCAGAAATCAGATTGACTGCCAATTCCGGACGACTCATTGCTACTTTCTCCTTTCCTCTTTTTATACATGCGGAAGGGACATTTCTTCCCACAACTCCGTCTGCCGCCATAAATTATATCAAACTGTATGCCACAAACTTCCGCCACGTGATATATTTAATCATATGAGATACAAGAGAATAACTTAACTCCTCCGGGACTTTTAATATCCTTTCCATAAACGCAACAACTGCGCCGCCTCTTCCCCCCATGACATTTGCCACTTATCATAATAATATGAATATCAATAAGTTAACATAGTCCGTGGCTGGGCCTCAGGCGGCCACCACAAAGTCTCAATTCGTATGATTTCACTAAATCTAAATCTGAGGCGCAATTCACCATTAAATGCCACTCGAGCGCCCCAAATATCCCGCGCCGGCGTAAAAACCAATTTAGCCAGTAGCGAATCTAACTCCGATTTCATATCCGGATACATGGGATAGGCGGGATTGCTGGAAATTATCTTTCCCAGGGTATCAATTCTGACCAACACTCTTATCGAGTCAGCAATGGAGAAAATCTTTTTCCTCCAGAAAAGCCCTCCCGGTGCATTCTCAGGAATGGGCGGATTTAATATTGAATCCGGGAAAAGGAGATTGTCGATTCGCAAGTATTCAAAGGGGAATAGCCGCGTCGAATCAAATGTGTCCGGTGGCCAGCCGAAAGTCGGATATCTCAGGTTTTCGAAAAAACGGAACAAAATATAAAAGCGCGAGGGTATTTTTTTGCCCATATAGGTCGCCGGGGAAAATTCGGCATTAAGCATAACCCGGGATATGGTCGACGAGAAGTTACGATGCGTCCGGCAGTACTCGATGACATTGGAGGGGTGGCCACTGCTGTCAAGGGCGATCTCAAAAACGGCATATGGGTAATCGCCCAAACGCTCCTTCAGATTGAACATACAAAAATAGGGAGGAAAGTACTTCACACCCGGTAGCGTGAAACCGTTTTCTCTCAAGCCCTCTTCGACCAGCCGACGGTTTCGATAGGATATTCGCGGATCATAGGGAAAAGTCAGAATGGCCGGAAAGCCGCCCCGCGGCGGCTTGATGAGCAGATGAGCCGGCAAAATAAAAGGAATTCTCTCTCCCCTGTAAACCGCCGGTTGAAATTTCAATTTCGCCAACGAATTTTTAAAGCGAGAAATGAAATCTCTCATACCGGCCCTGACGACCTTCAGGGAATCAACCTGCCCGGAGTCGGACAGATAAAAAAGCAAATCCCCTTCGACAGGAAAGACGGTATAGGGAAGCGAATCAGTCGGCTGAAGCCAGAGCCACGACTTAATACCCCCGTTTTCATAGACGGCATTGCGCATCAGCAAATCGGGAAGACTGTCCGTCAGAATCTCCCGGACATAGGGAAACTCGACTCCGAGCCAAACATTCTCCGAATCGATTACGGCCGCACCCAAATTACCTGCAACAATGAAAATGATTAAGATTAGAGTGAAACCGGTCCTGATAAACATCCTCGTCCTAATACGATTCCTCTGAACGAATTATCACCATCAAGAACATCTGCATCATATTATACAAATTGAGCGGTTAATTTGCGAGGATTTTTTGCGCCTTTTCAGGACAGAATCTTCTCTCGAATCAGACTCATCTCCCGGCGGTCGGCCAGATAATATCCGGCCGCCAGGGCACCTCCCGCTGACAGAGCGACAATGACAAAGAAATAGATCCAGTTGTCGGGAACGAGGATAAGGCGACCCGCCGATGCCAATCCAAACGTCAGTAAGGCGGCCGAGGCTGACGCCCTAATAATCGAATAATAGTATCGCCCCGGCTTGACACCGAGGATCGGACAAATCAGAAGCGGCATCACAAACAAATAGATGACGATCTGGGAGATCAGTGTTCCATAGGCCACCCCGATAATTCCGATTTTCTGTACCAGATAAATAGTAAGTCCCAAATTGATTATTCCCTCGCCCAAATTAATATATAGTATTGTCCGGTGCCTTTCGATAGCATAAAGGACCGAGTTGCCGATGGCATTGGGCAGATAAACCGCCGCCGGCACAATCAGCAATTTCAAAATCGCCGCCGATTCGTCATACCCCGGTCCCATCCAGAGACGGATAAAATCCGGGGCCAGTACCAGCACTCCTGCGGCCGCCGCGAAAGTCAGGAAGTAGAGATATTTCGTACCCACAAGAAAAATCCGCCCGATTTTCTCATCGCCTCCGGTAGCGTCATAATGGCTCACGAGCGGTCTCAGCGGAAAGGAAACGGCGTGAATGATATTACGCATCGCAATGATCACGGCGGTGGCGACGGCATAAACGGTCACAGCCGAGGTATCCAGAAAATATCCTATGACAACGCTATCCGTATTGGCTATCAAGAGCCACGCGATCGAAATAAAGAAACTTATCAGCCCGTAATTGAAAAGCATCCGAATCGTATCGCTCCGAACAAAGGAGCGTCCGAATTTAATCGGGGGATGCAATTTCCTTAAGAGCGCGGCCGAAACCACCAGACGAAAAATCGTGAAGAGCAGGAAAGCCCCGGCCAGCGAGACAATTCCGTGACCGGTCTTGAGTAGAAGCACGACGAGCGCCGTCCGTGAAATATCTTCCGCCACCGCAATGATGTTGGCGATATCATAGCGATGAAAGGCCCCGAGCGTGCCCCCCCATGGGAGCATGATGAAGGTCAGGGCCGTATTGATTCCGATTATGAACAGCGCCCCTTTCCCGTCATCGATATACTCCGGCGGTATATTGAACCAGTGGAGCGAAAAATATGAAAGAACGAAAGTAATAATGATTACGGCCGCCCCGATTATAGAGTAAATCAGGAAACTGCTGTTGAGAATCGAATTGACCCGATCATAATCTTTCAAGCCGAGAAATTTGGAGATATACCGCACCAGTGCCTGTTGCAGGCCGAGATCGAGGACGGTCATATAATTGATGAGGGCGAAAACCAGCACCCAGACCCCGTAGAGTTGATTTCCGAGTGAATGTATGATGAACGGATTGACAAAGAAAACCAGTCCCATCCGGACAAGCAGACTTATCCAGGAGGTCACTACATTTTTCCCGAACTGACGGAGGAGATTGGGCATAATGAGGCGAATATAAAGGAATTAATAAATTCTGGTCAAAGGCAATTTGAAATTAATCTCCGGTCGAAATCTTTTTTTGTTGTCAATCAAAGTTTTATCCGTTAAATAGAAATAATCTTTCACTGATGAGGTATAAATGAAAAAGACTAATAAAAAGCGGCTTCTTACGGCCGAGGACCTCTGCCGCCTGAATATTCTCGGCGGCGTCGCCATCTCCCCCGATGAATCCAAAATCGCCTACACCGTGGAGACGATATCCGAAGATAAAAAGAAATATTTCTCCCATACTTATGTTTTGGACACCAAAGACGGCCTGCCGCACCAATTTACTTTCGGCGAAATCAGCGATCATGCCCTGTCCTGGTCGCCCGACGGCCGACATATCGCTTTCATCTCGACCCGCGAAAAAAAGACCGGGATTTACATTATCCCGTCCGAAGGGGGCGCCGAGAAGAAAATTATCGAAGAAGACGGCGCTTTCAGCAAACCGGTCTGGACGCCGGATGGAAAGAGCCTCGTCTTTGCCTTCCGCTACAATGATTCTCATACCGAAAAAGACGAGAAAAAGAAAAAAGAGGCCCCGGTCTTCCGGCACATCACGCGGCTGTTCTATCGTCTCGACGGCCTCGGCTTTTTGCCCCTGGATCGGTTTCATATCTGGAAACTTGATATCGCTTCGGGCCTAATGAATCAACTGACCAAAGGGAAATACGACGAGACTCAGCCGGCGGTCACTCCCGACGGCAAAGCCATCGTTTTTGTTTCCAACAGGTCCAAGGACCCGGATCTTTACCCGCTTCGTGAGGACCTGTTCATTATGCCGATTAACGGCGGGAGGGAAAAACGGATCCCGACTCCGGCCGGTCCGGTGGCGTCCCCTTCGGTTTCACCTGACGGCAAAAAAGTCGCTTATCTCGGGCATACCAATCCCGATGATACCTGGGGAGCGACCAATTTTCATCTTTGGACAGTCGGTACCACCGGCAAACCTTCAGCGAAAGACCTCGTCCCGAAATTCGATCGCCCCTGCTTCGACCTGACCATCGGCGATATGGGCGAAGGACACGATATGCCCCCTCTATACTGGTCGCCGGACAGCCGCAGGATTTACTTTGCCGCCTCCGATACCGGGACAACTCATATTTTCTATGTCACTGCCCGCGGCGGCCTGCCGACCCGTATTACCAAAAAACCGTGCCATGTGAAATCATTCAGCATGGCGGGAAAGAAGAAATTGATTGCCGCCACGATATCCGACCTCAGCCATCCCGGCGATCTTTTCATATTTCCGCCCAATTATGACGGTGATCGCAGGGCCTTCCGATTGACCGAATTGAATCGTCCCTTGTTTACGGAGATGAATTTGCCGAAAGTCCGGGAATTGTGGTTTAAAGGATTCGACGGCACCGACCTGCAGGGCTGGCTGGTGACTCCGCCCAATTTCAATCGCAATAGAAAATATCCGGCCATCCTGGAAATTCACGGCGGTCCGAGAGTGCAATACGGCTTCACGTTCTATTATGAGATGCTCTTTCTGGCCAGTCGGGGATATGTCGTTTTCTATACCAATCCTCGCGGCGGCGGGGGCCGAGGCGAAATGTGGGCCGAAGCAAATGTCGGGGACTGGGGCGGTATCGACTATATGGATTGCATGGCCGCCGCCGATTTTATGGAATCATTCCCGTTCGTGAACAAAAACCGAACCGGCGTTACCGGCGGGTCGTATGGCGGGTATATGACCAATTGGATTGTCGGCCACACACCCCGCTTCAAGGCCGCCGTCACCCAGCGCTCCGTTGTTTCCCTGGAATCTTTCTGCGGTTCCTCCGATTTCGGTTTCCTCGACAGAGGCGAATTCGGCGGCTACCCGTGGGAAAATCCCGAAGGTTACATAAAAATGTCGCCCTTGACTTATGCCAAAAATGTCAGGACACCGCTTTTGATTCTTCACAATGAAAATGATTTACGCTGCGCCATCGAACAGGCGGAACGGCTCTTTGCGACTTTGAAATTGATGAAGAAAAAAGTGGAATTTGTCCGCTTCCCGGAGGAACCGCACGGATTGTCGCGCCATGGGCGGCCCGACCGGCGCTTGGCCCGCCTCGGTTGGATCGTTCGCTGGTTCGACCGCTACCTCAAATAATGGGGGGCTAAAACCCCTTCTCTTTCAGAAAGCGGTCGGCTTCGGAGACGGATGCAAAAATTTTGCACTCTTCGGGATAATCGCTGTGGGCGATCATCCGTTTCAACTGGTTCCGCGTAATGGGATTATCGACAACATAAATGGAATACACGGCATTATGAGTGTGGCACCAGTTGATATGCTCGCCAATTACCGCGACCATCTCCGGGTACGATGTCTTCCAGTTGAGAAGATTGATTAATTTAACCCACTTTTCGGTCAAAAGCGGCTGGACTACTTTCATGAATTCATCGTGATATTCATGCGCCGTCTCTTCTTTCCAAATGCCGTAAATTTTGGAAAAAATGACTCTCCGCTCCTGGTCGGCATCGATCGTGAAATTCATGCTGAATGACATGAAACCCTCACCTTAATATATTAAGGTCTCTTTATGCCTTACCATCGGGATTGAGCCCCGCCCGGGAATTTTCTAGAATCCATTCTCGCGAAGAAATTTGTCGCCTTCGGCAATCGTTCGAAACATCCGGCTGATCTCTTCGGTCCCCCCCTGAACAAACATCTTCTTCAACTGGTTCGAAGTCACCGGATTCTCTATTATATTTACGGAAAGAATCATACCGTTGTCCATACACCAGCGCAGGTGGTCGCCGATAATATCAATTGTCTCCGGATATGAGGAGCGCCAATTGTTCAAGTCGATTAATTTTGCCCATTTGCCCCGGATAAGGGGCTCAGCGACCTTAATAAACTCGGCATGATACAACTGAGCCGTCTCATCTTTCCAGATGCCATAAATCTTCTCTCTGATGAGTTTTCTCTTGAGATCGGCATCAATTGTAAAATTCATGCTGAAACTCATAAGTTCTCCGTAGGCAGAATTAAAAGCCACCTCTTAATTATACCTATAAAGTTTTCGCGAAAGGACAAATTCAATGGACAATTTTAAAATAATTCAACTTTCGTTTTATGTCAACTTAATTCTCGGAGGGAAGGCCCAATTGGAACTTTCAACTCTCGTGGGTCTATTCGCAGTTTCTTTGCCGTTCGGTAATAATCATCACCTGCGTTTTTGCATTACAACAGTAATTTGGGGGACCATCCGATACATTTGACATAATAAAAGATGCCGCCGTTGCCGGCGGCATCCTTCTGGGAGGGACTATGTGTAAGGCACTATTTTATACGCCCGTGCCGTGGCGTTAGTTGAAAAAAAATAAAAATTTTTCAATTAGTCAAGCCAAAAATTCATATTTATCCGAAAATTACGTCCCAATGAGGGATAATCCCGGTCCTCTAAACCGCCCCACTGCCGCACCGGCCTGGAATTAAACAAGTCGTTACATATTAATGAGATAGAAACATATCGGGTCGTGCTCAGGGTGATCCCGGCGTTGGTCAAGTAATTGGCTTTCAAGCGCTTTTCCACATAAGTATAAGAGACATTGAAAGCCTCATCATAGGAACTTATTGCATAATAATTGCTTTTTGCGGCGGTATAGATCAACTCCCCATTAAATTTAAGGAATTTCATTCGGCCATCATAGCCAATCCTCCACTTGAAATTAGGAATAAATGCCGCATTTCTCTCTCTTTCTGAAAATTCCTGTTGCCCGTCAATACCCGAATAGACCAATTCTTTATTTTTCTGACGCGCCCTTTGCCATGTCAAATCACCGTCGAGTGAAGAATTATTATTAATTTTCCACTTGAATCCGAAATCAATTCCCAGAGTTCGAAATTTATTCAGATTCGATGGCGTCCAGCGCGGCGAGCCATAGCCACTAATACTCCCTTGCGGAGCCCAGGAAATCAAATCATGAACCTGGCGCCAGAAAATATCGGTATTAAATCGAATCGCATCCGAGGGAAGAATCACCGCGGCCGCCAGAAGGTTTTCCCCCCGCTCCGGTATCAAATGCGGATTCCCTTCGGAGAATTCATCTTTCGGCCAGTAGAGGTCGTTGAATGCCGGGAGGCGATAGGCCTGGCCATAGGCGAATTTCAATTGCAGTTTATTCGCCGGCGTGAATCGAATCGCCGTGTTAAAAGATCCATATCCTTTCCCGCCATTTACGACTTCCTCTCTTCCCCCCAGATCCAGTGCCGTCATTCCATTTAAAAATACTGATCCGCCGCCCCAGAGCGCCGCGACGTCGCGAGAATGCTTCCAATCCGCGGTTGACTCAATTGACTCCGTCGGCTGCGCCCCATAAAAATCGGTGGTCGTTGCCATTTCGCTTTTATAGTGTGACGACCCTGACAGATATTCCATCCCCCCCGCCAATTCGAATTTTTTGCCGGAATATTTTAATCTGCCCGTTGCTCCGGAATTGCGCCCGATAGTCTTGTCATTTTCCATTACATCCGACGAATCATTCCAGCCGAGATATGCGTAGCGCCCGAAATACCTCAGGTCATTTCGCTCATAGAAACCGTCAATTTCGCCCGACCAGGAACCGGTGCCTGCCTCGTTGAACAGGAGACGGAGATCGACGGAATGATTGAAATCGCGCTGATGATTTACGAGCGACTGCGACTCGGAATTGCCATAGTACGGAATATTATTCGGATTGGGCACCGCCCCGGGAACCCCCAATGAGTCCTGAAAATAGCGATATTCCAGACTGCCGGTCAACTTTCCGGATTTCGGCAGAATAGTCGACTTCAGCGAAATATTGTTCTGGCGGGCACCGGAATTGGCTCTGGCATTATCGGTGGAGAGACCGATTACACTGAGGTTGAAATGCGCGGTCCCGAATTTCTTGGCCCCCAGGGCATGATAATTTATCAATTTGTCGCTACCGTAACCAATCCCGCCGGAAACTTTATCCAGATATTCGAAGCGCGGAATCAAATTGATAACTCCGCCGATGGCATCCGAGCCGTATAGCGACGATTGCGTTCCCTTGACAATTTCGATTCGGCTCAATTCCGATGGATCATAATTGGCCAGATTGAAACCGCCGGTTCCGTAATCATAGACGGGCCGCCCGTTATAAAGAAGTAGAATCTGCGATGACGGGGCCCCCCAGAGGAACAGATTGCTCAGGTGCCCGACAGCGCCGTACCCCGCCGGATCGGCCCCGGCCACTCCGTCCAGCGCCTCGCCGATAGATATATTCTCTTCCAGTTTAGCGGCGTTAATGGTGCGCGCCGGCCAGGCGCTTCGATTAATAGGTGTCGGGAATCGTTCCGCCGTCACCGTAACAGTGTCCGGCAATTCATAGACTTTTTCTTTCTCCTCGGCGCCGTTTCCCTTCGCCACGGCGGCTGTCAGGAGGAAGAGAAGTGCGGTCAACGCCTTCATGATGCGACCTCCATAAAAAATGCCCGACAATCTGTCGGGCCGAGGTCTGATAATTTATCCGTCTTCTCCGCCCGCGCAGATTATCAGATGTCCCGTCTCTTGGGACATTACGGTTGTCTTCCGGCAGGTTTTCTGACTTTACGGCTTCAAACCTCCTTCCGGCTCCTTCCCCGCCTTGTTTCACCAAAGCGAGTGGTCTTGCGCCGGAGGGTAGCCGCTTACAGCAGCGGGGCTGTGGCGGATTTTCACCGCCTTCCCTTTTACCCCTCACTCTGAGGGCACCGAAATATTTTCCTTGAATTTATTGGCAACGATTATCAAAGTCAACAAGAAAGCTTCACAAATCTCAATGCGAATCGCCTGATCTCCAAAAGCCGGAACGCGAGAAATCTGTAAACCCGCAATTTTTTATATCAAGCCATCACTATTATAAAGGGCATTGGGGCGATGGGCCATTTCTAAACAGGTAATTAATCAAATAGGAAATATCCAGAATATTTGATATACGATCATTATTAACATCTGCCAGAAGCGCGGGATTTCCGCCCGCATACAGCGCGTCGATGATCCCCATCAGGTCGTCCAGACCTACTCGGCCGTCCCCATTGCGATCGGCGCAATTTTCTGACAATTGATAGGAATTTAAAATATCTTCCAGGACTGCAATTGAATTAAGCCGATCGGTTCCCTGTCCGACTCCCATGGCTATAAGGACATACTGACTGTCACCGGGATTAAAATCGAACGGCCCACAACTGGCCATCATCCGTCGGTCCGCGGGGGAACTGTCCAAATCGCCCGTTTCCAGCACTGGATCGCCGCTGCATTGATATTTGAGGTTACGCCCATCAAAAATATAAGGGTCTCCCTGCCTGCTCAATCCCAACATGCAGTTATAGCTCTGCTGCGCGTAAAGGGGGTCCGTACCATTGATATATTTGGCGAAAGAGGTCATGTCCAAATTTCGGAACCCGGGAATAAACCAGCGCTCGAATCTGGCGGTATCATTTATGGACGGCACCAATGGTCCGCGAATAATTTTGAATCCGACGGCCGGTGGTGCGGACCCATACTTTTGATCGGCATTGGTAGCATTATAGCAATAAAATATATTATTCAGAGTATCACACCCGACCAGATCGTCCCCCACCCCACCCAAATCGGGATCGGCCCAAAAAGAGATGAGGCAATCACTTATATGATTCGTACCTTTATTATATATTTTGTATCCGACGAAGATAATATTGCCCAAAAATCCGGCACCACTATATGCCCAAGTGTTCTGCTGTACTTCAAGGCCCAATGGCGCTGTCATACCGGAGGTTTCCTGGTGTTCAATCGGATTAGCATCATTAAATACGCTCCAAAGAAACTGATCCCCTTGAAACCGGGGGCCGCCGTTGCGATATGCCGGGGCTCCCTGATAAACCGGCCAGTTTAAGTAGTCGTAATTGGTTACACTATCACTATAAAGTTTGTAAATTTTGAAAGACGGGTTGTCTGTTTGGAATGTTCCTCCCAGCATCGGACCCGGGACATATTCATCACCGTATCCCGCGACTGTCACCCGTGTCTCCGTTCCGACCTTGCCTCCGATCCAAAGACCCGCCGCATATAACGGAGAAGGCGTTGTCCCGTTCTGAATGTCGGTAATACCGACATACGGAAAGAAGGTCCCGTAGTCATATCCGAAATATCCGGCCAGATCCCTCCCCATGTTACCGTGATTGGTCACGAACATAAAAATCCGATTGGCGTCTATGTAAGAGGTATTATCAACGGCGGCCGGTTTAGCCGGAGTAATATTCTTATCGATAACTCCGGATTGTGCCCCCCAGACGGAAATCGTAGCTATAATGATCACAACTGATAGAATGATACGATAGAGCTTCATAATAGCCCTCCGGTGCAGAAATTGATTTTTGGCCGTAATCAGGGCCGGTTACACATATCTTATTCAGATTATATCCAATTATTCCCGGTTGTCAACCCTTTTCTCCCCCGCTCTCGGCATTAGAAGAACTAATTTCAGAGAAAACGCCTTCTCACATCATATCATAGGGATCGATATCGATAACCATTTTGACCCGCGGCGGAATCTTGAATTTTGTCTCTACTCTCTCCCAGTTGTCCAGAAATCTAATGACTTTCATAAGTTGTGGGGTCTTCACAAACAGATGTCGGCGATACAGGCCGCGAAGACGGTACAGCGGACAGGGCGCCGGTCCGAGAATTTCCCCCTTTATTTTCGCCGCTTTGATTCCAAGGGCCAGCCGCCCGGCGAAATCTTTGGCCCACCGGGTGACATCCTCTTCCTTCTTCGCGGAAAATAGAAAATTTATAAGATGTGCGAACGGCGGATATGACAAATTCTGTCGCGACGCAATTTCCCGCGCATAGAAAGTACCATAATCCTGACGGGCCGCATCGTCGATTAATTCAGTATCCGGATTGAACGTCTGTATGACCACTTCTCCGGGTACGATTCCCCTCCCGGAGCGCCCGGCCACCTGGATCAACTTGGCGAAAAGCTTTTCGGGGGCCCGGAAGTCCGGCATATCCATTCCGATATCGGCCATGAGGACCCCTACCAGGGCCACATTGGGGAAATCGATCCCTTTGGTGACCATCTGAGTTCCCAGAAGGATATTATACTTACCGGCAGAAAAGTCGCTCAAGATTAAATGGGCGCGCTCCCTCTCGGCCGCGCTGTCGGAATCGAGCCGCACCAATGCCGCCTGCGGAAACAATTTGCAGATTCTATCTTCAATTTTTTGTGTACCTGTACCCAGAAAAATAAAATTGGCGCCCCCGCACGAATCGCATTTGTTATAGTCGCTTTTGATGAAACCGCAAAAATGGCACATCAGTTTGCTCCCGGCTTTATGATAGGTCAAATGCAACTGGCAATGGGGGCAAATAGGAGTGTGGCCGCAATCGGTGCATTTAAGCCGTGGCGAAAATCCCCGCCGATTCAAAAATAGTATGATTTGATGTCCGTTATCAAGCGCCCGCTGCACTTTGGAAATCATCGCCGGAGTGAAGTAAAGTTTTTCCTCGGATAACGGCTCTTCTTTTAGATCCACCAGCCGCACCACCGGAAGTTCCGTGGCTTCCGGCCGGCGTGTCAATTGCAGCAGATGATAGCGCCCTGCCTGAGCGTTGTAATAGGATTCCAGGGACGGTGACGCCGAGCCCAGAACAATGGGTATTCCGGCCATTTTGGCCCGCATAACCGCGCTGTCCCTACCCTGGAACCGCGGCGCGGGATCATCCTGCTTGTACGATTCATCGTGCTCTTCGTCGACAATAATCAGACCGAGATTCCGGAGCGGGGCAAAAAGAGCCGAGCGGGCCCCAATCACTATCCGGCATTTCCCCTCTCTGACTTCACTCCACAGATTCAGGCGATCCTTTTTTTTCAAAGCCGAGTGAAGCAGGGCAATCTCTTCACCCCTGAAAAAACTGCGGAAATAAGACAAAAGCGTCCCGGCCAGGGCAATCTCGGGGACCATTACTAATACCGATTGCCCCCGATTTAATATCTCCTGCGCCACGCGGCAATAGACTAACGTTTTGCCCGAACCGGTGATTCCGTACAGCAAGAATGGCGCATAATTCCCGGCCCCTGCCGCAATGGCCTTGATGGCCTCTTTCTGTTCCAAATTCGGCTCTATCGATGAAACCTCTTCCCGCGGACGGATGTACGGAAATAATTCCGCGAAATCGGGTTCCTTATCCGAAATCCCTTTACTCGAATACGACTCTCGAATGATCCCCTCTGCCGCCAGTTTTGTTATCAGACCGGGGAATTTTTTTTCGTAAAATTGTGACTGCCGATGGCTCAACATCCCTCCGATTCGCAACTTCTTCAGCAGGGCTTCCGGGATTTTCAGGTCCGGGGCGCGGTCAGGAAAATCGGGGATCGCGAAATAATTCGGTTTCCCCGGTTTGCGCATTTCTGGAGGAAGGGCCGCCTGACAGACATCGGCAATATTGGTCAAGTAGAAGCCCGATAGCCATATCAGGAAATTGAAAAGTTCCTCATTGAATAATGGTCCTGTTTCCGGCAAATCGATGACCTCTTTGAGACCCGCTTCGGGAGCAATATCCGTTTCCTCAATATAGAAACCTGGCACCCGCCTTTTGCCGAACGGTACAATGCACCTCTGTCCCGGCAACAGGGTCCCGAATCTCTCCGGCAGAAAGTACGTGAAAAGTTTTCGGGGTGTCCCCGGCACCGCTATTTTGACCAGTCTCTTGCTCATAAGAAAAAAGGCAGGCCTCAAGCGACCTGCCTTAAGTCTATTCGAAATGTTTTACATTTTCTGCAAATCGGCTATTTTGGCTTCGGCGGCCTTGGCCTTATCCGGCATATTGTTATTGGTATAGAGATCCTTCAATACTTCCCAGAGTTTTATGTCGCCCGGATCCAATTCCGTCGCCTTTTCGTAGGGCGGAATCGCCTCTTTGAACTTCTGCAGCTGTATATATATATCACCGACACTGATCCAGTATTCCTTGCGATTCGGCTCCAATTCGGTCAACTTCTTGAATGCCTCCAGGGCATCCGTGAAATTGGCGCGGGCAAAAAGAACTACCGCCAATTGCTCCAGAATCTGACCGTTGTCCGGTTCCAGTCGGTGGGCGGTTTTCAGATAGTACGCCGACGAATCAAGATAGGTGTCGCGCAGCTTGCCGAACTGCTCGGCCTTCGCCTTATCGGTTGTATTCCTGACGGAATCGTAAACAGCCTGAGAACGAACCAGGAAATACTGACCGGCGTCGGTGTATGCACCCGAAATGGTGGTATCGGCCGCGATTGTCTTTAGATCCCAGACATAGGCGCTGTCGTACTGGCGCTTATTGCTGTAGCAAATGGCGATATTGAAACAAGTATTGGCGTCGTTCGGAACCTTTTCCAGATATTTCTTGAAATAAGCAATGGCGTTATCCCAGTCATCCATCTGGATATAGGAGTAGGCAATATTCTGAATAAGATAGGCCGTATCGGGAACTATGGCCGATGCTTTCTTAAGCCAGACGAGGGATGAATCATACTGCTTGAGACGATCATAAAGGAGTCCGATTCCTTCAAATGAGCGATACCGGCTGGGATCAACCGTAGCCGCAATCTGGAAAAAGAGCCGGCCCGAATCGGCGGTCATTTTCATCTGTTCCTTCAAAGTGAGAATTTCGGCGGAGTCCGCGGCACCGCTGATCTTCTTGGCGAATTCATTGACCGTATCGATCGCCTGAACGCCGCTGTTATATGTCTCCCGCCAGTAGAAGGTTCGGATGGAGTCGGTCACGCCGCTGAATTTTTTGCAGTCGTTTCGTAACCCCGATTTTATTTCCTTGTTTCCGCAGGCCGATGCCATCGAATCATAATTTTCCGCCATTTTCTCAAAGAAACCGAGTTTCTTGCTTAAATCGCTCTCTTTATTGGCATATTCGGCATAAATGTTTCCGCGGAACAAGAAACCCTCCGGAATGGGTCCATAGTAGAAAAGCATCGTGTCTAGAAATTGAAGGGCCTCTTCATAGCGCGGCGGATTCCCGAGCATCGATATCTTGGCCGACTTTAAATAGGCACTTTGCGGCAACTTGGCCCTTTGCTGGGAACCGAATGACGGTGCCGCCAGGATTAATATTAACAATGAAATGACGAAATAATTACGAAGTCTCATCGACTCCTCCTGATTGCTTGAATTTCATTCTTTGCATACATAGATTTCTAATCTAAATAGTTTGCCGCTGGCTGTCAACCCAATTTCCGGCTTTAATAACTGGTCCTGACAATGTAGCTTAACACCGCTTTCTCATTGGCTTTCACCGGGATATTGAAGGTAACAGTGCCGGCGTCTTCTTTCACGTAATCATAATTGCTTTTGGTTATGGTCCAGTCGCCGGATAGACGCTTCTTGACGATAATCGTTATATCTTCCTTCTTATGGTTGCGGAGACTGATTTCATAGGTTCTTTCTTCCACCCGATCCGAGATTTTCTGATAATTGAGCATCTTTTCACCGGCTGAGATATCAAACGCATAGCCGATATTCAATTGAACCTTCTCGTCAACCGGCGTATGGTCGATATTATCTTCCCCCAGCAATATCATCGAACCGTCGCTGTCGGCCTTGAATACCCGGGTCCGCCCCGCCGGAAGCGGGATTCCCAGTCCGTCGGCTTTCGAGTTCATGGTTTTCAACTGAACACTCACCTTTTCGTTATTCACTTCCGGCTCAAAATAATATTCCTTTTCCACCCCGGCCCGAGCCGGCTCAAACAACGTAATCTGCTTGATTTCGTTGTCGGCCAGGGTCGCCCGGCGCGGCAAAGTATAAAGATGATATTCGAAAAACTGCTTCTCTTCGAAACCGGCCGCCGAAGCCGCCTTGGCCATATATTGAGCTTCCATCTGAATATCGCCGCGAATCTTTTTGGGAATGCGATGAATATCCCCCGCCACCAGTTTCAGGGTCGCCTCTTTGTATGTCGCTCCGGAGCTGTTGGTAATTGAGGCCCATCCGGTCAGATCGAGCGTTTTTTCATCGGACGATAATATCCCGACATATTCGGCGCTCCAGCTTAAGCCGCCGGTCTGATAGGAGACGTCGCAGTCGGCGGTGCCGGAAAAATCGGACTGATACAGCCAGAACAATGTCGGTCGGGTTATCAATCCTTCCGGTAATTCCGGAAAATTGGTGTTGGTGATTTCATCGAGCCGAATAATTTCGATTTTTCCCGCCTTGTCTTTCAGGACCACTGCCCCGCCGGAATAAGATAGCAGGGTGCCGCAGTAAATCTTCCCCGATTTGTCAAATAAATCTATTTGCTTATCAATGAAACGGTTGTAAATCTTGTCCGGCGACACCAGATCATAGCCGTAATTCTGCTCCAAGATTGCCACTGATTTTGACTTATCCTTCAATTCGAATCCCACCGAGGTGGCGTCGATCTGTGACGGAACATCGATAAAAGAGATACGGCCGTTCCCTTTTTGGAATTCCAGCGGGCGGGTATCACGGACGACGCCCAGATTGCTGTTATAGACCGTAACCGCAACATTATCGGCCCAGACAGGCGCGGTGAAAAGTAGTATCAGCATTCCCGTTATAAAGATTTTCCTGCTCATTTCCTCTCCTTTTCTTTATCTTGATACCGCCACAATTGAATATTCTTCCCCGAGAGGCAATAAAAAAATATATTTTTTGGTTGAAATTATTATCTTATAATCGGTTATGGAAGATGGCCCCATTGTATATATAGCCGAAGGGATGCTCTGCCCCAACTGTGGCTTTGCCAAACTTGTCCGGGAGCCGGGAAATATCATTCGCTGCCCCATATGCGGCTATGGCAATGGGGCCGGATGTACCTGATAAATATATCGGACCGCCGGCGGCGGGAGCGTCAATCTTTATGCTGGAAATAGGCGATACAAAACTGAGTTTCAGAGATATATTGCTTGTCCCTAATTTGTTGTCCATCCTCCGCGTCGCCTTGACTCCCATAATCGGATATTTCCTCTGGCTCCGAACCGAGGAAGGCATCCTGATTAGCATTGCTCTTTTGGCCCTGGCCGGCCTGACAGACTTTCTCGATGGCTTCTTGGCGCGGCGATGGAATCAAATTTCGGCGCTGGGCATAATAATAGATCCGCTGGCGGATAAGTTGTTCGCCCTGGTTTTAGTCGCGGAACTCGTAATTTTCAGATCATTCCCCCTCTGGCTGGCCGTGGCGGTCATTAGCCGTGACCTCCTCATCGTGACTGGCGGGGCAATTGTTCTGAAAAGCCGGGATTTGGTGCTCCCGTCCAATCTGACCGGTAAATACTATTTCGCCTCACTGGCTCTTCTGATCGTGAGCCACATTATCAATTTCCGGTTCGGCATCGGCCTCTATTACTATTTGACTGTCATACTCCTGATTGTTTCAACCATCAATTATGCCCGTATTTTCTGGATCCTTGAGCACGGCGGATCCCGGCCGGTCTTTGCCGACAAAAAAATTTTCAAAAATCTCCGCTCTCTTATGACAATTATTATAATCGTTGTCTCATCTTATTACTTCTATTTGCAGGTGATATTGCGGTACATTAAATGATCAGTGAATCTCCGCAAAAAATAATCCTCGAAGGGCCGCGTATTATTCTCCGCCCCCCGGTCCCGTCCGATACCGCAATCATGAATGCCCATGTGCAGGTCCGCGAGATCAGCCGCTATACTTTTATTTCCCGTTTGAGTACTTTGGAGTCAACTCGGGAATTTATCCGCAATACCCGCAAATGGTGGCGCTCCGGGCGCCAGCAGCACTTCGGCATTATCTGGAAAGAGTCAAAAGACCTTATCGGTATGATTGGGCTGTCCGGGATTGATCACAAAAACTGCAATGCCGAACTTGGTTATTGGCTTGCCAAAGAATATTGGGGCCGGGGCATCACTCCGGAGGCGATACGGCTAATTCTTGACTATAGTTTTAGGACCCTTAAATTGGTGCGAGTATACGCTCATGTCATGCACCCCAATGAAGCCTCAATTCGAGTCCTGGAAAAAATCGGCTTTAAGCGCGAAGGATATCTGCGCAAGGCCGTTTTTCAGCATAACCGCTGGCTCAATGAGATTTTATTTGCCATCCTCAAAGAGGAATATCAGGCAAAACGATTCATAAAGAGATTTTAGATACTTCTATTGTGGCTCTTGCGCCCGCCGCCAGGTAATATAGGCCCATAACGCGTCCAGATCACCCGGTTGAAGATGAGACCTGTATTCCGGCATATGCAAAACCGCCCGATTCAAAAAATATCGGGCCAGCAAGTTTGTCTTCAATCGGTCGCTGACACCATTCTCGACCCATTGATCAAATTCGGCCCGATTGCGTACCAAATCCTTGAAATCCGGCCCGATCCAGGGGGCCAAATAACCCTTAAATGATTTCGGATTCGGCCGGGCAAACGCCCCACCCGGCCCATGACATCCGACACATCCGAAAGTTTTGGTCAATTGCAGTCCCTTCAGTGCCAGAGAATCGTCGGGTCGGGGATGTCCGCTTGAAATCATCACAAATGAAACCAAATCATCTATTTCCGAGTTGGACAAACGATTCCCGAAGGCCGGCATCTTAAGTACCCCTTTTTTTCTCTCTTCCTGCCAGGTCTGACTTTTCGCTTTCGCTTCGGTCTTCCCTTCAGCGATCCATTCCCTAATATTATCCGGCCCGTGCGCAAACATCATCACATCGTCCCGGAAATTAGGAACCGTCCCGTCAGTCCGCCCAAAATTGGCGACACCACCGCTGCCCTCGGGACCGTGGCAGGCAAAACATCCCTCTTTCTCCGCCAGACGCCGCCCCCTCTCTGCCGATGTAATATGGGACCGGGTCAGACCATACCAGAGTGCCAATCCGGTCCCTGCTAATATTATTAGCGATATTATGATGACGCGAAATCTTATTAACACCATTTGTGCCCGGAATGCCGCATATGACCTACTTGCTCGACATGGTCAAGTCTTTGATTTCGTCCACCTCAAGCGTCTTGATGCCGTTCTTGACAAAGGTCGGGCCTGTCACCGACACCTGATCGGCCGCCATTGTCTTGGCATTATTATAAGGATCGGCATTATCATGGCTCATTGTCAAGAGGTAAAGATTCCCGTCGGATGTCAGAAGCCCCATTGGCATTCCCCCCTTGATGCATTTCAGGGCGCAACTCTTATGATCGGCCCCCTTGGCGCCCATCGATGTATAGCACCCCATATCCACCAGTTCACCCGTCAGAGTCGCTTTTCCCGATGACTGATCGTCGCCCTTCATTTTCATATCTTTTTGTTGGGCGAAAGCGCCTACCGAAAAAATCATGACCGCTAAAAACATTATAACCGCTGCGGTACGCTTCATAAAAATACCTCCGTGTTGCGGGGAAGAGTCCCCTATTTATAGACTGTATAACTCCATTATACCCTCCGAAGTTTCGAAATTTCGACTTTTATTTCGACCTGAAACCTCATAATGGACGCATTTTGACATTATTGATTTGTCCGCCCCCCGGTTCACGCCTTTTTCGATAGGCCATTTCTTATCGGATAAAGCCTTTACGCCGAAGAAAATCGGATTTATTCGCGTTGCAAATATTGAATCACCTCATTATAATACCCCAAAATTAGGGCCGATATTTGGCCCCGCACTGCTGATAGAATAGGGCATCTTCCTTTTTTGGGCGGAATGACATAGAAAAATAGTCGCGTAATGATCAGGCTTGAAGTACAAAATCTGGCGAAACGGTTCGGAGCGAGAAAGGTTTTTTCCGATATAAATTTTACTCTCGAAACCGGGCAGTCGATCGCCGTCACCGGTCCCAACGGATCCGGCAAATCGACCCTCCTGAGACTCCTTATCGGTTTTAATTATCCGACTCGGGGCAAGGTTATTTTCTCGGAGGACGGCCGCGTCCTAGAATTCGATTCCCTGCGCCGCCGCCTGGCGCTGGTCTCCCCCTATCTGGCCCTCTACGGCTCCCTTACCGCCCGTGAGAATCTCCGTTTCTTTGCTCATGTCAACGGTGACCGCATCACCGATGAACGGATCGAATCAACTCTGACCGCGGTCGGTCTGGGGGGACGCGGCGATGATTTCGTGGCCGGCTATTCTTCCGGAATGTTGCAGCGTTTGAAATACGCCGTCGCCGTTCTGAAAAATCCGGCCGTGTTCATGATTGACGAGCCGACTTCGAATCTCGACGACGCCGGCAAAAAAATTGTCTTTGACTTGATTGAAGCCAGACGACGGGAAGCGATTATTATCGTCGCCACCAATGAGAAGGAGGAGTACGGTCTTGCCGAAAGACTCTGTCAGTTGGGCGGCTAAAGTTGCGGCGGTGACGAAAAAGGATATTATTTCCGAATTTCGGACCCGCTACGCGCTTAATGCCATCCTGATGTTCGCCCTGGTTACGCTTACCGTGATTTCCTTCGCCGTCGGGGCTTTCTCCCCGTCGAAAGAGATCATGGCGGCCCTCTTCTGGATCGTCCTTTTTTTTGCCGCCATGTCGGGACTGGCGCAATCATTTATCAAAGAAGAAGAAGCCGGCACCGCCATGATTTTAAAACTCTCATCGGAGGGTTCCGTCATATTTTTCGGGAAATTGATCTTCAATCTTTTATTGCTTCTGATACTGGCCATCCTTATTGTTCCGTTGTTTATAATTCTTCTCAAAACCGCTCCGCAGAAATGGGATATTTTCTTAATTGGCCTGGTTCTCGGACTAATCGGCCTTTCAGGGGCGACAACCATAATCGCCGCAATCGTTTCCAAGGCCACCGTAAAAGGGGCCCTCTTCACCGTTCTTTCCTTCCCGGTTCTGATGCCGCTTCTGGTGGCTGTGATAGAAATCACAAAGTCGGCCTTTCTCGGGGACCCTTTCAATGCGGTTGCGGCACCGATACAATTGATTGTGGCATATGACGTTGTCATGACGACTTTATCGTTTTTATTGTTCGACTTTGTCTGGCGGCAATAGTCAAAGAAGATAAAAAAGATTAGGATTTACCATCATTTTTGTTAAATTAAATGAACCGTTTCTGCGTAAAATGGTTTGAGAAAATATGTTGTGGAAAATTTTGATATTTTTGGCGATGACTTTTGTCATCATCATGGCTTTTGCGACCCCGTCGCCGATGGCGCCGGCCAATTCTCTTGGGCCGGTCGATACTTACCGGATTTTTTATTTTCATGTCCCGCAGTCCTGGGTCGCGACTCTGGCCTTTCTATTGTCTATGTTTTTTTCCATCCGCTTTTTAATGACAAAAAATACCGATTACGACCTGAAAGCCGTAACCGCCAACAAAATGGGATTAATATTCGCCGTCCTGGCAACCGTCACTGGATCGATTTTCGCCAAAATGACCTGGGGTGAGTTCTGGAACTGGTCGGAAATCAGGGAAGTCTCCATTTTCATTCTCCTGATAATTTACGGCGCCTATTTCGCGCTCCGCTCCGCCATCCCCGACGAGGATCAGAGGGCCACTCTTTCAGCCGTCCTCTCGATTATTTTCGCGGTCTCGGCGGTCTTTTTGATTTTCGTCCTGCCCCGCATTTACCCCACTTTTACCCAGCACCCCAATGATTCAGTAGTCGATAAAACCGGAAAATTGACAATGGGGCCGACCGTCAGCATCATTTTCTTCACGTCGCTGGCGGCCTTTACGGCCCTCTTTGTCTGGATATATAATCTTTCCCTGAAAGTCAACCGGGCCGTACAGGCGAAAGTTCTGGAGGAAAATTAATGAATGCCAATTACGTGGTAATGATCGTGACCCTGATTATCTGGGTCGGAATATTCCTGTATCTTCTTTCCATCGATAAGAAAGTTCGCAAACTGGGGAGTAAATAATGAAGGCCAAATATATCATAGGCGCTCTTATTATTGTCGTGTTTGTGGTTTGGGGCGCCTCCGCTTTTTTGAAAACGACGGTGCAATATGTTTCTATCGCCGAAGCCAAGCGGACCGATAAAACCGTCCAGGTCCTCGGCAATATCGATTTCAGTGACGTGCACTTTGATGCCGACAATAGGCGGCTAGTGTTTTCCATCTACGACTCCGCAACCGCCGCATCGTCGCCGGGCGAACGGATGAAAGTTATTTATTATGGTGTTGTCCCGGGCAATTTCGAGCAGGCTACGCAAGTGGTCGTTCGCGGGAAACAGGGACCTGACGGTTTCCTGGCGGAAAAGATACTGGTTAAGTGCCCCTCGAAATATCAAGGATTGGAAAAAGATTCAAAGGACATGAAAGGTTAAAATATGGCGCCCGGACTTCTTGGTAATTTGGTCCTGCTTCTCGCTTTTGCCATGGTGGTGATCGGGGGCACGGCCTTTCTCCTTACTGCCCTGGGAAAGAAGAACCTCTTCAATCTCGGGGCCAAGGTCTATTATCTGCAGGTTTTTTTTGCCGCCGCCGCATTGGCTTATCTCTTCTATCTTTTCTTCACTCACAATTTCGGAATTAGATATGTAGCCGAATATTCGTCGACCGATCTGCCGTTCCATTATCTCCTCTCCTCTCTTTGGGGCGGGCAGGAAGGAACCTATCTCCTCTGGTTTTTCCTGAGCACCATGTTCGGGCTATTCATCCTCAAACGGGGCCGACAGTATACCTCGTGGGCGATGTTTTTCCATGCTTTGGTGCACACTTTCCTGCTTTCCATAATGGTCTTTGCCCTCTCGCCGTTCCGGGCCCTGATTCCACCAGCCTTAGAGGGTTCCGGTCTCAACCCGCTTTTGCAGGATTATTGGATGGTCATTCATCCCCCCATCATGTTTTGCTCCTTCGCCATGGCCGGCGTCCCCTTTGCCCTGGCGTTGGCGGCCATGGTTAAAAGGGACTTTTCCAATTGGATTAAGACCACCCTGCCCTTCGTGGCGATAACATCATTCGGCCTTATTCTGGCCAATGTCCTTGGCGGGTACTGGGCCTATAAAACCCTCGGCTGGGGCGGCTACTGGGCCTGGGACCCGGTGGAAAACACATCTTTCATTCCCTGGGTGACTTCAATCGGCCTGATTCATGGTATGCTGATCGAGCGCCGTTCGGGAGCCTTGAGGCGCTTCAACCTGCTCCTTTCGACTTCGCTCTTTTTGCTCATCGTATATGGCACCTTCCTGACCCGTTCCGGCGTGCTCGCCGATTTTTCCGTCCACTCCTTCGTGGACCTCGGCATCAATGGCATTCTGGTCGGATTCCTGCTTGGATATGTCCTCCTTACCCTCGGCGCTTTCTTCTTTTCCCGCACACCCGACAGAATCGGCAGGCCGCTCAATTACAATATATTTTCGCGTGATTTCATTCTTTTCACCGGGATGGTTCTTTTCCTGATTCTCGGAGCGGTGGTTCTCTTTTGGTCGTCATTGCCGCTCATCACCCGCTATCTGACCGCCAATCCTTCGGCCGCCGATGTCGGCACCTACAACGCTTTTGCCTTCCCTTTTGCCATAATCATCTCTCTTTTCCTGACCTTCAGCCCGCTTTTTATCGGCCCTGGATTCAAGATGGAGAAGATGCGAATGAAATCGCTCCTTTCTTTCGGAATCTCTCTGGTCGTAGCGGCCGTTCTCTTTCTGCTCAAGGCGATTCCCCTCACGATTGCCATCACGTCGTTCATATATCTCGGCGTAATGATTCTATACTTTCTGACCAAAACCGTCACCAAGCCGCTTCTTCAGGCGCTGATGGTCGGCCTGGTCGGCGTGGCGGTGGCCCTGATATTCGGCGTCCGGCAACTCGAGTATCTTATCTTCATCGGCGCCGCTCTGACGGCCGCCGGAGCGCATATTAACATCATCGTGCAATATCTCACGAGCCGCCCGGAACTGGTCGGCGGTTATCTGGCCCATTTCGGATTCGGATTGATGCTGGTCGGAATCCTGACGTCATCGGCCTTTTCCGTAAATCATCAGGTGGTGATTCCCCGTAATCAGGAACAACAGGCCTTCGATTATGATATCACTTATAACGGCACGGCCGGTGATATTCGTCAAAAAGACAACGAAATTCTCCTGACCCTGGATCATAACGGCAAGAAGATCGAGGCCCGACCGCAGTTCTTTTATGCGGAACGAATGGACGGCATGATGAAGAAGCCCTACATTAATAAAAGTATTCTTTATGACCTCTATTTCTCCCCTCAGGATATTCAGGAAATGCCGGGAAGCCAGGGATTGGTACTGCACAAGGGAGAATCGGCCAAAGTCGGTGATTTCAATATCAAGTTTGTCAATTTCGATATGACCTCTCACGAGTCGGCGACCGGCGGTATTACGGTCGGTGCGACACTTGAAGTCGAGCATAATGGGCAGACCGAGACGATCACTCCGCATCTGGTTTCCGATCCGAATGCCGGCGGCGATACCCGCAATATGATATCCGAACCGGCCCCTCTCTTTTCCGGTCAAAATTATGAGGTCCACTTGGAGAGAGTAAATGCCAGCGAAGGGGCCGTGGGGTTGTCAATTCCCGGCCTGGTGGAATCGGGCGCTCCGGACCGGCTGATTCTTGATGTTTCCCGGAAGCCGGCAATTAATGTTCTGTGGTTCGGAACGATGCTTATATTCTTCGGCATGCTGATCACGATTTACAGCCGTTTCAAAAAATAAATATTCCTGAAATCAGGCTTTCATGGCGGTGACCGGCTCACCGCCATTTTTATGTGGCTTTTTCAAACATTATTAGAGATATAAGAGTAATCTTAATAATTACCCAATTACTGGAGGCGCGATGAAAATTTTCATGACTTTAATAATTACGATTATACTCCTGGCCCTCATTGGCCTGACAGTCATCATGTTCGGCCTTTACAATGTGTCGGCCATGAATCCGGACACCGGGATAAAAAAATGGATCCTCTCGACCGCCAGCGACAATTCCGTGGAGCGCCATGCCGCCGGCATTACGGGACCGCCGCTCGACGACAGCAGCATGGTGGTTCTCGGCTACACTCACTATAGCGAAATGTGTGTCACCTGTCACGGAGCCCCCGGCATTGAGCCGTCGGAAATCGGCCAGGGTCTCAATCCCCATCCCCCCAATCTGGCCCGAAGCACCCGTGATATGAGTGACGGCGAGATTTTCTGGGTGACCAAAAACGGCATCAAAATGACCGGCATGCCGGCCTTCGGCAAGACTCATTCCGATGACAAAATCTGGGCCATCGTGGCCTTCGTGAAAAAAATGCAGAACATGACGGCGGAGCAGTATAACGCCTATGGCAAGACGGCGGGAAACACGGAAGTCATGGGCCAATAATTCAATTTTGTACCGCGGGGCTGATGTGATAATTTAACGCCCTTAACCGGACGTATGAATCGGAATTTAGTGATGATGGTGAACCTTCGCGCTCGGGGCATTTATTTCACCGGAATATTTTTCTATAATCAGGGTTAATTGATCGATGCCGATGATCCTGGCCATTTCACCTGTCGATAGTTGGTCCTTTGTTCGGGCTTCCCATATTTCGGCGCCAATTCTGACTTGACCCCGCTTGCCGGACATATTAATCACTTCCACCAACTTTCCCTGTAATGTCTGAATGCCCGTCATGACCGGACGTTGCATCGCTTTTATCATTGCAAAATAAACGAAACCGGATATTGCAAGAATGGCCAGATAGATCGGCAAAGCCGTACCAAAGGGCCAGAGAAAAAATACCCCCAGCCCGATTACGGGGAGAAGCAAAATTACGTGGCACATATATTGTTTCCTTCAAACCTTAAGACAAAGGGCTCCCGACAAAAGTTCCGCCAATTGACCTGCTATTCAAAACCGATCCTCTGAAAGTCTCCCTATTGGCCCTGACCTGCTAGGTAATACCTACCTGTACAGCACGCCAACGCAACCAAATCATAACCGTATATCTCTTTTAGAAGAATAATCGCCGAAAATCGCGCCGATAAATCGTCCCGCGCCCGGATTCTCCGCCTGTGGGAAACGGGGACAGTACATTTTTCCTACGTAACTTTCCCGTCCCAATCATGTTTTCGCAAAGGGGTGACTGAAATATTCCGGTGACGTCACCCGGAAAAAAGGAGAGTTCACCAATGTCAAAAAACCATTTGAAAATTTTTGCGGTCCTGGCGGCGGTCACGATTGCAATCTGGATCGGCGGTTGCTCTTCAAAGTCGCCGACGCAGGCCAGCAAGGCGCCGGGGCCCAACCCCGAGGCTGATTCTATCAACGGCTATTTCGCGGCCCTGCCTGATTATTCCCTCAACCCACCGCCGCCACGCCCGCCGTCGTCGCTTAACCCGTCCTATATAGTCGTCGATGACAACGGCTGGGAACTCGACTATCGCTGTAATGCCCAGAAAAAAAATATTGTCGTAACCACCGACGAAATCATGTCGCCCGACGAAAATTTCGGGGTCCTCTGGCCGGGGAATATCATCCAGGGAAAATCAATCACGACCGGGAACTTGAAGCAACTTCTTCTGGATCGCGGTCCCATGACCCTTACTATCAGCGTCGACGCCCCCGTGACATCGACCGCAGTCGATACGCCTAACAGCGTCACCGCCCAGCAGGCGGTCGCCGATTTGAAACGATCGGTCGATAAAGATTTGAACGGCGACAATGCCCCGTCCAGTCCCGGAACGGTTAATTTCAAAGTCGAAGCGGCCAACTCTTTCGAGCAATCGATGCTTTCGATGGGAGTAACCGGCGGTTATTCGGTGCCGATGGAAGGTAATCTGGGCGGATCGGCGGCAATGAGTGTCACCCGGGGTTTGCAGGAACAGACGATCGTGGCCAGGTTGGTGCAAAAGCTTTTTACCATTCGGATTGCCGATGACCTGCCGGGACTTCAAACCCCATCCGGGTATCTGGCCCCCAATGTAACGATGAATGATATAAGGGCCCAGGAGTCGGCCGGCAACATCGGACCCGATAATCTCCCGATGTATATCGAGTCGGTGAGTTACGGCCGTATCATCGTCTTCACCCTGAAATCGTCGACCGCGTCGAGCATTGAAGACTTGAAAGCGGCCGTCAACGCCGCCTATGAGCAGTATGAAGGGAGCGGAAGTATCAACAGCGCCCAACAGCAGATTCTCTCGACCCGCACCACCGAGGTCTATCAGGCCGGGGGTGATCCGACAGCGGCTCAGGCGGCGGTGGCCAATCTCGATTTCAGCCAGTTTTTCACGGAGATTTCGGCGACCGCCACCGTGCCGATATCGTTCAAATTGAAACCGCTCAAAACCGGCGCCAACGGTGATTTTGTCAGCATTTTCGATTCCACCAGTTACGACGAGCGGACCGGCGCCGATCGCCCGGTGGGCTATGATGTGACGGTAACATGCGATAAAGTCGAGCATACCGATACCTTCTGCGCCAGTTGTCCCTGGTCGGCCAATGTTGATCCGACCTATCAGGGGATCGGCCCGTTCAAATTTCAATTGGGGGTTTTTGTCGGCAATCCACCCCAAACTGTCACTGTGGGCGACTCGTTCACTTTTTCCTGGGATGAACCGCCCCGCACCGCCATTTTATTATCGCGATTCTCCTTCGAATCGGATTATAACGGCATAATCGGCATTGGGCCGGAGCATGATTATCCTTTCAACATGATTAATTTCCGCGCCACCTATCATGAGAGCAAAATCGTGAACGGTCTGGGAAGCGCCGCTGAATTCTATTACAGCGCCACGAAAACCCCGCGGTATTGACAGGGCAAATTTTTTGCCACAGTATGGATCTTGCAGGGGCGTATCGCAATACGCCCCTACGGTGCTCCGCATTATTGTCCCATTTACGGCCAATCCCACATCTCCCCTTTTTATCGGCGCGGTAACCTTTTGTCCCGCAACATATGGCTCTTGTAGGTCGAAACCCTTGTGGTTTCGACATCTTCCTGTAATCGCATAATCAATATGACGGTGCCGAATATTTGGGTTCGCTTTTCTGATACAAAAGGGGGGCCCATTTTTTGCATCTTTTCTCTCATCCGATTGAAGGGGTGGGGATTACGGCAATGTTTTGGTGCAATTTTGTGCGATAATTTCTTGGCACAAGGACCGATCGGCTTTTGGAAGTAGATGGACATAATTATAGACCTCTCTGTACCTATTGGCCTTCCGAACCGACTCACACCGAATTGATGTTATTTTTGCACCGTGCAAATAGTAGTCTTCGTAGGTCAGGCCTACTCGGGGCCTGACATCTTACTGCACACCGGAAAGCGTCAAGCCGCGAGTAGGCTTGACCTACAAAAATTTCATTTTTCAATGCGCCGTCAGGAGTCTCTCCTGACGGAATCTTTTAATTCGCCGCCAGGAACCGTTCCTGACGGTATTATTACATTTTTGATACCAATTCGGTGTGATCCGGTCGGCGGGGCATTATAGTGAGAGGAATTATATTTATGAGTTGGACTGTATGAGGAGACCAAATCCGGTTTGTTTTGCGATTCAGACCCAATCCTTATTGCACTGGTACATATCCGCAAGCGAAACGGCGGAAATATCTTATGGATTTCAAAGATAGGATTTATGGGGGATCAAAAAATTTCGAATAACGAACCCAATATTTCATATTCCGTTGCCGGTTTTGCAGTTAAAGCAAAAAAATGCGGCTTCGTTTTATTTCGGGTGTTGCCGGGCAAGGGATTATATGAATGATAAAGCGAGCAGGCGCGAGGCCGGCCCCGACAAGTTAAAATGTCGGAACCGCAGGGGTTCCGACCTACCAAAGAATGTCGGGGTTCGGAGTTCGATCTTTTGCTCCAAAAAGTACATAAAAAAGTCAGGCCGGAAATCGGCCTGACCGTATATCGTATGATAGTGACAATCCGGATGATTCCGGATCGGCACCGTGCAATCTTACTTTTTCTCCGGTTTGCCGCCCGGCTTGCCGCCCTTGGCCTCTTCGGGCTTCTTCCCGGCTTCGGCGCCCGCCGCCTTGCCGGCCTCGGCACCGGCCGCACCGGCCGCCGCTTCACCTTCCGCCGGAGCCGCACCTTCGGCAGGAACTTCACCTTCCGCCGGAGCCGCCGCGGCCGCCTCGGCCTTGATAATGGTCGGCGGAACGACGGTGGCGATGGTCTGGTCCTTATCGGTCAGGATTTCGACCTTTTCTATTTTGAGGTCGCGGACGTGTACGGAATCGCCGATTTCGAGCGCGGAGACATCGATTTCAATCCGGTCCGGGATATCGGACGGGAGGCAGGCGATTTCGATTTCGCGGGTCACGTGCTCCATGATACCGCCGGAGGTTTTGACACCGACAGAACTGCCGGTCAGGTACACCGGGGCCGACAGGTGCAGTTTCTTTTTCATGGAGACCTGGTAAAAGTCGATATGGAAATAATCACCGGTGACCGGGTCGCGCTGCAATTCGCGAATGATGACCTTGCGGGCCTTCTTGCCGTCGGCCACATCGAGATCGATGAGCATATTGAGACGTCCCTGGCGGCGGATCATGGTCGCCAGGTCGCCGTTATTGACACTTACAGAAAGCGGTTTCGTTTCTGGTCCGTAGAGAATTCCGGGGACAAAACCGGTGCGACGGGTTTTGCGCGAGACTTCTTTTCCGACACCATCTCTGAGCTGGGCACTGAGTCTGATTTCTTTCATTTCTTATCTAAACCTCCAAAACATTATTATCACCAAGGGGCGCCTTATTCATCGAAAAGCGACGAGACCGATTTTTCACCGGAGATGCGCATGATCGCTTCCCCGAAAAGATTGGCGCAGGACAGGACCACGAATTTATCGGACAGGTCCTTATTTTCCACATTTATCGAATCCGAGATAATCATCTTTTTAATTACGCAATCATCAATCCGTGAGACGGCGTTACCGGAGAGGACAGGGTGAGTACAGACGGCGTAAATATCGAGCGCTCCGGCCGCGGCCAGGGCCTCGGCGGCCTGGCAGAGGGTTCCGGCGGTATCGACCATATCGTCGCGGATAATGATATTACGTCCGCGAACCTCGCCGATGATATTCATAATTTCCGACTGATTGGGAGCGGGACGGCGTTTATCGACAATCGCCAGACCGGCTTTGAAATGTTTGGCAAAGGCGCGGGCCATCTTGATGGAACCGACATCGGGCGAAACCACGACCGGATTATCGATGCCCATCATGATGAGATGATCATTGAACACCCGGGAAGAATAGAGGTGATCGTGGGGTATATCGAAAAAACCCTGAATCTGGGCGGCGTGCAGGTCCATGGTGATGACGCGGTCGGCGCCGGCGGTGGTGATGAGATTGGCCACCAGTTTGGCGGTGATGGCGACCCGGGGACGATCTTTGCGATCCTGACGGCCGTAACCATAGTACGGAATTACGGCGGTGATACGGGAGGCCGAGGCCCGTCGGGCGGCCTCGATCATAATCAGGAGTTCCATCATATTTTCCGCGGGGGCGTTGGTCGATTGAATGATGAAGACATCGGTGCCGCGGATATTTTCATTGATCTGAACAAAGATCTCACCGTCGGAAAATCTTTTAATCTCACATGCCGTCAGCTCCGCCCCGATGTAGCGGGCGATTTTCTGCGCCAGGGGCCGATTAGAGTTGCCGGCAATAAGTTTCAAGTCCATATATGTACATCTCTAGGTAACAAATGGTTAAAGCCGTCCGTGGATAAATTTTGTCCTCGTGGCATTGAGGCTGAAATTGGCTGGGGTGCCAGGATTCGAACCTGGGAATCCAAGCTCCAAAGGCTTGTGTCTTACCGCTTGACGACACCCCAGTGCGGAATTTGTCTACCCTTTGCTTTTGGCTTTCAGCTCCGCCTCATAGGCGGCCAGCACCTTCTCCTCTATCAAACGTCTCGTTTCGTTGTTGACCGGATGGGCCACGTCCTGATGAGTACCATCCGGCCGCTTTCGGCTCGGCATGGAAACGAAATATCCTTTATTCCCGGATATAATTTTCATGCCGCGAATCACAAAAGCATTGTCGAAGGTGACATTGGCAAAACCCTTCAACTTGTCTTCATCCCGCAAGATGATGCGGACTTCGGTGATCTCCACTGCTAATCCTCCCGCCAAAGGTTAAAAAAACTTGTCAGTCCCAAGCGGGGAGGGTTATTGGCCGAACCTCAACTACCTGCCAATCCCCCCGGGTGATTTGAAACAAATCTTCCCTCTCAGGCATTTTGTCGAACAAACCAAAAACTGTCGGCCCGGAGCCACTCATGCGGGCAATCCTGGCACCGGCCCTATCTAACGCATCCTTTATCCGCCCCAAAACGGGGTAGGCGTCAAGATGAATAGTTTCGAAGTCGTTGCCAATGTCACAAATCCTGCCGATTAATTCCTCGAAATTATCGCAGTGTGATAAGTTAACAACCCCCTTTCCCGTTGTCAAGCCTAAATTTAGGAGGCGATAGCTGTCGGCGGTAGAGATATGGAGCGGGGGGGTAATCAAAAGGATATAATAGTCGGTCGGAAGGGTGATTTCTTTTATTACTTCGCCCCGTCCCGTGATTTCAGCCTGTCCCGAAGAAAAGAAGAAGGGGATATCGGAGCCGATTTCCAGCGCCAAATGCCGCATTTCCGGGACGGTTAAAGACAGGGAAAAGAGCTTATTTATGGCGTAAATGGTTGCGGCGGCATCGGATGACCCTCCGGCCAGACCGGCGGCAACAGGAATATTTTTTTTGAGCCATATAGTCAGGCCACCGGGCAATTTAAATTCGGCAAAAAGGCGGCGGGCAGTTCTAATTATCAGATTGTTTTCATCAGCCGGCAATTTGACGGCCGAGTCGATTGTCAGGTCAAATCGGGCCGGAGATTTGGAGAACGTTAAATAATCAAAGAGGCTGACGGCTTGAAACCAGGAGAAAAGATCGTGATAATTGTCGGCCCTTTTTCCAAGGATTTTCAGAAAAAGATTAATTTTGGCCGGAGCCTTGATTTCGCACCAATCCATAAATCTCCATTAATCCTGAGCCCCCAATAATATAGGAGACGGGGCAAATTCCAAGAAGTATTTAATTCCGGAAGCGGGCGGATTATTTTTTACGGGTCAGAATCCAGACCCAGGCGGGGAATAGCGGATAGATAAGATAAAAGAAAAGCCAGGGAAGGCGTGAGATGAAATTGCCGGGGCGGACGATATCATCGGCGGAGAAGGCCCGAGGATATTGAAACAGAAGACGGGTATAATCGTGGCGCCAGAAATCGGCGGTAAGCCGCCCCAGTCGCCGCAAGGATAGAAGACGGACATCGTAGATCCCTTTTTTGCCGGTCAATCTCATATAGATATCGGCAAGGCGGTGCGGGAGCCAGGAAAGAAATGGCAGGAAATAGTGTCCTTCGATGAGGACGTATCTGTTGCCGGCGCCGAAATAGCAGAAACCATCGGGTTTGAGAACGCGGTAAATTTCGGCCATAAGACCGTTTTGATTGTCAACATGTTCATATATCTGGTTGCAGATTATGACATCGATACTTTGATCGGCAATCGCCATTTCGGTTCCGTCGGAGCAGATATAATCAATATTGCGGTGACGGCTGTTATGGCGGCCGGCGTCGAGTCCGACACGATCCAAATCAAGGGCGACAACACGCCGGAAGTCCCGGGCAAAGCATGCGGTCATGATACCGGTGGAAGAACCGAGGTCGAGGCAGACCAGATCGCTTAAGGGTCGCGGGGAAAAGTGACGGCAGACGGCCAGCACTTTGTCGGCCTTTTTTTGGCGTTCTTCCAAATCATACAGGACAGGGAACCGTTCCGAAAACGTTCCCATGATTTCATTGCGGCGGGTGCGTTCCGTTATTTTCATTTTTTTCTCACGAGATAAATCGATGATAGCGCAAAGAGCGACGGAAGCCATTGAACCAAGGGCATAAATAATGCGGATAGAATTTTCAGTCGCGGTGGAATAATGGGAATGTGCTTCTGCGATGCAATGACATATTCCGGATCGGACAGCAGTTCCCTATTGCGGGCCGGTGAAAATAGATGAAGGTGCGAATGTTCAAAATGTCCCAAATGGGATATCCCCAACAATATCCGGAGGCGGGAGACAATATGAAATTCGTTGGGTAAAGACACGACCAAAAGGCCGTCGTCAGCAACAACTTCAAACAATTTTCGCAGAACTTTTTCGGGATCAAACAACTGCTGAAGGACCTCGAGGCAGAGGACAATATTGTATTTGCCGTCTATGGTTTCTCTTTCAAGATCAAGGACAAAGCCACGATGTCCCTTTTGTTCCACCAGACGAACGGCATCGGGCGAAATGTCGGCACCGGTAACATCATAGTCGCGTTCGGCAAAATAATCAAGAGCAAGGCCCCGCCCGCAACCGGCGTCGAGCATTTTCCCCCGTTTTCCTTCGAGCAGTCGATAAATAATGCCGGCCCGCTGAACAGCCCGCGGATCGGCGACATCAACCGGTTGTCTTTGCCAATAGGTGTCAAAATAGGTCCGTCTGTCATCAAGCATCGGCATATTGTAGGACATCCTTCTGTTTCTCCAACCGAAGCGAATCGAGCCAGCGGCTAATTTCTGCGGCGGCATTGTTAATATCCAATTCTTTGATGACCTCCGGGCAGTTGCGAACCAGTTCGGTATCGCTTGCGGAAACAGTAGTCATCCGGTCGCATAGAGCCTCTATATTCCCCACCGGATAGTGGAGGCCGACCCGGTACTTATCGATGAAGAGCGGCATATCGCCGATTTCGGAGGCAATGACGGGCCGTCCGGCCTGCATGGCTTCGCCGAAGGTTAAGGGGAGCGAATCAGAATGCGAAGGGATAATAATGGCGCGGCACTGAAGCAAAAGGCGGTTGGCAGCTTTTCTTTCAAGATATCCGGTGCAACGCACCCGATCGTCAAGACGATATGAATTTATTCGTTTCCGGAGAGTCTCAGTGGCGCGGCCGGAGCCCACAAAATAGAGGCGCCATTCGGGGTGATTTCTCGAAAAGAGAAGAAAGGCGTCAAGCAAATCAAAAATGCCTTTCTCTTTCTCCAGCCGCCCCAGGCATAAGAAATATTTCTCACCAGGCAGGCCGCCGGCGCTTTCGATATCAATGGCATGATAACTGGGCAGAAAGCGGCAGGATTTACCGGCGAGGGTTTCGGTTTTCGCCGCAAGTTCATAACCATCGGCATACAGAGCGGAAGCGTCTTTCAGGATATCGGTTATCATTTTTTTTAAAAGAGGACGGCGAGCCCAGTTATTGATATCGGAGCCGAGGGCCCAGACGGAGTAGGGAACGCCAAAGCGGCGGAATAATTTCCGGGCGATATAACCTGAGGGCAAAGCCCACAAAGCCAGGATGGCCGAATATTCATTTTTTTGAAGAAGGGTTGCCGAGGCAGCATGGCAATGGCTAAGATATCGGCGAATTTTAAGCCACGATCTCGGATCATACAAGGGGAGCTGAGAAATGACGGTCGTGCCGTCGGACCAGTCAAAGCGATGAATATCGTTATTCAGGTAACGGGTATCATCGCGGTGAGGGCGATAGTATGGAGTAATGATATCGCACGAAATACCGCGGCGCTTGAGGGCCATTTTAAAATCATAGATAAAAGGCGAAGCCGGATCATCAGGGCCGGCCGGGAACCTATTCGTAATTATGAGTAATTTTTTCGGGGACATGGGAGGCATTCCGATTAAGAGGGATATGGCGCCGAATTTCCGACTCGGTCAAATTCCTGCTGTCATTACTTCTGAGGGTATCTTCCAGGGAATACTGACGACGCTGAATTTTGTAAATCTCTTTGCGCAAGGCAACCATCTGGGTCCCCAGAAATCCGAAAAGAATTACTTGCAGTCCGGAAACCATGAGAAGAATCATGAGGGTCATCAGGGGGCGATTGGGATTAAGGGTACCGGCCTGCCAGAGGTAAATAATATATATCCCGATACCGGCTCCGGCAGCGATGAGAAGAAGACCGATCAGGCCGAAAAGCAGCGAGGGACGCTCGAAGAACGAGAAAAGCAGATGGGAAAAAGCAGTCGCCTTGAAGCGGAATTTCGATTTCCCCTTTTTGCGGGATTGAAGAACGGCCGGGAACTCCAGCGGCCGGTATCCCATGGCCAGGGCCTTGGATAATATTTCCAGATGTATTTCTTTGCCGTCAGATTCCAGGTCGAGGTGCTTGACCACTTCGGCTTTATATCCGCGCAAAACTCCGGTCAGGGTCTTGATTTTGCCATGCATGGCGGCGGAAAGAATGACATTTCCAAATTTTGAGACAGCCAGCCGTTTGAAGGGAACATTTTCGGTTCGTCCGGCAGTCATGTACGGCGAACCAATGACCATATCTATCTCGGGATTATCGGCCAGAAGTCGGTACATAACGGTCAAATATTCTTCGGAGTATGACAGATCACAATCGATGGTTAGTATATACTTCCCCCGGGCGGCCTTAAAGCCAGTTCGAATGGCCTTGCCTCTCCCCCCGTTAATGACATAGCCGGCGTAACGGACACGGGGATCCTCGGAGGAATATTGCCTGATTTTATCCGCGCTATTATCGGTGGAGCCGTCGTCGACGGGGATTATTTCAAACTCCCTGTCGGTCAGGGTAAGGGCCCGAACCATTCGTTCCAGATTGGCCGGCAGGTTGGCCGATTCGTTATAAACCGGGACGACGACCGAAATCTCAATCATTAACGGCCACCGGCCCTTTCTTCTCGATGGCCTGAACAATCCGATGTCCGAGTTCCAAACTCACTTTATTATTGGGATCGATTTCGAGGGCCTGGGAAATATATTGCAGAGCCTCTTTGTACTTGCCGCCCTTGGCCAGAGCGGAAGCCAGGCGAATACGCATATCGACATTTTCCTTATCGACATCGAGCGCCCGGTTGAACAATTTCCAGGCAATTTCGGGCCGATTGACGCGATCGTAATAGACGGCGGCGTTAAAGAGCCATCGCCCGACAAAATCGATGGTGCGGACTTCTGAAGGATTCCCGGCAAGCAAATCGGCGGCAAATTTCAAATGCGCCTTGTACCCGGCTGTATCAACTTGTATTCCCGGATGATTATTCCCCACATATTTGAAAATAATTCCCGCGGGGATGACCTCGGCGGCTTTTATCCCGGGGGCGCCAAATTGCACGTAGACGGCACGATCAGAGGAATTAAGTTTGCAAAGGGCGGCGGCCAGGAGGTCGGCCTTGCCAGGTTGATCATTATTAAAATTGGCGGGGTATATCAAAGAGGGGAAATTGACAAACAATTGCTGACGATATTTGGGGTTGATCATGGCGCCGGCGGAGACGACAGCGACACCGCTCGCGGTCGAATCAGCATAGGCGCTGTACCATAAAGGCAGAAGGACGTCGTCCTCGGCGACGATGAGAAGCGAGCCGGGGGGAACCGTCCTGACAATTTCATGGCTGAGAATATCGGGGGCCTCAACGCGGGATAAATCGGCCCGGGAATAATTATTCGACCAGGATATATAGAAATAGGCCGCAGCCAAAATAGCGACAGCGATCGAAGCCTGGGCGGCAACCACGCGGGTTCGCAGCAGGTACAAAATTCCGGCGGCACTGATGATCAGAATCAGGGCGGTAACAGGGGCCAGGTAATTTATGAGGTCGAAATTCCGGGGATTGAAATCGGCGGCCCAGAGCACCACGGCCAAATTGCCAATGACGGCCAAGGGGAAGAACAGGAAGTGCCGGCGAGAGATTTTGTAAACCCCGATAAAACCGAGCAAAGCAAGACCGATGAAGGGCCATCCAATTTGCCCCTGCATAAATTGGCCGAGCTGGCGCAAGCGCTGGGCGTAATCGGGGGCCAGAGTAATTTGCGAGATATTCGATAAATCGGACGAGCGGGTTATGGCGGCCACGAAAGCGTCAAGGTTATCGGGACGTCCCCAGTTTATCGCCGGCTGCAAGGCGGAACGGAACGGTAAATAGAGATAGACTGAGAATGATGCAACAAAGAACAGACATACCAGACCAATGGTGGCGGGTCGAAGCCCAAGCATGCTGAAATTGGCGATTATCAAATAGGCGAAAGCCGGGGCGAAAGCCAGGGCCAATAAGGGGTGATTGGCAAAAGTCAGGGCGTAGAACCAGAGACCCAAGTAAAACAAGCGTTTTTTGTTGGCGGTAATGGCCTGCAGTATAACCACGACGGCGGCCAAAGTCAGGGCCAGATGCAAGGAATAAACCTCGGCTCGAACCGCCGACAGCCAGACCGGCAACGTGACGGCAAAAAGAAAGGTCACCATCAGGGCCGGTAGAATAACAATCGCCGGTTTGGAAATAGTCTCGACCTCGGCAGTCCGCATCTCGGCATCGGAAACAGCGTGTCCCAGTTCTATGGTTTTGTTGCCCAATTTTCTTTTTGAAGAAGCCGCTTGAATGACCGGGACTTCCACGAATTGTTTCATAAGAAGATAGAATAGAGTAACCGAAGCCGCGGCGAATAAGGCCGACATCAGGTTGGCGGCGTAGGCCGGAGTCAGGTTCGGAATCAGGTTGAACAGCCGTCCCAGCAAAGTATATAGGGGGAAGGAAGGAGAATGGGGCAAGCCGAGGATGTAATTACTCGCGGCAAAAGCGGCGGAGTCATCCCAGAAGATGGATAGGGCCATTGTCTTCAAGTAGAGCGAGAAGGAAGCGACAAATACGGCAATGGGTAAGAGCCAATCGGAAAATTGGCGGATGCGTCCGGGCCGCGAATAATTATAAACCATATCATGCTTTACCATAGCGGATCAACCTTTCCTGACAGACCGATCTTATCACATGGCAGGGACAAATAACCCGCCGATGTATTTATATTTTCGGCTGATAGGGCGAATTTCTGAATTGCCAGAAGCATTCTTTTTTTGCTCTAAATCACATAAAAATAACCGTTTAGACGATTGCCGCGGGCCGATTTTCCATCCGGATCAAAGGGCGTCGAAAAAAAAAGGCGGCCCTTTGGGGCCGCCTTTATAATTGCCGGTCGGCATTAAGAGGTAGCATCATCCGACGTGCAGGTCAGGATACCGCCCTCGTTAATGGTCCAGGTATCGACGGTTGCATCGTCGTCCAGAACCGAGCAGGTAGCCGTGACGAGCAGCTGGGTGCCGTTGGCAGTCGTAATGGTATAGGAATAAAGAGCCGAGGCCATTATTTCGACGCCGATGGTAGCAAAGGCATTCGTGGCGGCAGCGCTAGCCGTGGTGCCCTGGCCCCAGTAGGCTGAATTCTGCTGACGATAGGTATTCTCCATAGTATAGATCTGTTTCAGAATACCCTTGGCTTCCGACTGTTTGGACTTGGTGGTAGCGGCCATAAAGCGAGGAATGGCCAGAGCCGCCAAGATACCGATGATGACAACCACGATCATCAATTCAATGAGGGTGAAACCTCTCTGACGATTATGAAACTTGGAAAACATTTAGACCTCCTATAGGTTTTGATTGGTTTTCCGTATCGTTTTTCCGCAAGGGATAAGCGCAAATCGTCTGCCGGGAGGGAAGCGATGGCAAAATAGAGGGGTATGGGAATGATAAACCGCTGCCAGGCAAGGAGAAGAGAGATAATTTTTTCTGCGTATATGGCCGTCTTCCAATAGGTTTCGAACTTCCGCCAAGGACGAGAATTTGGTTTTTTGCGATGGGTCTCGCAAAATGCAATAATCAGGATATGGGGGGAATCCTATATCTGTANTAATCGATGTGAGGTGAAAATAAAAAAGGGGCATCATGCAGGAATGATGCCCCAAGGGAAATATAAGGAGATTTTTACAGAACGGCATCGTCGGACAGGCAGGTCAAGATTCCGGTATCATCGACTTGCCAGACATCGGGAGCGGGATCATCATCGATATTGCCGGAGGTGGCGGTAGCGGTGAACGAAGCGGCGTCACCGACAATCGTATAAGTGTATCGCGCAGGAGGGGTAATCTCGACCCAGATGCGCGCAAAAGCCTGAGGGGCGGCGGCGCTGGCCGGACCGGCCGGAATCCAATACCCTATTCCCTGCTGGCGGTAAGTAGTTTCATTGATATATATCTGTCTTAAAATGGCTTTGGCTTCGGATTGCTTGTGTTTACTTACGGCGGTCGAATAACGCGGAATGGCCATGGCGGCCAGGATGCCAATTATTACAACAACTATCATCAACTCAATCAGGGTAAAACCGGAGTGGTTTCTATATTTGTTCATGACTCACCTCACTGGGATAGTCTTTTTTTTCGTTTACAAAAGGGATGATGGTGCAAATCCCGTTCCCACGGGAATAAATCGGAAAGGGAAAATTATTTCAAAGCGAAATTGACGGGAAGGGTCCTATATTGTTCAAAAAATGCACTATCGCGCGGGGAAAACAATGATGACAGGTTTTATTTGGTTTTGTCGACCAATTTGTACCGTTCCAGTTTGCGGTAAAGGGTAGAACTGTCAATACCGAGCATCTCGGCCGCTTTCGATTTCTTTCCCTGGGCCTGATTCATAATGTAGTAAATATATGCTTTCTCTATCGACTCCAGGGTCGGAGTCTCGGGAGCATCTTTAGAGACAACCGAAACCGGACGATCCTCCGATAATTTAGCCGGAAATTCGGATAACTCTATAGTTTGACTGTGAGAAAGAAGAACGGCCCGCTCGATGCAATTTTCCAGTTCGCGGACATTGCCGGGCCAATCGTATTTATGCAGAGCCTGCATCGCTTCAGGGCTTATCAATTTGGTCTCGACGCCGGTGCGACGGCAAAACAGGTCGACAAAATGGCGCGCCAGAATGGCGATATCTTCAGTCCTTTCCCGGAGGGCGGGAATATGAATAGGAATGACGTTCAGACGGTAAAATAGATCGGAGCGGAAACGGCCGCCTTTGACATCTTCCTCCAGTTCGGCGTTGGTGGCGGCAATGAGACGGACATCGACCTCGACCGGTTTCGTATCTCCCACCGGAGTGAACGACTTATCTTCGAGGACCCGCAGTAATTTCATCTGGATAGCCGGGGAAGTATTGCCGACCTCATCGAGGAAGAAAGTGCCGCCATCGGCGACCTTAAAGAGGCCGTCTTTATCTTTTATGGCGCCGGTGAACGAGCCTTTTTTGTATCCGAAAAGTTCCGATTCCAGAAGGGTCTCCGGCAGGGCGGCGCAATTGATGGTAACAAAGGGGCCGGCCGCCCGGTTGGAATAGGAATGGATGGCCCTGGCGATCAGGTCCTTACCGGTACCGGATTCGCCGCGAATGAGGATGGTCGATTCGGTCCCGGAAACGCGCTGGACCAGCTTTTTGAGTTCGACAATTTCCTCGGACTGTCCAATGAAGTTATCGAGTGAGAATTCGTGGCGAAGTTGCTTTTTGAGACTGTCATTTTCCTTTTTCAGTTTGCGCCGACTATTGGATTTTTCGATGACCAGTTTGATTTCATCGACTTTGAACGGTTTGGTGACATAATCGAGCGCCCCCTCTTTCATCGCTTCGACAGCCGTATCGACGGAGGCGAAGGCGGTCATAACGATGAAATCAATCTCGGGGCGGCGGCCCTTGATTTCTTTCAGGAGGTCGAGGCCGCTCATTTCGGGCATCATCAAATCGGCAATTATCAAATCATAACTTTGGGCGGCGGCAAGTTGTACGGCTTCATACGGCGAAGTGGTCGTTTCGACTTTATATCCTTCCTTGGATAGAAATATTTCCATGAATTCGCACATCGATTGCTCGTCATCGACAACCAGGATTTTTCCGGACATTAGATTTCCTCAGAGTAATAGCGGCCAGCCTTCATATCAAGAAAGATTTCGGCAGAATGAGATGTTATCTGAAGAAATCTTCGAAATGTTGTTCAGGAATTGGTCAGGTGAATTTTGTTGAATCGCGCTGCGTATATAGGTTAATTGCCATTAATATTTTAGCAGGAGTTTGAAAATGCTCAAGAAACTGGAAGAGGCGCTGAATTTATATATTCGCCCGGGCTCGTTCCCCCTGGCGGTAAGAATGGTGAAGGAAGAGGAAAGGCTTTCCGAGAGGACCAAGCGGCCGCATCGGGATCTCAATATTCAGGTGGCGATCTGCCAGACTTTTTCCATCGCCCGGCGCTACGGCTGGCAAGTGGCGGTGGGAGCGGAAGATATCAATTGTCCCCTGGCGCTGACGGCTTTCGGATTCAAAGAGGAAATCGAGACTTTTTCCTGCGGAGAAATGTGCGCCGGAATGTTTACGGAAACGAAATCGGCCGGGGCCCGGACGGAGGCGGAAGTGCCCAAGTTTTCGTTCCGGGAATATAAGTATGTTCTGGCGGCGCCGATCGGCCGGGCCGATTTTGTGCCGCATATCTATTTGATTTATGGAAATTCCGCTCAAATCATGCGGCTTATGACGGCGGTGCTCTATAAAGACGGCGGGTATTTGACCAGCCGCTTTTCGGGCCGTCTTGACTGCGCCGATATTTGTATCGAAACGATGCGGTCCGGAAAGGCGCAAATCATACTTCCCTGCTACGGCGACCGGGTATTCGGCCAGACGCAGGACGACGAAATGGCGATGGCGATTCCGGCCGGCAAAGAAGAAGAATTAATTGCCGGGCTGGAGGGAACGCATAAAGGGGGCATCCGCTATCCGATGCCGACATTTCTCCGATATACACCGCAATATCCCAAGCATTATTATAAATTGTTCGAAGGTTGGGAAAAGGAGGCGAAGACCAAGTGAAAAAGGGACTATCGCATCGCGAAAGAATTGCAGCCATTATGAAAGGGGAACGGCCCGATCGGCCGGCGGTGTCACTCTGGCGGCATTTTTATCACAGGGAAGCCACAGCGGAAGGACTGGCGGAAGCGATGCTTGCATATCAGAAAAAATACGATTGGGATTTCATGAAGATAAATCCCCGGGCCAGTTATCATGTGGAGGATTGGGGAAACAATTTGGAATGGTCGCATGATGAATTCAAGAAGCACATTAAATTAAATTTTGCGGTCAAGCGACTGGAAGATTGGGAGAGCATAGGGATTTTGAATCCGACGGCCGGAGTACTGGGGGAGCACTTGAAGGCTATCAGATTAATAAGAAAAGGAGCGGGGATCGATTTGCCGCTATTCATGACAATCTTCTCGCCGATATCTATCGCCGGGGATTTGGTTCCCGACGGCGGAATGCTCAGCAAGCATCTCGGGGCCGCGCCGGACCGGGTGCTGGAGGCAATCCAAAACATAACAATCACTTTCGAGCGATATGCCGCCGAAATTCGGAATGCGGGAGCGGACGGGATATTTTTCGCAACGACGGAATGGGCCTCGGCAGATGCAATGACATATGAGAGTTATGAGGAATTGGCCCGACCCTTCGATCTCCGCATTCTAAAGGCCGCCGGCGACGGACTCAATATTTTGCATGTTTGCGGAAGCAATAATTTCTTGAAAGAATTGTCCGATTACCCGGCGCCCCTGGTCAACTGGGACGGCTGCAATCCGACCAACGCTAATCTTGACAGGGGGTTGGAGATGCTGACAGGAAAAACCGTGATAGGAGGAATCGACCATACAGGGTGGCTCCTGCGGGCAACGCCGAATGAAATCAGAAATGAAATCGCCCGTTTGAAAGAGCGATATGAGGGCAGGAAGGTAATATTCGGCCCGGGGTGTACTTATGAAGCGGCTGTACCCGAGAAAAATATCGCGGCATTAAGAGAGGAATTTGGCTGCTGACGACAATTCTCTTATGGTTCGGGTGAAGCATCTCTTTTCGGGGAATTTTGAACTATCAAGAGTCTATCATCAGTAATCAGCAATCTTTCATATAGAGGGCGGGTATCAAGCGGCTGGCGGATGCCGATACATCCTTTTGTTCCAGGCACACCGCCGTCAGGATGAATCAGCAGACCGAAGCGATCAGTATTGAATTGGGGTATCAAACGGGCTTTCCAGCCAAAGCCGTGAAAATCAATCATCCCTTTCTCTTCAGTTAGTACGGGTCGCTGAATGAAATAGATTCCGTCGGGCAATGATCCTCTGCCCCACGGCCCGCTAACGGCGGGCCAAGATCCTCCGCGGGGGTCGATAAGGTTATTTTCGATCAATTTCCAGGACATTCTCCTCCTTTCAAAGACAAGCCGATTTCCAGAATAGGGCTCCTACACTCCCGAGAAAGCGAAACAACATCAAAAAGATATTTTAATTGACACCAAATCAGCGCTATAGCATATTCACAGCAACTTTACCGAGGAGTACATATGTTTTGGGGAATAGCATTTCTGATTGCCGGGGCTTTGCTTTTATTGTCACGATTGAATGTCATTCCGGGTGATTTTTGGGATTATCTGATTCCCATCGTTTTAATTGCCCTGGGCGCCAAAATGATTTTTGACCGCAAGCGCCGCTGGTGATGGAAAGTTCGGAGAAGCCGGCGGTTATTTATCATCCGTCGCGCCCCGGTCTCGAGAAATTCTGGGGGAAGTTGGAGGCGGAGCTTTTGGAAATTATATGGAGCAACGGCCCGATGACTGTTAAGCGGGCCCTTTTTTTTATCAGAAAAAAACGCCTTTATGCCTATACAACAATAATGACAATGATGAATCATCTGGTCAATAAAGGAATCCTTCGCCGCGAGAAGCAGGGGCATTCATTCATGTATTATCCGACGGTTTCAAAAGATGAATTTCTCAGGTCGGCGGCGGATGAGATAATTTCCGGACTGCTGGCTGATTTCCCCGAAATCGCGGAGCCGCTGATCAGCGACCGATCCAAGCGCTTGAAACGGCGCAAGTAATTGGTCGGCAATCAATTAAATCAATTTCAGAATTGAACTTAATCTGCTAATATTTTGAACATTTTTTCCGATATACTTACTATGCGGAAAATTATCTTTATCGTTTTCCTTCTAATTACAGCGACTACGGCCATGGCCGGCGATGCCTTTATTTCCGAAAAGATGGGCTGTCTTCTGGTGATCCCCCCTGGTTGGACGATCGATACCAGTATTGCCGATGAAATAATGCTTGTTGAAGCCGAAAATACGGCCGTCTATGTCTCGGTTAAAAGGTATCCGATTTCATCGGCGAATCAGATTGGATCGGAGGATGATCTGGCCAGCGCCATTACGGGGTTGTATAGCAAATTGGGTGTCAATCCAGTGTCCGGAGAAAAACCGAAATTCGCCATTAAGAACGGCAGGGCGGAATTTGAATCCGATTTCATGAGCCGTGACGCCGGCGGTATCATTCGAGATCATAAATATCTGAAAGGTGTCATTACCCGCCTTAACCATGACGGGCAGGTTCTCTATCTGATAATCGCGGCCGCACCGATAGAAGATTATATCCAGGCGTATCCTCAGATTCAGTCAATAGTAAACTCCTTTCATATCACGGGGGACATGGCATCGGATCTTTTTGTGAAATCCGGAAGCGGTTTATATAAATATTTGCTTCTGGGGATCATTGCCGCCCTCAGTATATTTTTCTTCACCCGCAACCGCCGGGTCCAAAGATCGATAAATCCGCTGGGAGGCGACAGCGGTAATTTCTGGAGATGCGTATCCTGCGGTCGTGTCAATCATATCGACAACCGCTTCTGTCATCGCTGCGGAGAAGAGCGGCATATCATAAAGGCCGCACATACGACGGGGACGACAAATCCCGCCGGGGACAAGTAAATTTATTCTTCTTCCAACTCAATCAGGACATTTGAAAATGACGACGGGTGCACGAAGGCAATCTTATGCCCTTCGGCGCCAATGCGAGGAATCTGGTCGACCAGACGGAACCCTTTGCTTTTAAGTTCTTCAAGTTTCCGATCGATATCGGGGACTTTTAAAGAAATATGATGTAAGCCGCCGCCCCGGTCATTGACAAATTTCTGTATGGGACTTGCGGAATCGGAGGAAGCGATGAGTTCAATATTTCCTGAAGCGGTTTTAAACAGGGCCAATTTGATTTTCTGCTCCGGCAGATCCCGGACCAGCCGGGGCGGTGCTCCGAGAAGTTCGGTATAGAGACGGATAGATTCATCCAAGTCCCGGACAGCGATGGCGGCATGGGAAAAGGCAATCATACTTTTATTGACCCCCGGTCGCCGAGTCATAGGCCCTTTTAGCCTGCAAATACTCTTGTTCTTGTGTCCAGTTGGAGAAGAAAGGACGAATCCATTTGCCGAGATCACGATACAGTTTCAAGTTCGCGGGTTTCTCTTTAAGAGATCCGTCGACGGATTCGATCTTAACGCGAATGTGAGCGACGGCGGAATCTCCAAATAGCGAAATACTGTCAATTTCGAGTCCGGGGACGGAATCAGCGGACATTTTTCTTACCGCATTCATTTCCAGAAAATCAGATAAGGATTTATCCATTTTATAATAGGCAAATTCATTGTCATAGATAACAGTCTTATCCCCTTCATGAAGACGCATGAAAGCCTCGGTCAGGGTTTTTCGAATGGCCGCTTTGTCGGTTTCATCGGAAGAAGCAGAAGCCGCCCCCCCCGTCTTCTTTTCCCCGGCACACCCGGACAAAACAACCAGCACAATCATAACGAGTGAAAAATATTTAATTTTCATGATATTCTCCCCAGATTTGGCGAAGGGTATCGGAAATTTCGCCCACGGTGGCGTAATGCTCGACGGCCTCAATGATCGGATATACCAGGTTGGTGCGAACAAGGGCGGCTTTATTTAATTTTTCAAGAGCTATCTTAACAGCCCCCGAGTCACGCCGCTTTCGAAGGGCACGTAATTTTTCAATCTGCATGTTTTCCAGAGTCGGATCGACCTTTAAAATATCGGGAATGGAGGCGGTCGGTGTGGAGAACCGATTGATACCGACAATTACAGTTCGGCCGGACTCAACTTCCTTTTGAAATTTGTAGGCCGAACCGGCGATCTCATTTTTAAAGAATCCGGATTCGACGCACTTGACGGCTCCGCCGCGGCGGTCAATTTCAGCCAGCAGTGCGAGAATGTTCTTCTCCAATTGATCGGTAAGATACTCAATGAGATAGGCCCCTCCAAGAGGATCGACGGAATCGGCCGCGCCGGATTCGAAGGCCAATATCTGTTGGGTGCGGAGCGCAATTTCGGCGGCCTTCTCGGTCGGAAGGGCCAGAGCCTCATCGAACGAATTGGTGTGCAGGGATTGAGTTCCGCCGAGGACGGCGCTCAGCGCCTGGAGAGTGGTGCGGATTATATTGTTTTCCGGTTGCTGAGCGGTGAGAGTGGAACCGCCGGTTTGAGTATGGAAACGAAGCAAGAGTGATTTTTCGGATTGCGCGCGGAATTTCTCTTTCATGATATGCGCCCAGATGCGGCGTGCGGCCCGAAACTTGGCAATTTCCTCGAATAAATTATTATGGGCCGCGAAAAAGAAAGACAGACGGGGGGCAAAATTATCGATATCCAGTCCGGCCGCCAGGGCCGAGTCGACATAGGCAATGGCATCGGCCAGAGTAAAGGCGACTTCCTGAACGGCGGTAGCTCCGGCTTCCCTGATATGATAACCGGATATCGATATGGTGTTGAATTGGGGCAGATGCTCTTTGGCGTAAGCAAAAATGTCGGTGATGATTCGCATCGACGGTTCCGCCGGGAAAATATAGGTACCGCGAGCGATGAATTCTTTGAGAATATCATTCTGGATGGTACCGGAAATCTTCTCGGGCGGAACGCCCTGTTTTTTGGCGGTAACGATATACATCGCCAGAAGAATCACGGCGGTCGCATTGATGGTCATGGACGTGGAGACTTCGCCGAGCGGAATCGAGTCAAAGAGCCGTTCCATATCTTCAAGAGAATCGATAGCGACGCCGGTCCGACCGACCTCGCCGCGCGCCATAGGATGATCGGAATCATAGCCGATTTGTGTGGCCAGATCAAATGCAACCGATAGGCCGGTTTGTCCCTGCGACAGAAGGTAGCGGAAGCGGCGATTGGTCTCCTCGGCAGTCCCGAAGCCGGCATACTGGCGCATGGTCCAGAGTCTGCCCCGGTACATATCTTCATATATGCCGCGAGTATAGGGATATTGGCCGGGGTGTTCCAATGGTTCTGATACGGTCGGAGAGGAATCTAAGAAAAGAGGGATCTCGATATCGGAGGTGGTTTTCTTTTTTTGGGCCATCATTCAAATTCCAGCAATTTTTCATTTTTGTCGACGGCCCGTCCTGGCCCGACAAAAATTTCTTTGACGCGCCCGTCGGCAGAGGCCCGGATAATATTTTCCATTTTCATCGCCTCAATAATAAGCAGGGTCTCCCCTTTCCTGACCGTATCGCCCGGCCGGACGGCAAGAGAGAGAATCAGACCCGGCATCGGCGCCCGGATGATTTTTTCTTTGACAATACCCAAGGCGAGCCCGGCCCGTTTTTTCAAATCGGCCAGATTGTACGGTTCAACGGTAACATTCACATCCTTGCCTTCCAGAAATAGATCCAGATGGTCGCCGTTGCGGTTGATATCGACTTCGGAGGTGGTCTCATTAATTTTAAAAAGGAATTTCCGATCGGTCAATTTCTCGGCTTCAACGCGATATTCCACTCCATTGGAATTGACAACAAATATGGATTCCTGTTTGGATAGGGTCAGGTCGAATTCCTTGTCATCGACAGTGACAATATATCTTTCTTCGGGGTTCGACATAAACTAGCCTTTATCAATTCGTTTGAGGGCCGACTGACGATAGAAACGAACCCAGCTGTTCGGACTCTCGGACCGACGTTTCATGGTCAAAGAAACTTTTCTCCGCTCCAGATAATCGTAAACGACGGCGGCCAGCGCGGCCCGCTCGGAGGGGTCATCAAGGGGGCATTTAAAGACCCGGTTAGGAAAGGCGGAATCGATATAACCGGTGGAGTATTGCCCGAGGCGGAATCCGGAGGAACGTATGACAGAACAGGCAAAACCGATGGTGGTATGCAGACCGGAAATGCGGTATTCGGTCAGAGCCCGTTCGCACCGCTCCAGAGCCTCTTCCCGGTCCCGTCCCCAGACGACCAACTTGGCGATGATCGGGTCATAGTAGATGGCAATTTCGGAGCCGGACACGACGCCGGAATCAACCCGTATCCCTGGGCCGGCCGGTTCGCGGTATTCCGATATGGTGCCGGTAGACGGCAGGAAATCCTGATGAGGATCTTCGGCATATATACGGCACTCAATGGCATGGCCGTGCGGCCGGATACTCTCCTGACGGAATGACAGCGGGGCACCTTCGGCGACGCGAATTTGTTCGCGCACCAGATCCAGCCCGGTGACCATTTCGGTGACCGGATGCTCGACCTGCAAGCGGGTGTTGACTTCGAGAAAATAGAACTTGAGATCGGAATCAACCAGAAACTCGACCGTCCCGGCCCCGAGGTAGCCGGATTCACGGGCCAGATTGACGGCGGCTTCGCCCATTTCGCGGCGCAGTTCCGGGGTCATGATGGGCGACGGCGATTCTTCGATAACCTTCTGGTGGCGCCGTTGAATGGAGCATTCCCGTTCGCCGAGATAGACTGCATGGCCATGACCGTCGGCAAAAATCTGAATCTCGATATGGCGGGGATTATGGAGATATTTTTCGAAATAGACGCGGCCATCGCCAAAAGCGGCTCCGGCTTCGCGGATGGCGGAAGCGACTGATTCCTGAAGTCTTTCTTCGGATTCGACGACTCTCATCCCCTTGCCGCCGCCGCCGGCGGCCGCTTTGACCAGGATGGGAAAGCCAATGGCACGGGCCTTTTCGCTTACATGACTCAAGTCTTTATTATCAAAATCGGTTCCCGGCACAACCGGCAAGCCTGCTTTGAGGGCAACGCGACGGGCTTCGAGTTTATCGCCTAAAAGGGCGATGGTCTCGGCGCGCGGGCCGATGAAAATGATTCCGTTGTCTTCACAGAGTCTGGCGAAAGAATCATTTTCCGCCAGGAAACCGTAGCCGGGATGAATGGCATCGACACCGGCCTTTTTGGCGACATCGATAATATTTTTCTGATTGAGATAACTGTCTTTGGCGGGAGCCGGGCCGATATAGTAGGCCTCGTCGGCGAGCCGGACGTGATAGGCGGTTTTGTCAATTTCGGAGTAGACGGCAACAGAGGTAATGCCGGCATCGCGGCAAGCTCGGATGACGCGGATGGCGATTTCGCCGCGGTTAGCAATGAGGATTTTTTTAAATTTATTTGTAGACATATAATATGCTGATTTATATGGTAAAAAGTAGTCAGATTAAATCAATACTATCCATCTTTTAATATAAATTCGTCAGCATTTTGGCAATTAATAAGGTATTAAGTGCCATTTTTTTTTGCAGAATCTATGCACTTGCCACAATAAATATTACCATCGTATTCAAATGTATCCATGAATATTGAAAATTCACGGCCGCAAAGAGCACACCTCTTTCCAATTGCTTGGCCATTTGCTGAATACGTTTTCGAGCTAGATTCAGTTAATAAATCCGCATTATTGCTTCTCATTCGTTGATCTTCGGAATTGGGCATCCCTGCACTAGCTATTAATCCAAAAATTCCAAAAAATAAACCCAACGAAAACCAGACTACTTGATCTCGTCCCTTTGCTTTTGCAACAACAGCTGACAAGATTCCACATGACGCGGCCTGTATCCCCAAGAAAATCCAAAAGGCAGTTTCGAACCATTCAGGTGAACCGAACATTTTACCCTCACACTTTATAAAATGCCTTACTCATTTGCATTTCTTACAGCGGAATATTGCCATGCTTCTTGGGCGGGTTGGAATCCTTCTTGGTGGCAAGCATCTCGAAGGCCCGGATCAGCCGGCCGCGCGTGGTTTTCGGCTCGATAACATCATCGACATATCCGTGCGCGGCGGCAATGAACGGATTGGCGAATTTGTCGCGATACTCCTCGGTCTTCTGAGTCAGTTCGGCTTCGGGGTCGGCGGCCTTATCGATATCTTTCTTGAAAATGATTTCCACCGCACCTTTGGGCCCCATAACGGCGATTTCGGCGGTCGGCCAGGCGTAGTTGATGTCGCCGCGGACATGCTTGGAGTTCATAACGTCGTACGCTCCGCCATAGGCCTTGCGCGTAATGACGGTGACTTTCGGCACGGTTGCCTCGCAATAGGCATAAAGCAATTTGGCGCCATGTTTGATTATACCGCCGTGCTCCTGATCGGTGCCGGGCAAAAAGCCGGGGACATCTTCGAAAGTCAGAATCGGGATATTGAAAGCATCACAGAAGCGGATAAACCGGGCGGCCTTGATGGACGACGCAATGTCAAGAACCCCGGCCAGCACCGCCGGCTGATTGGCGATAATTCCAACGGAACGGCCGCCGAGACGACAGAAGCCGATGACAATATTGGCGGCGTAATCGGGCTGAATTTCCAGAAATTCGCCATGATCAACGATATGGTGAATGACATCTTTTATGTCATATGATTTATTGGGATTATCAGGGACAATAGTGTTCAATTTGTCATCTTCACGCTCGGCGGGGTCGGTGGTTTCATGAAAAGGCGGGTCCTCGAGATTATTCTGGGGGATATAACTCAATAATTTTCTGAGAGTGCTGATGGCGTCGGCTTCGTTCTCGCAGGCAAAATGCGAGACGCCCGATTTAGAGGAATGAACAACGGCGCCGCCAAGTTCCTCTGAGGTGACAATTTCGTGGGTCACGGTTTTGACAACATTCGGCCCGGTGACAAACATGTATGATGTATTTTTCACCATCAAAATAAAATCGGTAATGGCCGGACTATAAACCGCGCCGCCGGCACAGGGGCCGAGGATGACCGAAATTTGCGGGATGACTCCGGAGGCCAGAGTGTTGCGGAGGAATATGTCGGCATAGCCGCCGAGAGAAACAACGCCCTCCTGAATGCGGGCCCCGCCGGAATCGTTAAGACCGATGACCGGCGCGCCGACCTTCATCGCCATATCCATGATTTTGCAGATCTTGGCGGCGTGCGCTCCGGAAAGAGAACCGCCGAAAACGGTAAAATCCTGAGAAAAGACGAAAACCTGGCGGCCATCGATGGTGCCGCAGCCGGTAACGACGCCGTCGCCCAATATTTTTTTATCGGCCAGCCCGAAATCGGAACTGCGGTGGGTGACAAACATATCGAACTCTTCGAAGGAATTTTTATCGAGAAGAAGTTCGAGCCGTTCGCGGGCAGTCAGTTTTCCTTTTTCATGCTGGGATTCGATGCGGTCGGGGCCGCCGCCGAGGCGGGCCTGATTGCGCATTTCATCAAGTTTGCGAAGTTTTTCTTCAAGAGACATATGGATAATCAGATATTGCGGATTTGATGAATCAAACCCCTGCTAATTTGTTATTCGATTTTATGTACCAGAATTTTCCCCTCTTTGTCTTCCAGGCGGCCGATTTTGATTTCGGTATCATGATCAAAAGCAATGGCCATATTGTCATGCAAGAGCCGTTCGACCAGTTTCCGTTTGACGGCCATCGTGGTCAACGGGTCGAGATCGACCGCGGCCACATAGGGAATGCGAATATGGTATTGCGACGGAACGATATCGGCGTAATAAACCACCGTATGATTTTCCGACGAGATTTCCACCCCCTGATGACCCGGGGTATGCCCGCCGGTGCGGACAACTTTAATGCCGGGCAGAATGTCAGTATCGCCGTCGACCAATTCCAGTTGTCCGGCATTCTGCAGGACCATCAAACGATCGACGATATAGACCGCGGCGGTCCGTTCGTTGGGGTGAACGGCGTCATCCCATTCCATCTTTTGCACAAAATATTTCGCTGTCGCGAACCGGGGGACCATCTGACCATTCTCATTTTTGACGGCACCGGCGGCGTGATCAGTATGGAGATGGGTTAAAATGACATAATTGATGTCATTGGTACCAAGGCCGAATTGCTTCAAGGATGATTCAATAGTTGTTTCTCCGGAAGCGGCGTAGATTTTTTTCTCGCTCGGAGTAATGCAATCGCCGAGACCGGTATCGAGGAGAATATTGGTGCCATTGGCCCGGACAAGGAAGAGATTGGTTTCCATCTTGATGAGATTATTCTCATCGGACGGCATCAATTTGCCCCAGATTTTTTTGGGGACAACACCGAACATCGACCCTCCGTCGAGCATAAATCGCTGCTCGACGAAGGGTAATATTTCAAAACGGCCAAATTTCATTGTTATCTCAGGTAATTCCCGGCAATGACCAGGCGCTGGACCTCGGATGTTCCTTCATAGATTTCTGTAACCCGCTGGTCGCGGTAGAGTTTCTCGATAATCGAGAATTCGCCAATATAGCCGTACCCGCCATGAATTTGCATCGCTTTATCGACACAGAGACTGGCGGCTTCGGTAGCGAATAGTTTGGCCTGCGCCGCCTCGACGCCGAATTTTTCGCCCTTGTCCTGCAACACGGCGGCTTTGTAGGTTAAAGCGCGGGCGGCCTCGACCTGAGTGGCCATATCGGCGATCATCCACTGAATCGCCTGCAATTTTCCGATCGGCTGACCGAAGGCGATACGGGTTTTGGCGTAGTTTATTGATTCGTCAAGGGCGCGCTGGGCCAGACCGACACCCTGCGCCGCGACGCCGATCCGGGCGCCGTCGAGAGTGGCCATGGCATAGCGGAAGCCCTTGCCGATTTCGCCCAACTGGTTCTTGATCGGGATGCGGTAATCTTTCAGTTCGATCCGACCGGTGGTGGCGGCCCGCATACCCATTTTGTGCTTGAGGGTGAAGCCTTTGAAACCGGGCAGATTGGCCTCGATGATGATGGCGGAAACCTTGGGACGCTCCGTGGCCTCTTCGCCGATGCGGCAGAAAAGAACGGCGACATCGCAGGCGTCGCCATGCATGATGAAAATCTTCTCGCCGTTAATGACGAAATGGTCGCCATCTATACGGGCAATAGTCTGCTGATTGGCGGCATCGGAGCCGGCCATACGTTCGGTCAGGGCAAAGGCCGGGATCGATTCGCCGGTGGTGCATTTCGGCAGGTATTTTTTCTTCTGTTCATCATTGGCGAAATGGATGATGGGATAGACGGCCAGTTCGGGCACGGCCGCCAGAAGAGCGGTGGCGGCATCCCAGTAGGCCAACTCTTCGATAAGGGTGATATATTCGATATTGGAGAATCCGCCGCCGCCGTATTCTTTCGGCATGGCAAAACCGATCAAACCGGCCTTGCCGAGTTTGCGGTAATAATCAACGGGAAATTTTTCTTCTTTCCGGTCAAGGTCCTTGAAAACCGGGTTGATTTCCTTCTCGGCGAATTCTTTTACACGGTCCCTTACAGCCTGCTGTCTTGGATCGACATTATATCTCATTTCTCCTCCCGAGATATGGGGTTGTACCTGCGACGGCTAAAGCCGGTCGAAGGGAAGTTAAATTATTTTTTCGTCACGTTGGCGTTTGGCGACGGCGTTACGAAGATAGTTGACGGTTTCTTCGGTGGTGGCTCCGGGGGTAAACAGCTTATCCACTCCGATTTTCTCGAGGGCCGCCACATCTTCATCGGGGATAATTCCGCCCCCGAAAAGTATGATGTGCTCGGCTTTCTTTTCCTTGAGAAGATTGAGGATGGCCGGGAACAGGGTCATATGGGCGCCGGACAGGATGGAGACACCGACGGCATCGACATCTTCCTGTATGGCGGCATTGACAATATTCTCGGGCGTCTGCCGCAGACCGGTATAGATGACTTCGAAGCCGGCATCGCGGAAGGCGGCGGCAATGACTTTGATTCCCCGGTCGTGGCCGTCAAGCCCCGGTTTCGCCAAAAGCACTCTGATTTTTTCGGACATAAGGTTTTTCTATTTTGGTTTTTAATTATCTCATCATACAGATGTCGGGTTTCTCACTCACTCCTTGCATTCGTTCGTATCGAGACCCGACCTACAAACTCATTTCATTCGCCTATCTCGGAACCAGACCCATAAATCTATATAATCGGCGGTTCGATGTACTCACCGAAAATCGGGCGCAGGGTATCGACAATTTCGCCCTCGGTGGCATAAACCCGAACACAATCAAGCATCGCCTTGAGCGTGTTGCCGTTTCCCTTGGCGGCGACGGCGAGATCGTCGAGGGTCCGTTTCACTTTGTCATGATCGCGACCGGCCTTTATTTTCTTGAGCGATGCGACCTGCTCGCGCTCGACGGTTTCATCGATTTTCAAAATCGGAATGGTGATGACTTCATCTTCCATGACATAGTCATTGATGCCGACGATAATCCGCTCACCGCGCTCGATTTCCTGCTGATAGCGGTAGGCGGCGCGGGCGATTTCGCGCTGGAAATAGCCCTCGTCGATACATTTTAGAACCCCGCCGCGGCGATCGATTTCCTCGAGATATTTTTCAGTGTCGGCTTCCATCTTGTCGGTCATCGCTTCCACAAAATAGGAGCCGGCCAGGGGGTCGATAGTATTGACGACGCCGGTCTCATGGGCGATTACCTGCTGCGTGCGGAGGGCGATGAGGGCGGCTTTGTCGGAGGGAAGGGCCATGGTTTCATCCATCGAGTTGGTGTGGAGCGATTGCGTCCCGCCCATCACAGCCGCAAGGGCCTCCAGTGCAGTGCGGACGATATTATTTTCCGGCTGTTGGGCGGTCAGCGAGCATCCGGCGGTCTGGGTGTGGAACCGCAGGAGCCAGTTGCGTTCGTCCTTGGCTTTATATTTATCGCGCATGCGGCGGGCGTAAATCCGCCGGGCGGCGCGGTACTTGGCAATTTCTTCAAAGAAATCCTGATGGGCATTGAAAAAGAAGGAGAGCCGGGTGGCAAATTTGTCGATATCCTGGCCATCGGCAATGGCGGCCTCGATATAGGCGAAACCATCGGCCAGCGTGAAGGCCAATTCCTGGGCGGCGGTCGAGCCGGCTTCGCGGATATGATAGCCGGAAATGGAAATGGTGTTCCACTGCGGGACGTGATCGGTGCAGAAGGCCATCAGGTCGGTAATGAGCCGGATCGATGGCTGGGGCGGGAAAATCCATTCCTTCTGGGCGATATATTCCTTGAGAATATCGTTCTGAAGAGTGCCACGCAGTTTGGAGAACGGGATATTCTGTTTCTCGGCTACCGCCAGATACATGGCCAGCAAGATCGAAGCGGGAGCATTGATGGTCATTGAGGTGGAGACCTCACCCAGATTGATGCCATCAAAAAGGACTTCCATATCAGCCAGAGTATCCACGGCCACCCCGCATTTGCCAACCTCGCCGAGCGAACGAACATGGTCGCTGTCGAAGCCCATCAGGGTGGGGAGGTCGAAGGCAACCGAGAGGCCGGTTTGACCGTGATTCAGAAGATAATGATAGCGTTGATTGGTCTGGCGGGGAGTGCCCATGCCGGAGAACTGGCGCATAGTCCAGAGGCGGCTTCGGTACATGGTGTGATGAATTCCCCGGGTATAGGGAAACTCGCCGGGAAGACCGAGTTTTTCATTATAATCAAAGTCTTTAAGATCTTCAGGGGTAAAGAGCTCTTTAACCTCATCGCCGGAAACCGTAATGAAGCGCGGCCGGGATTTGACCTGCCGCAGTTTCTCGGCTTTCTTCTCCCAGTTTTTCTTTTTTTCGTCCAGACTCTTCAGGACATCTTTCTCAAACACAATATTCTCCAGGATTAATTTAGAATTTTATATTAATATTTTTCCGCCCAAAAATCAAGGCCAATCGGGGATAAAAAGAGTCCGAAAAACCCTTTTCAATCATCCCCTTACAGGTTTTCCATAAAGATATTACGCCTCAAAGAGCCGGGCCGACAGATAATTCGGATTACAGGGAACGGGAGTGAGTCGAAGAAATTTCGCGGAGCAGGTTTTCACCGACGGTGAAGGGATCGCTCTTGCCCTCGTAGATATCGGAGATTATGCGATCCAGATCGGAAATACGATTTATCTCCTGCCGGATAAGATTATTGAAATGAAATTGCATGACGCCGAATAGTTTATTTTTTATCTGCTCGCGGCGATGTTTTTCAAATAAGCCGGACGATTTTATGTACCCCAGATGAGAATCGATTTTTTCCAGAAGCCGGTCAATATTTTTATTATTCACCGCCTCGGTCGCCACGACGGGAAGGTCCCAATCGATTTTTTTCCGTTTCATTTCCAGAACCATATTGAGTTCGGCGACGATATTTTCCGAGCCGGGACGATCGGCTTTGTTGATGGCGAAGATGTCGGCGATTTCCATCAATCCCGCCTTCAGGGCCTGTATGGCATCGCCCGATTCGGGGACCAGCACCACGACGACAGTATCACAGGTATCGACAATGTCCAGTTCCACCTGGCCGACGCCGACGGTTTCGATGAGAATATAATCAAAGCCAAAAGCATCAAGGGCGGTGGCCACATTGCCGGTGGCGGCGGCCAAGCCGCCGGAGGAACCACGGGTAGCCATGGAGCGGATATAAACGGATCCATCGGTCGGCATATCGACCATTCTTATGCGGTCGCCCAAAAGGGCGCCGCCGGTGAAAGGTGAGGTCGGGTCAACGGCGATAATGCCGATACGGTGACCGCGGGCCAGGAGGAGACGGGCGATGTTATTGACGAGCGAGGATTTTCCGGCGCCGGGGGGGCCGGTAAAGCCGATTTTGACGGCTTTGCCGGATTTGGGGTAGAGGCGGGCTAGAACGTCGCGGTATTTATCCTGACGATCTTCGATAATTGTAATTATCCGGGCCAGTGCGCCCTGGTCGCCGGAGAGGAATTTTTCAAGTACAGTCATCGGGTCGCCTAATACGTTCCGATATTTCCCGCCGCCAATTTAAGGTCCTTCAAGCGCAGTTGAATTCGAGTATGATCGTTATAGGAATTATACTCGACCACATAAACCAGATCGACCAGATTACCGCGCCCCGACAGGTTCTTAACCCAGTCGCCGAAACCGAAACCGATGACATCGAAAACGGCATCGCCCTTGCGGACTTTCATCTTGAGATGATTTTTCCCGACACAATAGGGTTGGCCGAGGATTTCGCAATTGCGGGTCAAAAAGACCGGACGCATATTCTGAGGGCCGAAAGGCGCAAAGGTTTCCAGAATGTCAAGAAGCTCGTCATTGATACGGGAAAGTTCAATCTCGGAGTCGATAAAGAGTTTCGCCACCAGATCCTCATCGGTAAGGAGCCGTTGCGAGACATCCTTCATACGGATCCGGAATTTTTCAATATTGACGGGGTTGATGGTCAGGCCGGCGGCGTACTTATGTCCGCCGTACCGCAGAAGCAGGTCCTCGCATTCTTTGAGGGCGTTGCACAGATGAAATCCGGGAATGGAACGAGCCGAGCCTTTCCCTTCACCGTTGTCGATAGCAATCATGATGGTGGGAAGATGGAACCGTTCCACCAGGCGGCTGGCGACGATACCGATTACGCCCTGATGCCAACCCTCGGAGGCGAGGATGATGGCGCGGTCATTTTCCAGATCGACCGAGTGGCGGATTTGCTCCAGGGCCTCATTGAGAGTTTGCTCATCGATATTTTTGCGACGTTGATTTTCTTTATCCAATTTACGGGCGATTTCGGAGGCCGACCGTTCATCTTTGGTGGTCAAGAGCCGAATCGCCAGTTCGGCGTCACCCAGACGCCCGATAGCATTAATGCGCGGGGCGAGAATAAATACTACCTGACCGGTGCCAATTTCTTTCCCCATCAGGCCGGAAACGAAAGTAAGCGACTTGAGACCCGGTTTAGTGGTACGGGAAATTTGACGGATGCCGAATTTGGTGAGAATCCGATTTTCGCCCACGAGCGGGACGATATCGGCGGAGGTTCCGAGGGCCACCAGGTCGAGATGCTCCTCCAATTCAGACTGATCCTGCTGAAGGCGCATGTAGATCGCCTGCGCCAGTTTAAAGGCCACGCCGACCCCGGAAAGCTCCCCGCCGGAATAGGTGCATCCCTTCTGCTTGGGGTTAACCAGCGCCACCGGTTCGGGGAGAATTTCCCCCGGTTCATGGTGATCGGTCAGAATGCATTCAATTCCCAGAGACTGGGCATATTTGACTTCTTCAACAGCGGTCACGCCGGTATCAACCGAAACGATCAGGGTTACACCGTGTTCGCTCGCCTCCTGAATGCCATCGATGGACAGACCGTAACCTTCGATCAAGCGATTGGGAAGGTAGTAAATGACCTGCGCACCAAGTTTATTCAGGATTAGATAGAGCAGTGATGCGGCGGTGATGCCATCGACATCATAGTCTCCGTATACCATTATTTTTTCATTATTGCGTAGGGCCTCTAGAATTCTCTCTACGGCTTTTTCCATACCGGCGAGAGTGAACGGATCCTGGAGGTCGTTCATGGACGGATTCAGGAATTGACGGATGCTCTCGGGAGTATCGATCTGGCGGTTGAAGAGAATCTTGACAACAGTTTTGTCGAGTCCGACTTTTGCAGCGATATCCTGGAGAATTTCAGGGTCGGGTTCAGGGGCCACGACCCATTTAAGAGGGACGGACCTGGTTACCCAATTCATTTTGGCTTCCCTTATTTAGAAGCCAGAAAGAGAGAAATAAGCCGAGTTCTGTTTTCCGCCGGAAGCGGAATTTCGGTCATCAATCTGGATCAGACAGTTGCCTGCCGATTCAAGCGGCCTACCCGGAAATCAGACGGGGCGAGCCAGCCCCTCTTTCCCTATTTGGCCTTGCTCCGGGTGGGGTTTACCCCCGCCTGAGTCACCCCAGACGGGCGGGGTCTCTTACACCTCGTTTTCACCATTGCCCCTGACCGGCCTTGCGGACGGGCAGGTCGGCTGTTTGTTTTCTGCGGCACTTTCCGTCGGATTGCTCCGCCCCGGCGTTACCGGGCACCCCGGCTCTTTGGAGCTCGGACTTTCCTCACCTTATGTTTTCATAAAGCGCGACCGAATTTCACTCTTCCTGTACTTACGTTTATATCTATCGTTAACAAAAAAAATCCAAGTTACAACATACGGCGGTAGTTCGGGGCCTCTTTGGAGATGCTCACCGAATGTGGATGTGATTCTATCACTCCGGCTTGCGTAATTTTCACAAACCGCGCTTTCTTATGCAATTCTTCTATATCGGCGGAACCGCAGATGCCCATGCCGGAGCGAAGGCCACCGATCAATTGATAAACGGAATCAGCCAGTTCCCCTTTATAAGGAACACGTCCCTCGATCCCTTCGGGAACGAATTTGGAAACATCCTCCTGATGTTCCTGGAAATAGCGATCCTTGCTTCCGGCCTTCATGGCCTCGAGCGAACCCATACCGCGATATACTTTAAAACTTCGTCCTTCATAAAGAACGGTTTCGCCCGGGGATTCCTCGGTTCCGGCGAAAAGAGACCCGATCATAACGGAATCGGCGCCGGCGGCCAAAGCCTTGGTGATATCTCCGGAATAACGAATCCCGCCGTCGGCAATTATCGGCGTCTTATGTTTGCGGGCCGCATCGACACTTTCCATAACGGCCGTTATTTGAGGCATCCCGGAGCCGGTTATGACCCTGGTGGTGCAAATGGAACCGGGGCCTATTCCGACTTTTACGGTATCGGCGCCGGCATCGATCAAGGCCTGAGTCCCTTCCTTGGTGGCCACATTTCCGGCTACGACCGGTTTCTGGGGAAATTTTTTCTTGAGAAATTCCACTGCTTTAAGGACCCCGGCGGAATGGCCGTGCGAGGAATCAATCACGAGGACATCGGCCCCGGCGCTGATGAGCATATCGGCCCGTTTCTCCAAATCGGTAGCGACGCCGACGGCGGCGCCGACACGGAGGCGGCCCAATTCATCTTTGCAGGCGTTCGGATATTGAATTTTCTTCATAATATCCTTAACTGTGATCATCCCTTTGAGGTTGCCGTCGTTATCGACAATGAGAAGTTTCTCGATTCTATTTTTATGAAGCAGTTCCTGGGCCGTTTCCAGATCGGTTCCCTCGGGAGCGGTAATAAGGTTGCTTTTGGTCATGACATCGCGAATCAACAATTCGGTGCCGCGATGGAAACGGAGATCGCGATTGGTCAAGATACCGACCAGTTTGCCGCGGTCGGTAATCGGAATGCCGGAAATGGCGAATTTTTTCATTACTTGCAGGGCCTCGGCGATCGGCCGATCGGGAGGAAGCGTAATCGGGTCGACAATCATGCCGGATTCCGACCGCTTGACTTTGTCCACCTCGGCGGCCTGCAATTCAGGGCTCAGATTTTTATGAATGAAACCGATGCCGCCCTGGCGGGCCAGAGCGATGGCCAATTTGTATTCGGTAACGGTATCCATGGCCGCGGAGACGATCGGGATATTCAGGCGAATATCGGCCGTGAGACGAGTCGAGACATTTACGTCCCGAGGCAATACCTCTGATTTGGTCGGAACCAGAAGAACATCGTCAAAAGTAAGGCCCTCGGTATGATAAAATTCGGCCATAAAATCTTATTCGCTTTCTCCGTTTTGCCAGATGAGCATCCGGCCGCAATTATCGCAGGTTATAATATGATCGCCGCGTTTAATTTCCTGGATGCGATGAGGCGGCAGGGCCTTGTAACAGGCGCCGCAGGCTCGTTTCCGAACCGGCACGACAACCGTCCCGCCGCGGCTCTTGCGAACCATTTCGTAGACCGACATGGTTCGTTTGGGGACGCGGACCGTAATATTGCTGCGTTCTTCTTCCTTGACCTTGATTTTGCTTCCCACAGAATCCATTTTTTCCTGGAGACTTTTCAGTTCCCGGGAATTCCGGTCCTGAATTTCCTTGCCTTTGACCTCGAAATCTTTGACGTCACTTTCAAGTTTTTCCAGGCGCTCAACGATTTCAAATAACTGGGTTTCTTTTTCATTAATGGCCCCCTTAACATTGTCGATCTGGCTGACAAGGGCGTCATATTCTTTATTGGTTTTTATGGCCATCATCTGATCCTGGAGTTTTTTCAAGTCCGCCTGGCGGGAGGCAATTTCGAGTTCCAGTTCTTTCTGCATAACTTTAGAATCGGATATTTCCTTTTGAGTGTTTTGGAAGAGGGTCTCCGCCTCATCAATTTCGTGACGGAGATTTTCCATCATGTCGGGAAGATATTCTTTTGAGCGCTCCAGTTCTCCGAGATCATAATCAATTACCTGCAATTTTAAAAGCATCTCGAGATCGCTCTGCATCGGCCGCTCCTTGTTTAATTCGGTACTCATAATAAAAAAAGCGCAGTCCCTGTTTGGCGTCAGGACTGCGCCGTATTTTTCCCTTCATTTTCGGCTGTCTCGCCTTTGATCAAATCCTTCATTCGGTAAGACAACTTCATATAATATTTATCGACTGCTCGCAACATCTTTTTACTGGGCAATACTGGACTCGAACCAGTGACCTCTCGGATGTGAACCGAACGCTCTAACCAACTGAGCTAATTGCCCGAAAAATCTATACATATATCAAACATCATCCTGGGCCCACCAGGACTTGAACCTGGGACCCGCTGATTATGAGTCAGCTGCTCTAACCAACTGAGCTATGGGCCCGATAGTTAAAGCCATATAATATATAGGCCCTTTTTAAGGCCGTCAAGTTCTTTATTAATAAACCCCGCCGGGAGCGTCCGGTTCCGGATTAAATATGAAATTCAACGATATCGCCGTCGGCTAAGACAAAGGTGCGGCTAACCTTATATCCTTCGAAGTGCCCCTCGCGCCAAATCTTGGCGAATTGGAGTTGCCGGGCGAAATCTTTATGAATAGTCAATGCGGCTTGTTCGATGGTTCCGCCGACGGGAAGAACGATGGGGTCGGCTATGGCCGCCGCTTGGCCGATCTTCTTGGTATAAGCCCGGATAATGCGGAGGGAAGCAAAAATGGCCCGGCGGAGGGCGCCGAGGGAGTCATCGTCAAGGATTGACGACCATATCAGGGGAAAAGAGGAATAGGTTTTTTTAAGAAAATCCATCCCCTGCGCGCTATTGTCTTCAAGCATCTTATGACCGACTATCAGAGTTCTTTTGCAGGAAAAGAGAGGGTCATCGGGAACGAGCGGGATTTCGGCGCAGAGCCGAATTCTTTTTTCCTGCAAGAGGTTGAAGATGTGGGCTATTTCTTTTTCAAGGTCCGTTGAGGTCAAATCAACGACCAGTAAAACGGAATCTGCCTGGCGAATCAGGTTTATCAAGTAATTTTCGAAATGTTCAGGGGCGATGGACGGGGTATCAATCAATTGAATCTGAACGGTTTCAAAAGCCATCATACCGGTAAGCGGCTCACGGGTAGCGAGAGGATAATCGGTTATGAGGGGGTGAGCATGAGTCAAAGACGCCAACAGCGATGATTTACCGGAGTTGGGCGGGCCGATAAGAATGGCCTGCCCGGCGCCTTCGCGGTCGATGTGGTCGTGTGTTTCGAGATGGCGAGCGCCGTGAATTTTTTGTCCCGATTCGAGTTGTTCTTTGAGTTTGGAGATTTTGGCCTTGAGTTCGGCCTGCAGTTTGTCAGTGCCCTTGTGTTTGGGCATCATCGCGAGAAGTTCCTGAGCCAGACGGAGTTTTTCCCGCGGATCCTGTTCTTTTTTGTATTCCCGCTCCAGTTCGTAGTATTGGGGCGGTAGATTGGCCGGCATAATTGACCTCCGGCCTAAATTTAAAAAAGTATAGCGCAATTTTCAACCGAAAAGGGGGAGTAAGGGATTTTTTGGGAAGAATTTGCCTTCCCAAGTAAGAAATATCGGCATCGCCAAATATGGGTAGAGGGAAGGAGTTCTGGATTTTGCAGCTGCTCATTCCGGGAGTTCTTCTGGTTTTGGGATATTGCCAGCACCAAGCAATTTAAATCGAGTAACGTGGGAAGGCCCCATGTCTTTAATTTTGAGCACGAACAATGTCGGGCGTCCGCCGCCTGACAGAAATGCACTGTACCGTTTAATTCAATTAATACAAATATTATAGGAGGATGGAAAGATGAAATTTGGAAATTTAAAGATAAGTGTTGCGGTATTTTTCCTAATATTTTTGCTGTGTGTGGCCCTGGTTCATTCGGATCCAATGGATTTATCCACATACTCCGGACTCTGGTTCACCCTTACGAGCACTTCGGTAATGATTCCGGGGACGGTCACGGATCCGGCTCGTACCGTAGCCAGAGTTGATCTTAAAATCATGGAAGGGTATACCGTCGATCCGGTGCCGCAGTTGACAGGGGTCGTGGCAAGATTTACCTATGACGGTGACAAGTTTACTCTTCTCAAGGACCAGTGCGTCCATGGGGATTATTGGCCGGAGGGTTATTTCTTTGATGTCTCCGATTATCCCGCGACTCCCGGCGGGCTTCACACCGTTACGGTCACCTTATCCGACGTTGTAGGCGTACCGTTGCCGTTTCCGCCTCATAATAAGATTTTTGCCATTTTATATTTTCAGGCCCTGCCGGTCTGTCAGGCATACCCAAGTCCATCGATGCTTGATCTTCTAACGGCGACGCAAGAGTGCACCGTAGAAATCGATAATCAGACCTGGGTTCCGAGTAATCCTGATGACGGCTATATTTACATTGGATCATACGAATCGACGACGACAATCGGAAGTGAATCGCTGTTTCGTCTGATTGACGAGACTCCGACGGTTGAACTTCCGGTGTCCGTTGAGACCAATTTCGCATTTCGCGGATTCGAGAATTCAATCAATTATGATCCCGACAAGTTGGAATTCCTGGGAGCGACCCTGGAAGATATTCCCAATTTGGTTTGGGATGGCGATCCGCCGGAGCCCGGAGCGTTACCGATAAATATAAAAGTGACGAATTCTTCGGGAGACTTTGCGGAGCAGAGCGAGCAGACATTTTATAAACTTCATTTCCGCCTGAAACAGTGGTGGGAAGGAATCGGAACGGATATAACGTTCGCACCAACCGGCAACATCTATCATATATTTGTCAATGGTAGTGAATGCCCGGAATTAAATACCACATTATATTCCGCCAGGATGAAGGGGACAATCACATCCGAAGCATATCACGCCCAATTGAGTGCCGCGCGGGATATTTTGCATGGCGGGGAAATCCTGGCCAAAAACGGCAATCATAATACCGTGGTGGCAGTTGCCATGAGCGACAATTTCCCGGCCGGCATTATGAATGATGCAATTGAACCCCAGGGCGGGGTCATGCGTATTAATTTAAACAGGAAGAATGCCAGCGGCCAGCAGGTCTGGACAATCGGGAGCGGCGGTTCATATATTGTCGGCTGCGATCCGGATTTCAATTTCAACAATCAGACTTTTGCACAGAATGACGACGCCATTTCAATTTTTCATGAGGCGGCGGTCTATCATCAATATGGTTGGACAAGCCCACAGCTCGAGGCGAAATCATTGGTGTGGTTCAATCTTCAGTTTAACCCGGATTATTTCACGCCGGCAGACTTTAATAATCGCTTCGTGCCTCTTGAATTCCTCGCAAATTATGGAACATCTCCCGCGCAGGTGAGAGATATAACCGGGCACGTATATGCTCAAAACGGCACCGTTCCCAGCAGATTGGATTGGACCAATGGGACAATTGAAGTGGTCATGGGGGAATTTTACGGCACGAACGGATCGACGGAAGCAACCAGCATTTCAAGGCCGATCTACCTCAAAAATAATTTCCCCACCGATAAGCCGATTACGTCATTCACAGCTACGGTGACGGTGAACAATAGTTTTACGATCGGATCGGTGGTTCCGAATACGGTCGGCGGAACCTACAATATAACCTACACCAAACCGAATAGTTACACGGCCGTTCTCAATTTCACTGCCAACCCGACCGCCATTCCCGTGGATCCCGACCTAGGGTTCAAAATTGCCACCATAACGTTCAATGTTGGGGGGTGCCCCGTAGCCAAGGTGTCGTCACAGACTCCCGGTCCCGGACCGACGTACAGGTCGGCGACGGTTTCGATCGCGACGGCCAATTGCAATGTTGCCAATGTCGACGGTGAGCAGTATAAAAAGGGCAAGAACTTCACGATTACGTGCAAATGCGGCAGTATTATAATCTCAGATCCTATCGTCAATCCGCCGGAGTGGAAATTGGGAGGCAACGCTCTGCCGACAGAGTTCGCACTGCATCAGAACTATCCCAATCCTTTCAACCCGGAGACCATTATCTCCTATGATGTCCCCAAAAATGCCCATGTGACGGTGCGGATATTCAATATTCTCGGGCAGCAGGTGGCCACCCTGGTTGATGAGACCAAGAATGCCGGGAGGTACCGAGTAACCTGGCAGGGAATCGACAACAGCGGTCAGCATCTGTCATCAGGAGTTTATCTCTGCGTTATGAAAGCCGGGGAATATTCCGGAACGATTAAGATGTCGCTATTGAAGTGACGCCATATTGGCGCCTCCTCAGGAAACCGTTCGCTCTCAAAGCGGACGGTTTTTTTATTATTTGGATTTTTAGCGACCGAATTTTTTTGCCAGATCGGTCAGGGAGCGGCAGACATAAGCGACTTCGGACTTTTTCAGATCGGGATAAAAGGGAAGCGAAATAACCCGGCGAAAGGCCTGAGACGATTCGGGATAGTCCGAGGGCCGAAGATTCAATTGTTTTCGAAAATATGAAAAATGAGAAATGGGAATGAAGTGGACGCCGCAGCCGATCCCCTTCTTCTCCAACTCCTCAATCAGCCGATCCCGTGAAATTTTCCATTTTTCCGGATGCAGTTTTATTATAAAAAGATGCCAGGTATGAGAGGAATCTTTATCGAAATACGGGAGTTCAATATAATCCAGCAGAGGAGAAAGTCCTTCAAAGTAAGAAGCAGCCAAAGTGGATCTCTTCTTTTGGAATTCTCCGAGACGTTTCAACTGTCCTAGTCCCAGGGCGGCGGAAAGATCGGAGAGATTGTACTTAAATCCGAGTTCGGTAATGTCATAGCGCCAACCGCCGCCCGAATACCGTTTCCATCCCGAAGAAGTCATACCGTGGAGGGATAAATGTCGAATTCTATCCGCCAGGACCTTTTTATCGGAAACGACCATCCCTCCTTCTCCGGTCGTGATGTTCTTGGTGGAATAAAAGGAAAAGACGGTTAAATCGGCATGGGTGCCAACGGGACGATTCCGGTAGGCCGCCCCGAAAGAATGAGCGGCATCCTGGACAAGAGGAATCTTATTCCGTCGTGAAATCCTTTGCAAATGATCGTAATCGCAGGGCCACCCGGCAATATCGACCGGGATTATCGCTTTGGTTTTCCGTGAAATCCTCGCTTCTATTTTTCCGGCATCGATATTGAGCGTTTCCGGATCTATATCAACGAAAATCGGCCTGGCGCCGGTATATATTATCGCTTCGACGGTTGCGGCCATAGTGTACGGAGTGGTTATCACTTCATCACCGGTGCCGATATCAAGAGTCGCCAGGGCCAGATGCAGTCCGGCGGTCGCGGACGAGACGGCGACAGCATACCTGACCCCGGTAATTTCGGAGATTGCTGCCTCGAATTGGCGGGCTTTCGGCCCAGTGGTCACCCAACCGCTATTGACAACATCGAGAACTTCCTTTTTCTCCGCCGATGTGAGTCTTAATCTAAAGAACGGAACTTCCATTTTTCATTTCCCTTTCGACAAGCAATCTGTCATAGATATGGAGCATCAGACGGAGACTCTCGTCCCAATGAAATTTTTCGGTCACGAACTTTCGGCCGGCCTGTCCCATACGGTACCTCAATTTGGAATCGCGGGCCAGAGTCATAATGGCCTCGGCCAGGGCTTCGGAGTTTTCCGGTTCAACCAAAATACCGGTTTGACCGTCGATGATGATTTCCGGAATGCCACCGATACGGGAGCCGATCACGGGAAGGCCCGATGCCAGGGCTTCCACGGCGGCCACGCCGAAAGATTCCGAACGGGACGGCATGACCATAATATCATAATCACGATAAGCACCGGCCACCATTTTCGGTTCGAGCCAACCCCGGAACATAACTGATTCGGCAATATTCAGGTCGGCGGCCATTGTTTTCAATTTAGCCTCTTCCCTGCCGGTACCATACATATCGAGCTGAACAGATAAACCACTTTTTTTGACAATTGCCAGGGCCTTAAGAAGAATGTCAGGGCCGTAAACCGGGAGCAGATATTTCATATAAACGAGTCGAATTGCATCAGTGCCGTTGGAGTATGATTTGAATTCCTCCGGAATTTCGACGCCGAAAGGCACAACGGAGACTCTTTCGATGGCTTTGGCAGAAGCCGATTCCACCTGTTCTTTGAGGTAACGGCTGGAGGCAGTCAGGCGGTCGTAACGACGAATAATCGATTGGACATATGATTTATGAAGCAAAGATTTTCGGGCGGTTATGATAATATCGGAGCCCATAGCGGTCAGGACCTTGGGAAAGGCGGAAGAAAACGCCCCCCAATGACCGTAGCCGGTGACTTGAAAGGCATGCAATATGGCGGGATTTATTTTTCTGATTTCGTGCCGCACCTGGGTCAAATATCGAAAATAATTGAACGGACCGCTTTTTTCGCCAAAAATAATGGTCCGGATGCCATCGATTTCTTTCCCGCCGCAGGATAAGACGGTGACATCGTATCCGGAACGGGATAATCCTTCGGCCCATTTTGTCACATGCACCGAGGCGGAATATCCGAGGATGACAAGTTTTCTAGGCATATCGAGATTTCCTGTAATAGGCGGCGGTCAGGGCCATAAAAAACGGTGCGGCAAAAGCATTCAGTCCCCACATCCAGCCGTCGAGATAAAAGATGGTGGCGAATATGGTCAGGGCAACACCGAACAAGGAAAAAGGGACTTCACAATCGGCCGTCATCAGGTTTGATTTCAAGGCCGAGAGAGCCATCCTGAAATTTTTGAAATAGAATGAGGCCAGGGCCAGGGCGCCGATCAAGCCGGTCTCGGCGAGGTAGTGCAAGAAAAGATTATGCGCGGAAAGCCCGATAACATAGGAATGAGCGATATCGAATTTCAGGAAGGGAAAGAGTTCATCGATAAAACGATAACTGCCCAGCCCGATACCGGTAAAGGGATTGCTTAAGAAGGCGATAAGGCTGGCGCGCCAGAGCGAGAAGCGAAGCCAAATGGTTCCGGTATTAAGCTGCGAAAGACTCTCGAACCGACCCCCGACTTCTTTGAAAATTCCGGAAAAAGCAAATAAGACCAATCCAATTCCGAGGGCGCCCAAAACAACCATGTTTATGCGCCGCCGGAGATTAATATCTGATGTATGATATCTGCGTCTGTAAGCAATATAAAGAATAATGGCGCTGACCCATACGGCGGTAAGAAGGGGGCCGCGCGATTGCGTGGCTATCAAAGCAAAGAATATTAGTACGGTTGCCAAACCGTACAGGTATGACCGCTGTCGCGAAGGCGACCAAAGGTAAAAGGACAGGCCGATCGGCAGAGCCAGCATCCCAAGATCGTCGAAATAGATATTGGGCAGGCCGAAGACACGATAGGCGCCGCCCAAGGCCAGGAAGGAAGCCACATTATAAAGCGAGTGGGCGGTCATGACCCAGAAGTAGAATTTCAGGTAGCGGGAAACTGATGCACCCGATATTAAATTGTATATCACGATAATAATTACGATTTGGGCGATGGTCCGCGCCAGAGGTGTCGCCGCATATGCCGGATAGCGGGCGAAAAGGGCGGACAGGAGCTGTGCTATTAAAAGCAAAATCCCAAAAATGGCTATCCCCGGAATTGTAAAATTGTTTTTGTCGGCAAGCAAGAATGTGGCAACGAAGGAAAGAATCAGGAGAACGGAGAACAGGTCCCCCAAAAGGAGATGGGAACCGTTTCCAAGAGACATATAAATGAAAATCGCAAATATATATGAATAAAGGGCGGCCCGGGGATAGGAAATCAGCAGCAGGGCCAGCGGGACGCCAAGGAGTGCCATAGCAAACGGATATTTGCTTTTAACAAGAAGGGCGGCCGCGCCGGCCATGATAATAATGATGGTGCCGAGCGCACCCATTTCAATGAGTTTTTGCTCTCTTTTTTCCGCCGCAATCATGGCCGTGTACCCCATTTGCCTTTCATAAGATAGCCCAGGGCCTCCCGGACTTCCTGTAATTTAATTATATATCCTATGGCCAGAAACAAAACAAACGAAATCGCGATGGCCGGCACCACCCGAAAACGAACAAGAAGACTCATTCCTTTTTCGAACTCCGGCAGACGACTGTAGAAATATCCCAGTGCGGCAATCGGCAACGACGCCGCAGAAATTTTGACTACGGCCGAAAACAGGTCCCCTATTTCGGTGAGTCGCCGACTGCGGGACAATATCAGCATGGTTAGGGCCACTGTCATTATACCTGTGATAGTAGTAGAAAGCGCAATTCCGGGGTAATCGAAATATTTCGACAAAATAGCGGTGGAAAAAAATTTGACAACGATGGCCAAGACTGCGACAATCAGCACGGCGACCTGTTTCCCCGCCGCGTAGCAGGCCTGTATGAGTATGGTGCTAATAAACAAGCAGGTAAGAAGCGGGGCCAGGAGTATTACGATTTTGGAGGTCACAGCCAGCGAGGTGGTATCGAAGGCGCCGCGCAGGAAAACGGCGGCCGTCAGGTCGCGGGCAAAGAGGAGATAGAAGATACCGCAGGGGATGCCGATGACAAGCGAGGCCCGAAGAGTTTTATGCAGCAAATAACCGAATTCCGCCGTTTGTTTTTCGCCGGCCCGGTCACTCAGATAAGGGAAAGTAACCGCCGAGATGGCAAAAGCGGCGACGCTGACGGGAAGAAGAATCAGGAGATTTCCATAATTAAGGGCGGAGACTACCCCTGACGCCATCCCCGAGGCAAAATAACGATCAATCATGAAATAAGTACGGGATAAAAATTCCACAAGAACAATGATCCCGGCGGCGGCAAAGGCATGACGAATATCGTTTGGGAAAAACTGCGCATGAAAATAACGGAGAATATTAAATCCCAGGAGCCGCAGAAACAGGTAGATATCCTGAAATAGAGTTCCGGCAATCAGCCCCAATAGAATTGACATGACCGAGAATTCGCGCGAAAATATATAAATGGCTGCGATGGCCGTGATGTTGAGGATGATAATGCCGGTAGCAGGATAGATAAATTCCTTTTTTACATTTAGAGCCGAACGGAGAAAAGACTCCAGAAAACCAAGAAGCACCAGGACTGAAATGAGCCGGCAATAAAAGACGCCGCGGCTGAAATCTTCTAGCTGAAGAGATGGCCCGACCAGTCTCACCAGATACGGGGCGGCGATGATAACGCCTATCATGATAAGAATGACGATGGAAAGAAGGGAATTGAAGAGAGCCCAGAAGTGACGCCAGCCATCGGCTTCATCGCCGGAAGCCATCCGCCGTGATAGAAGCGGCACCATCAGCAAATTGGTGGCATTAACCAGAACCATATTGAAAAAGACGGGAGCCGCAATTCCGATCAGAAGGACATCGTAATAATGGGATGTCCCGAATCTCTCGGCGATCACCATTTCGCGCAAAAAACCGAGCAGTTTGGAAAAAAGAATGACGCCCGATACTCCCAGAATGCTCCGCTTGATGCCGACCGCCGCCGTCAATTTAATCATCTCCAAAGAAATCAGAGAGGGCGGAAATAATTAAATCCGAAGGTCTTTTCCCTTTTATCCGATAGGGTCGGGGTCCGACCGCGGCCGAAGGGCGAGAAAGGGCCCGATTAATTTTTGTCCGGGACAGTCCCACGAGAGTATTTCCCTGATTCAATGTCTCCACCCACTCGGTTTCCTCGCGGAGTGTCAGGCAGGGGGTTCCCAGAAAGACCGCTTCCTTCTGAACGCCGCCGGAATCGGTCAGGACGGCGCGAGCGTTATATATCAGCGATAAATTATTCAGATATGATTGAGGCGGCGTGATAATAATTTTCCGGCTAGCGGTCATTTTACCGTAAAGGCGATATCGCCGCAGATTCTTAAGGGTTCGCGGATGGATAGGGAAAATAATGGCATATTTCAAATCGTTAATTATATCCACAATCTGCCGGAATCGCGATAAGTCATCGACATTTCCCGCGCGATGCATGGTAAGAAGCAGGTACTCTCCGGGAGCGAGATTATATTGACTCAAAATTTTTCTATTTTCATAAATAAGAGGGAGGTTTTCTTCAAGAAGTTGGTACATCAAATCGCCGCAATGGATAATGCCTTCGGTTATGCCCTCATTTTTAAGATTCACAATTGATTGAGGCGTAGGGCAAAAAAGCAGTTTTGAAACATGGTCGGTCAGTCGGCGGTTGACTTCTTCGGGCATGTCGAGCCGGAAAGACCGCATCCCGGCCTCGATATGGCCAATCGGGATATGGAGTTTGGCGGCCGTAATAGCACCCGCCAGAGTGCTGTTGGTATCGCCATATACAAGGAGCATATCGGGGCGGATCTTGAGGAGCAATTTTTCCAGGCGGGTCATCATGGCGGCGGTCATCTGACCGTGGAGCCCGGAACCGACGGAAAGATTGTATTTAAAATGCGGTATCGACAAATCATTAAAGAAAATTTCAGACATTAATTTGTCGTAATGTTGGCCGGAATGAACGATAATGTGCCGAAATTTCGACCGAAGGTTATGAGCCAGGGGTGCAATTTTAATAAATTGCGGGCGGGCCCCGACAAAAGAAACAAGGAGCGGTTTAATTTTGGACATAATATGCGTCCCGGAAGAAGACCGGTCTATTATAAATCCCTCATGCGGATACCGATTTCACGGCTTCTATTACCTCTTCCTGTTCGGCGGGGGTCAATTCCGGGTAAATCGGGATTGAGACCACCTGCGCCGCGGCTTTTTCCGATACGGGAAAATCACCGGGTTTGTACCCGAGGTTTCGGAAGCATTCCTGCCGATTGAACGGGACGGGATAATATATTTCGTGACCGATACCTTTTTCTTTGAGAACCGCCATGAGGTCTTCCCTGTTTTCTACCGCAATAGTGTACTGGTTGTAAATGTGATAGGAGTAGTCTTTGGCAACGGGGGTCTTGACGGCCGTTCCCCGAAAAGCGGCGTCATAGACCTTGGCGTGCATTCTTCGTTTCTCAGTCCAGGCGTCGAGAAAGTCCAATTTGACCAGCAGGATGGCGGCCTGTATGGTCGACAGGCGGGAATTGTATCCGATTACCTTATGGAAATATTTAGGATGGGCGCCATGGACGCGAAGAATTTCTGTGAAATCAAAGCGGGCCTTGTCGTCGGTAACAATCATGCCGCCGTCGCCGGCCCCGCCGAGATTTTTCGAAGGATAGAAAGAAAAACAGCCGAATTCACCGAATGACCCGGCCCTTTTTCCCTTATATTCCGCGCCTATGGCCTGCGCGGCATCTTCGATTATCGACAATTTACTATCCCGTGCAATCTGAATAATCGGATCCATATCGGCTAATTGCCCGAAAAGATGCACCGGCATGATCGCGCGGGTTTTTTTGGTGATGGCACGTTTAATCAAGGCAGGATCGATATTATAGGTATCGGATTCGATATCGACGAAAACCGGGCGGGCCCCAAGTCGGGAAACGACACCAGCCGAAGCGAAAAAGGAAAAATTGGAAGTAATGACCTCATCGCCGGGGCCGATGCCGGCGGCATGTAGCGCCAGGAGAAGGGCGTCCGTCCCGGAGGCGACACCGATCCCATATTTAACGCCTGATAGAGCGGCTATTTTTTCTTCAAGTTCCTTGACCTCCGGCCCAAGAATAAACTTACAGTGCTCAAGGACCTTCAGAACCGCGGCATCGGTCTGATCTTTTATAGAAGCATATTGTCTTTTCAAATCCAATAATGGGACAGCCATATCAACACTCCTTCACTCTTTCCACCCTTGTTTTTCCAGCAATTGCTCCGGAGGAACATCGCGGAAGACTTTGGCCGGAACACCGGCCATAATTTTCTTATCGGGGCAATCGGCCGTCAGAAGGGCTCCGGCTGCGATTAGACTATCGCGTCCGACAGTCTTTCCCGGCAAGATAGTTGCGTTGACCCCGATTCTCCCCCCCTTTTTAACGGTGACACCCTTAAAATGCTTGAAGCGCTCCTCGGTGCGTCCGATGTAATTATCATTGGAGGTAGCCACACAGGGGGCCACGAAAACCCGGTCCTCAAGTTCGGAATAGGCAGTGATATAGACATTGGTTTCCAGTTTGCAGTACCGTCCGATCTTGCAGAAGTTCTCGATAGCGACACCCCGTCCCACAATGGTGAAATCACCAATATTTACATTTTCCCGAACCGTGGAGAGGTCGGCAATAAGGACTTTTTGACCGATTTCGCAACCGCGATAAATCACGACGTTCGTACCGATAATACAATCGGATCCGACGACCGCGGGGGGCAGTTCCTGTTCCCTGGTTACGGCCGAATTGGCCGCTTTCATCGGTAATTTTCCAATTACGGTGCCGTCATCGATACGGACGTTGTCACCTATGCGGACGTCATCATGAATGATGACGTGGTGCCCGATGATGCAACCAGCGCCGATAGAAACATGGGAACCGACATGGCAAAAATCCCCCAAATGGGTGTTCTCGCCCAATTGGGCCGACTTATTGATAATCGATTGAGACATAAATTCCTCGATTTGATAAATTTCGGGGTAACCGCTTCAGCTCGCCGAATTCTTCCTGCTTATACCCGGAAGCCACCCCAAAAAGACATTAAAAAAGGTTTTGGCACGATTGTAATCATCCGGCGAATTCTTTTTCAAATTCGACAGATAGTTCAGAAAAAGTGCCAAGAAAATGGCCAGAAAGACCGCCCCGGCGGTAGATGCCAGAACAATCCTGGTCTTCTGCGGTCGATACGGCAGATCGGGCGGATAGGCCATGTCAAGGACCGATATGGTTGGGGTATCCATTTTCTCCTGAATTTTCACATTTTCAAGCTGCTGTGAAAGAGTCTGATACAAGGCTTCGGCCTCCTTAACGCGGCCGGTCAATTCGGCCAATTTTATTCTCAGAGCCGGGACACTGGCGACAGGAAGACTTAGTATGGAACCATCACCGGTACCATTCTCCAGAGCCAAGATCTGGCCCTTTATTTCTTCAATTTTGCGCCGCAGGGCGATGACATCGGGGTGATTGGGCGATAGGGATTTTTCTTTGACTTTCAAGTCAATTTCGGATTCAGCCAGGGCGACTTTCAGACCGACCGCCGACTGAATGGCTAATTGCGTCTGCTGATCCAGATCGATGGCCTTATACTTATCCTGAAAGTCCTTGAGGGCCAGGCGCGCCGAATCAAGATCGCGGGAAACTTCGGCCAGCCGCCCGGATATGAAATCCCGGGCGGTTCTGGCCCGGGAAGTGGAAACTTCGCGGTTAAGTTTATCCAACTCATCGGCGTAGGAATTGGCGATTTGTGCGGCCATCGCCGGATTCCTGTCTGAGTAGGTTATCTGAAGCAGACCTTCATCGGTGACACGGAATTCCGATTGATTTTCCAATCTCTTAAAGAGATCGAGGTCGGATTGAAGATGATAATAATCTTTGAGTTTATTGGCGGCCATAACTTTTTCGGCCACAGCCCGGCTTCGGAGAATCCGGGCATAGACGTCGGACGGCGTAGCGCGGATAGGCAGAACCAGGCCCGATGTTATTGAAACAAGGTCCTCTATTCCGGTCGACTGCCCCAATTTCATCGATTCTTCCTTGGGAGGAAGAAGCAGGGTACTGGCTCGGTACCATCGGGGGAGCAATAACGAAATAATCGCAGAAATTACCGCCACGGTGATGACGAAAATAATTATGAATTTTATTCTGAGGGCGATAACCTCAAGAATTTTCCAGAGATTGAATTCCTTATCGTCCATATTATCAGTCGCTCATGTTATCAATAGCCAAATAGGCGACCCCGGCGGCTCCGAGGACCAAAGAGATATCCTTCAACTTGTCCCAGAAACCATGCCCTTTTTCTTTCAGNGGAACATCCACCAGATCGCCATCATAAACACTGATNCCGCCATTCCCGACCAGGTGCAAACCGGANCTTTTNCGATAGATATCCAGCNGGCCCCGATCCGCCCCTTTTCCGAAGCCACCGGCCAGTGCAATGGCATCGGACACGGACATACCGGCTTTGCCGCAGATTATCAAGCCGGGTCGATTGACTGCCCCGTAAACACCTATGGTCCCGGTCAGGGCCGGAATTACAATGGAATCTCCCGGCTGTACTTTTATTTCAGGCAAGTGGGCTTTATTAAATTCCGACATATTGAGCGAAACCGGTTGATGGCCCAGATCGAAATCCAAATTATTCCCCTCCGATCGTAAGGGGGAAGCCAGGGAATCGCGCGTTACGGTTTTTCGATGAATGACAAGAGAGCGGATATCGGCCCGCTCGGTCAAGCCGCCGGCATCGCTGATGGCATCAGCCAGGACGAGACCGTCGCGGAAAGGGAATCGGCCCGGCATATTGACCTCGCCGGAGACGGTCAGATAGTCGAGCGGACGGAATTGGTTGCGTCGGGGGACAAGAACCTTATCACCGGCTTTAACGGCAAAAGAAGAGTCGGCAAGCGAAACGGTTAAGGTATTGCCGCCGCGAAAAACGAGAACGGAATCGGATTGCTGACCGGTCACGCCGGTGGCCAGAGCCAGCAAGGTTCCCAGATTATCTCCCTCCTTATATTCAAAACCGCCCGGCCGGGTCACTTCACCAGAAACCTGAACAAAGGAAGTTGAATCGACAACCAGCGGGATGTAAATGCGAAATCCGGCGTACAAATAGGGATTGCCGTCGAAATCACCGGCACGTTCATATTTCAGATAGTCGATCGTATATTCGATCTTGCCGCCGGACAGCACAATGTTGCGATGCGAGGCGCCGGCCGCGAATCCCCCGGCAACATTAATCATCTCCGATACTCGCTGGGATACCAGGGCATCATATAGTCCGGGCCTTCTCACGGCTCCGGCCACAAGAACCTTGACGGAGCGGGTCCCAAGAAGGGTGACCGAGTAATCGCCATCAGAATAAAATTTCCCAATCAATTTTCGCAGAACGGAGCGGGCCTCGGTCAAAGACAGGTTGCCGATGTCGGCACGGCCCATCGAAGGAAGCAACAAATATCCTTCCGGGGTAACGGTGACTTCAAGCGGCGGCGCGGTTCCATTCCAGAAATCGATTCTAAATTTATCGCCCGGGCCGACCGTATATTCATCGGGATTGACAACTTCGGTAAAAATCGGCTCATCGGCCATTATTCTCACCGGAAGCAAGGATACTGAAGCCAAGGACAGGAATAGAAATAATGCCGTAATTAAGATTTTGCTACGACATTCAGACATGCCCAATTTTTTCAAAATGCCCTGCTCCTGAGGAGTTTAAAATCGCCAATTTTGCATCAAGTTAATGCAATTAAATACAAAAACGGCATATAAAAGTCAAGTTTCTTCCTCCGACGGGCGGAATCATCCGGAAGGCGGGGAAAATGTATCAGATTAGACTATTTTAAGACTCTCAGGGTTGACATCTTCGATTCAAGGTATTATAAAGAGAATCATGGCATCTCTGAGACACCAATATTTTCAATATACCAATTAAAAGGCATGGAATGAGCAAGTACCTAATTTGGACGGCGGTGCTTCTCTTGCTGTTGAGTTCATTGGCCATCGCCCAAACCGGCCAGATACAGCTCGATGTCAAGAGGCAAACGCTTCCCAATGGATTGCGGATTCTGGTGCTGGAGAATCACTCTTCACCGGTCTTTTCAGCCATAATCCGCTTCAACACCGGTTCTCTGGATGAGCGCCCCGGACTGACGGGGGTTTCTCACCTTCTGGAGCATATGTTATTCAAGGGGACAAAAATTTTCGGCACCAGTAATTATAAGGCCGAGGTGCCGATTATGAATCAGATCGATTCTTTGGCGCATTTGATCTTTGCCGAGCAGGTAAAACTAAACAGCCCGCTCTACCCGAATGATTCGACTCGATATAAAGAACTCCGGGGACGGCTGGACAGCCTGCAGATGGCCGAAAAGAAATATATTATTAAGGATGAACTCTGGAGTACCTTCCTGCAGAATGGCGGAACCGGACTGAATGCCTCGACCGGCAACGACGGCACGCAGTATTATGTATCCCTGCCCAAAAACCGTCTGGAACTCTGGGCCCTCATGGAATCGGATCGGATGGCAAATATGGTCTTGAGGGAATTCTACTCCGAACGTGATGTGGTCATGGAAGAGAGACGTCTGGGCGAAAACAGCCCCTGGGGATCTCTGGGTGAAGCGCTGAATTCGACCATCTATTGGGCGTCGCCGTACGACTGGCCGGTAGTGGGATGGATGAGCGATTTGCATATGGTTATGAGAGAAGACGTCGAGGCGTATTTCAAGGCTCACTATTCTCCTTCGAACGCAGTTGTAGCCATTGTCGGCGATGTCGATGCCAACGAAGTTTTCAAAATTTGCAGTAAATATTTCAGCGCGATTCCGAGCCAGCCATTGCCGCGCCCGGTCGTTACAAGCGATGCTCCGCAGAGAGGTGAAAGACGAACCGAGATTGAATATGACGCTAATCCGATGGCTATGGTGGCGTGGAACACCCCTGAGGTCGGCGACTCCGATATTCCGGCGCTGGATTTTGCTGCCAATATTCTTTCCAACGGGCGGACCAGCCGCTTCTACAAAAATATAAAGGAAAAGAAACTGGGTGATGCCCGGGCGTCGATGGATAATATGACGCGCAATCCGGGAACCTTCAGCTGCGTCTTGACGCCGACGGGGGATCATACGGTCGCGGAAATGGAAACGGCCGCCTATGCGGAAATCGATCGCCTTAAAACCGAAAAAGTTTCCGATTGGGAACTGGAGAAGGTTCGCAATCAGATCGACGCCGGTTTTATCCGGTCACTGCAATCCAACCGCGGCATGGCGTTTCGCCTCTCATCGAGCGAGGCGATCACCGGTGACTGGCATTACTTCCTGAATTATCGGGAGGCGCTGAAGAAGGTGACGGCCGATGATATCATGCGGGTCGTCAATAAATATCTGGTGAAAAGCAATCGCTCGGTGGCCTACATCGTAAGGACCAAAGGGGCGTCGGATGAAATGAAAAAAGAGAGGCAACCCCGCCCGGAGGGACCGCAATGAAAAAGTTTATATTTTTGACAGCAATAATTATGGGGGCAGTCGGTTTGGTTTCCGGCCAGGAAACGGCACCCAGATCGCCCGGGTCGGAATTATTGAGCAAACTGGCAATCCAACCGATTGAATTGGCTATTCCCGAAGTGGGCAAAGGTGTTGACAGGGTGGTACTGGATAACGGACTTACGATTTATCTCTACGAAGATCATCACCTTCCGATTTTCAATATCAGCACCCTAATTCACTGCGGCGACATATTCGATCCCGCAGATAAAGACGGATTATCCGGGCTGGTAGGAACGGTCATGAGAACCGGCGGCACAAAAAGTATCAGCGGCGATTCCATCAATGTCCTGATGGAGTACATCGGCGGAAGTCTGGAATGCCATGTGGGGATGGAAAACGGCTCGGTTTCACTCGATATCTTATCGAAAGATGTAGATTTGGGGTTGAAGTTGTACGCCGATCTTCTCCGCAATCCGGCATTTCCGCAAGACAAACTGGACCTGGCCAAGGCCGATATCAGAAATAGCATAAAGAGGAGAAATGATAACCCGTCGGGCGTAGTCAACATGTATTTCGACAATATCGTCTACGGCGATCATCCCTACGGCCGTATCCTGAATTGGGCTTCGGTCAAAAATGTCACCGTTCAGGATCTGGTTGATTATCACAAAAAATTCTTCGTCCCCAATCAGACCATTATAGGTGTGAGCGGCGATTTTAAGAAAGATGAAATCATCGGGAAATTGAAAGAGTATTTGGGTAATTGGCCGAAATCAACGGAACCGCTTCCCCCCTATCCTCCGGTGGAGTATAAATATCATCCCGGAGTATATGAGATCAGGAAGGATATCAATCAGGGTTACATTTCCATAGGTGAATTGGGAATCAGGCGCGATAACCCGGATCGGTTCGCCATTAGCATCATGAATTACATTCTTGGCGGCGGTTCGTTCACTTCCCGTCTGACTTCGAAAGTCAGGTCGGATGAAGGGCTGGCTTATCATGTCGGATCGACTTTTGAGACAGACTCCCGGGACTTTGGCACTTTTGATGCGGTCTGCCAGACTAAAAGCGCCACGACCTTCAAGGCCATCGATTTGATGGTCGCGGAAATAAAAAAGATTCGCGACCAGGGAGTCTCGGAGCAGGAATTGAAGGAAGCCCGGGACGCCGTCATCAACCGCTTTGTTTTCACTTTCGACAGCCCGGCTCGAATTGTCGGCAATTTGATGAATCTGGAATTCAATGGATTGCCTGAAGATTATTATAGGACATACCTTGATAATTATAGAAAGATATCTACCGCCGATATAAAACGGGTGGCAATGGAATATTTGAAGCCGGATCAACTGAGTTATATCGTAGTGGGTATGCCGGATAAATTCGAGAAATCTCTTGATGTATTCGGGCCGGTAAAAGTAATCGATTTGAGTCCGCCGCTATTGGATTAAACCCGATAGCGCATCGAATCACTCAAAGAAGGCCGTTACATGCTGTTGACGGCCCTCTTTTTTTTAGCGAAATGATTCGGTCAGAAAATTCAGCAAATTTTGAAAATCTTCGGGGAGGGCACTATCAAGAGAAATGGTCCGGCCGGTTACGGGGTGGCGGAAAACCAGCGACTTGGCGTGCAGCGCCTGACGGGGTATCAGATCCAGCGCCTTTTCGGCAAGGCGGTGATCGGCGGAATATATTCCTCGGTGCCATTTTTGCCGGCCGCCGTACTCCGGATCGCCAAAAACAGGGTGACCGAGATGAGAGAGGTGAACACGGATTTGATGGGTCCGCCCGGTCAGCAGATCGATTTCAAGGAGATCATACAATTTATAACGCTCCAGAAGGCGGTAGCCGGTGAGGGCGCGGCGTCCTTTAAGATCGGTTACAGTCATTTTTTTGCGGTCCTTCCGGGATCGTCCGACCGGCCTGTCGATAGTATCGGAATCCTTTTTCATATGTCCGCAGACCAGCGCCCAATATTTTTTCTTTATTTCTCTTTTTTGGAAGGCATTTTGAAGAAGCTGATGAACCGTGTCATTTTTGGCGGCAATGATGAGACCGGAGGTGTTTTTGTCAAGACGGTGGACGATACCGGCCCGCTCAAGACCCTGGCCGCGCGAGAGATCGGATGAGTAATTCAAAAGGGCGTTGACCAGGGTTCCCGACCGGTGACCGGCCGCGGGGTGGGTCACCATTCCGGCGGGCTTATTGACGACAAGAAGAAATTCATCTTCAAAAATAACATTAAGGGGGATTTCTTCGGGATTTATTCCGGGATTTACGGCCGGCGGGATTTGAATTTTAATTTTTTCGCCGCCATTCAGGATATGGGAATGCTCCGCAGGGCGCCCGTCAACTGTCACCAACCCACTCTCAATCAATTTCTGGATTTTGCTTCGGGATAGGCCAATTTTTGAATCGCGGCCGAGATATCGATCCAGCCGTTCCCTCTTGATGTTCGGCGGGCAGGAAATTTCGACAGTTTTTTGAGGGGGCTGTCGAGTATCATTCCCGGTCATATTTTTATCCGGGTTTTATGGCCTTATTGGAGCCGATTTCACCAGATGCAACAATTCGCTGACGGCTCGATCCAAACCCACCATCAGCGCCCGAGCGATTACCGCATTGCCGACGGTAAATTCCTCGAATAAGCCAAGATCGATTAAGGGACGAATGCTCTTATAACTCAGACCATTGCTGCAATTGGGAAGCAAATTCAATTTATTGGCCAAATGGGCCATCTGCTCCAGACGATCCAGTTCGGCCTCGGCGCTTTCAATGGTTTCGGCGGCGACATATTTAAAAGCATTAAATTCGACCGCATCCACTTTGGCCCGAGCGGCTTCTTTGACAGCATCGATATCGGGCTCGATAAAAAAACCGACGCTAATACCCGAGGCCTTAATGGTAGCGGCGACCTCAGTGTAAAGATCCTTGTTGTTTGTCAAATCGATACCGTTTTTTATGACGGTTTCATCGCCGATAAATGGCATCAAGGTCACCATGAACGGTTTCACTTCCACCGCCCGCTCAACCAGATCGTCGGCCGGGGCCATTTGAAGGGTCAACTTGGTCTTGACCATTTCTTTCAGAATATAGACATCGCGATCGCGGATAAAACGGCGATCCTCCCGCAGGTGACAGGTGATACCGTCGGCCCCGGCCAATTCGGCCAGCACCGCGGCCTGCGAAGGATCAGGCTCCCGGAAGCGGCGCATCTCGCGCAAGGCGGCAATATTATCCACTTTTATAGAAAGCAGTGCCATATCATTTCCCCTATTTTTGTGAGGGAATCTAAATTTTTAATATTTTCACTTCAAGATAAAATTATCTTTTTTAGTTCCCCAGTCAGGCGAATAAATCCCTCAATATCGATCTCTTCAGCCCGGATCTGGGGCGGCCACCGGAGTCGATCCAGGACTTTTTCAAGGACGGAGCGGGTTAACTTATCTGACTCCAACAGATTATTTGTCAAGAACTTCCGCCGATGGGCAAAAGAAAGGCGGACAATTTTTTCAAATGCGGTCCAATCATCAATGCGATATAGTTCCCGGGGCTCAAAGAGGAGCGTGGCGGAATTCACTTTTGGCGGAGGGTAAAATGCTTTCGGTCCTATTTTCATCGCCTTCTTGATCCCAAAATGACATTGGCAGAATATAGACAGAGGCGCCCAATTCTTACTCCCCGGTTTCGAGGAGATTCTGTCAGCCAATTCCTCCTGAGCGGTAATGACTGCCCTTGTGACAGAGGATCGATGAACAATCATCCATTCCAGAAGCGGGGAAGTTATATCATAAGGAATATTGCCTATCAATTTGAAAGAGCCGGCGTGATAATCATGCGGCTCGACTTTCAGAAAGTCCTGGTTTACGATTCTGACCGCCGGGGTCCCTTCGAACATTCGATTCAATTGGTCGATCAGAGTCCGATCCAGTTCGAATGAAAAAATATTTGTTCCGGTATCGGCCAAAAGGCGGGTTAAAATGCCGCGCCCGGTGCCGATTTCAAAGACGGTTTCGCCGGGATGAACTTGAAGCAAATCAACTATGGCTCCGGCGATATTTTTATCGGTCAGGAAATTTTGTGAAAAGCGTTTCTTCGGCTTCTGAAACGGCACAAACGTTACCCCCCGAAAGTCTCAACCAGGCGATAAACCTTACGGCAGTTGCGATCCGTAATCTTCTCGGCTTCGGCGAACGAAATCCCCTGAAGTTCGGCCAATTTGGCGCAGATGTACTTGACATAAGCCGGCTGATTCGCTTGGCCGCGGAAGGGTACAGGTGTAAGATATGGGGAATCGGTTTCAAGTAATATTTTGTCCAACGGGACGGCGGCGGCGACTTCGGCCATTTTTGCTTTGGGGTAGGTGATGACGCCGCCGACAGAAATGTGGAATCCCATATCTATTACTTCGAACGCTTCGTCGATTGTCCCCGGAAAACAATGAAAAATGCCCCCGGGAAGATTTTCGTAATAGTCTTTCAGGGCCCCTACCGTATCGCGAAACGAATCGCGGGAATGGATTACCACCGGGAAGTTTTCGCGGACGGCAATTTCAAGCTGCCGCAGGAATACTCTTCTCTGTTCCGCACGAGGTGACAAATCGCGGTAATAATCAAGGCCGATTTCGCCAATGGCGACCGTCTTTTTGTGCTGAAGAAGTCGCAACAGACCGGATTCGGTCGGGGGATCGTACTTCGAAGCATCGTGCGGGTGTACCCCCACGGTAGCGTATATGCAATCGTACTTTTCGGCAAGAGCGACCGATTTTTCAGAAGACTTCATATCGGCACCAATATTGACCATAATTTCAACCCCCTCGCGGCGGGCATTATTTATGGTCTCCTCCAGATTGCCGTGATATTCTTTCAGATCAAGATGACAATGAGAGTCGATCATCAGGAGATAGTCGCCCCGACCGGCAGATCCTTTTCCGGCGCGAGAATGCAGAGTTCTTTTCCCTTTTTGGCCGCAAGGAGCATGCCATTGGATTCAACCCCGCGAATCGTGGCTGGTTTGAGATTCTTGACGACTATGATTTTTTTGCCGACAATTTCATCCGGATTATAGAATTCCGCGATGCCAGCAACGATTTGTCGTTTTTCATCGCCTAGATCAATCCTCAATTGGAGCAGTTTATCGGAGCCAGCCACTTTCTCGGCTTCAAGCACCTGCGCCACCACCATCTTAATCCGGGCAAAATCGGTGATATCAATCAGGTCGGCCGTGGGAGGAACATTTTTCTGCGATGGGACTGGGGACTTGCTTTCCTGCAGTCGGGGGAAAATCGATTCTCCGAGATGCACGTTGCTACCCGGAACCAGCGTGAAAAAGGTCCGGGCATTGTCAATCGACAAGTCTTTTTGGCCCAGGCCGAAGACCCCGAGAATTTCAAGCGATTTGTTCGGCATCAAGGGCGAAAGGAGGATCCCGACGATACGAATCACTTCGGAACAGGCATACAGCACCCCGCCGGTTTTTTTTGTCTGTCCTTCTTTGAGCATTTTCCAGGGCGCGGCCGAATCGAAAAACCTGTTGGTGTAGCGAACCAATGCCATAATTTCATCGATTGCGGTGCCGATTTGAAAGGTGTTGATATTTCTAAGGACCGCTTCCGGGAGAGTTTCGCTTCGGCTGACCAGCTCCGCCATCCCGGCAATATCCTTGTCCGGTTCCGGCAATTGGCCGTCAAAGCTCGCGACTATCATCCGGGCCACGCGGGAGACCAGATTGCCGAGATCATTGGCCAGATCACTGTTGAATTTAGTTGTCATGCGGGAAACCTGCACATCGCCATCGACACCAAAAGGGTACTGGGTCAAAAGGAGGTATCTGGCACCATCGGAGCCAAATCGGGCGACCAGTTCATTGGGGTCAATCACATTTCCCAGAGATTTGGACATTTTTTCGCCGTCGACAGTGAAATATCCGTGCAGAAAGATAACTTTGGGGAGCGGCAAGCGGGCGGCCATCAACATCGCCGGCCAGTAAATACAATGGAACTTCAAAATTTCCTTTGCCATCAAATGGACGATTTCCGCTTCATACCACCATTTATGAAATTTCTTTTCGTCGCTTCCATATCCGATGGCGCTGATATAATTGGAGAGCGCATCGACCCAAACATAGGCGGATTGCGATTTATCGAACGGCAGGGGAATTCCCCATTCCACCCGTTCGCGAGAGGCGGAAAAGTCGGTCAAGTCCTGGTTTAATAGACCGAGGACCTCACGGCGGCGTTCCTCAGGCAGAATTATTAATTCATTATTCTCAATCAGACCCTTGAGCCGATCAAGATAGGCGGTAAGCCGGAAAAAATAATTTTTTTCCCGCAGGACTTCCGGTTTTCTTTTGTGAGCCGGGCAAAGACCGTCGACAAGATCTTTTTCGGTCAAAAATTTCTCGCAACCGACACAATAGAGACCTTCATATTCGCCGGGATAGATGACCGGATCACCCTTGTCGGTCGTAGCATTTTTGAGAATATCAAGCAGGTGCTGGACAGCCCGAACATGACGATCATCGGTGGTTCGGATGAAATCATCGTACTTAATAGACAGATTTTCCCAGGCTTTTTTGAAATGGATGACGATGCTGTCACAAAAGGCCTTGGGGTCCAATCCGGCGGCCGCGGCGGCTTCGGCAATTTTCGACCCGTGCTCATCGGTCCCGGTCAGGAAAAAGGCATCCCGGCCGTTCAGGCGCTGATAGCGGGCCAGAAGATCGGCGGCGATGGTGGTATAAGCATGCCCTATATGGGGACGATCATTGACATAGTATATTGGGGTGGTGATATAATACGGTTTTTGCACTTATTTTCGCTCCGATTATTCGGTTTTGTCGATATTAAGGGCTTCGCGCCACTTCTGGAAAAAGGATGTTTGTTTTCGTTCTTTCTTCTTCAAATCGCGGCCGTAGATTTTAACCTCTTCGCCGTTCAAATGCTTGACCACCATATAGTCTTCAAAAACATTTATGCGGTCGATGATCCCTTCGCCGGCAGGCGTTTGATATTTTTCTCCCACCTCCGGGTATTTGCCGCGAACCTCGGCATAGTGTTCCGATTCATATTTCAGGCAGCATAAAAGGCGACCGCAATTTCCGGATATTTTGGAGGGATTAAGTGATAGGCCCTGCACCCGGGCGTCGGTCGTGGATATCGGATCGAAATTCTTTATAAAGGCAGTACAGCATTGCTGTTGTCCGCAAATGCCGAAGCCGCCGATCCGCTTGGCTTCATCCCTGACCCCGATCTGACGCAGTTCGATTCTGGTCTTATATTCGGCGGCGAGATCCCGAACCAAGGCGCGGAAATCGACCCGGTGTTCAGCCGTAAAGAAAAAGGTCATTTTATTGCGATCGTGCTGATACTCGATATCCACCAGTTTCATATCGAGTTTGTGACGCCGGATCAGGTCCAAGACCTTGTCCCAGGCCCTGCTTTCATCGGTGCGATTGGACTCTAATTTTCTTTTATCGTCATCGCTGGCCGGGCGCAGAATGGAGCGGGGCTTCTCAGTATCGGAAAAATCGATTTGAGCCAGGACTTTTTTATCCAGCAGCCCCATATCTTCGCCCCGGTCGGCCTGAACTATGACATATTCCCGGGGATTGAGGGAATGGTAAAAATTGTTATAATAATATTCCTTACGACCGCTCTTAAATTGGATCATATATAAGTCAGGCATTTTTTCTCCTTTAATCCTCTAAAATCAGAAATACGGAGCCGGCTGTCAAGGAGATTGATTGATATGGCGACGGAACCGTATTGCCAGCGCCATCACGGCTGGCCTGATATGGATATTCCGGCGGAGAGAGAGAGTGATTTGTTTAAGATACCCGAGCATTTTCACAAAATCCTCGGGGCCCGGGACGCGCGCCGCCAAAATCTCCAACTCGGCCGTCAAATCGGAATTAGTTATATTTACGGCACGGCCTCCATACTTCAGATAAATCAGGTCACTCAAGAATGATTGCCAGAGGCCAATAATTTTTTCAACCTCTCCCCGATTATTGGGATTTATCATTTCATTCAGAGTCGCGGCGGCTTGCGCGGTTTCTCCGCCAAATAGACCTTTAAACATCAAGAAGGCGGTTTGGCGCAGGGAGAGTTCGTCGTCGTCGGCAATATAATTCAAGGCCCGGCCGAGAGAGCCCTCAGCCAAGTTGGCGAAGAATTCGGCCCTTTCCGGTGGAACGGCGTATTTATCTTCCAGATATTGGGCGATCTCCTTATCGGCGAGAGTTCGAAACGGTATTTTCTGGGCCCGCGACTGGATGGTGGGAAGGAGGACACCCGGATCGGCGGCGGTCAGGATAATAACGGTATCGCGGGGCGGCTCTTCAATTAATTTAAGCAAGGAATCGGCCGATGCCGGCAGCATTTTTTCCATTTGATAAAAGATAATGACCCGTTTGATTCCGGCATTCTGACTAATGGCGGTTCGCCGCCGAATGTCGCGGGTGAAATCGATCGGAATAGTCAACTGGCGGGTGGAAGTGATTATTTTGTACGGTTCCTTCTTTTTATCATCAAGGTAAGCGGAAAGCATTTCCCCGGCTTCTTTTTCATTTTTATGGGGCGGAACAGGCGCGGCAATGATAAGGTCGGGGAAAATCAGATTAAAAATCTGATGACATGATCGGCATTTGCCACAGGCGTCAATAATTGAACCGCTTTCGTCTTTCAGGGGCTTCTCACAATTCAACAGAGCCGCCAGCGATATGGCAGCCGGCCACTTGCCGACTCCGTCGGGGCCGTAGAACAGGTAGGTTGAGGCAACTCGGGCGCGATTGAAAGAATTTCTCAGGATCCGCCGCGCCAGAGCCTGACCGAGAATGTTACTTAATGTTATCAAGTTTTATCCATTCCACCGGGTCCAGAGGATCTTTACCCTGGCGGAGTTCAAATTTTACCCGGCCATTTTCAGCGGCGCCCAGACTTTCGCCTCTCTTGACAATTTGATCCTTATCGACAAGTGCCCTGCTCAACCCGGCATAGGTAGAATAAAAACCATCTTCATGTTCGATTATCGCGAAGACACCATATCCGCGAAGGGCGCCGACATAAGCGACGACCCCATCGGCCACCGCCCGGATCGGTGCGCCGACCTTTCCATCTATTTCTATTCCGGGCGAGAAAGATTTCAATTTCGTGACCGGATCAGTTTTCCATCCATAGCCGGCGGTAATCCGTCCCGAAATAGGAGCCAAAAGCGCACCTTTGTAGGAGGCAAAATTACCCGTCGCAAATTTAAATTCTGTCGTTCGAGGCGATTCCTCACGACGCCGACGCGCATCTTCGAGCCGGGAAATTAATTGCTCCATCTGTTTGGCTTCCTCGGAAAGAGATAACAGCCGATCGGCTTCACTTTCTTTTTTCCTTTTGACCCGGAGCAATTCCCGCTCTCTTTTTGTCATCTGGGATGACACCAGGGCATTTTCATATTTCTTCTTTTTCTGAGCGTCGCCGACCATTTTTACTCTGCTGGCCAGTGCGGAATATTCCTTCTCGGCATCCCTGAGATATTCGGAGGAGCGCGTGACTTGCCGGCGATCGTAGGCGGCGACCGCCCGCAGATAGAGAACCCTGAGGAGGGCATCCTTCTCCGCGGAAACCTGACCGGCGGTCTCGAACTGGTCCCATCGAATCCCGGTATAGTAAAATTTCAAGTTGCTGATATAGCGATCTCTCGAGGCCGAAAGTCTGAACTGGGCGTCATCCTGATTCGATTTGGCCCTTTGCAGATCGGAACGAATATTTTTTAACTGCTTATTTAACCGGTCCAGGACCGTTTGATTGATTGAGGTCCTTTGTTCATATTCGGAAATTTCCCGTTGAACCTTTTTTTCCAAAGCCTGGAGAGAATCAAGATTATTCCGGCTTTCTTCCATCTCTCTCTTAATTCTTTCCAACTCCTGCTTCTGCTTGACCATATCGCCGCTTTGAGCATATCCCGCGGGGAATGCAAAAACCACGATAAGAATCGCCGTCAAGAGCCGAAATGTCGATTTACTAATTATCATGCCGCAATTCTGCGTGAACCGATAAAACCGCCAACCAAGCCAATCAGAGTCGCCAACAGGCAGAAGTAGACAATTTCCGAAGGTCCGGGAATCAATATCTCCACATTTTTAAGCGAATAAAACCGGGAGGTATAATTGAGGACCAGCCAACTTCCGGCGGAAGCCGCCAAAGCATAAATGGCCGCGCTGAAAATATAGGGAAAGGAAATGAAATAAGTCCCGCCGCCCATCAATGATAATTGCCTGATTCCATATTCGCCGGTTCTGACGGCCAGCCGGATGGCGTAGGTGAGATTCAAGAAGGCCGCGAGAAAGATGATGATGCCCAGAATGAGAAGGGCGCGCCGGGCCAAGACTTTGGCCAATTCCACTCTCTCCAACCAGCCTCTGGCATAAAAGACTTCGGCAATGCCCTGAAACGATTGAATTTTATTTTTAAATTCCTCAAGCCGGGTGCTGTTCAGGAAGTTTTCCTTAAAAGTAACTATGACAGATCGCGGCAGGGGATTGGATTCAAAACCGTCGAGCAAATCGGTCCCCATGAGATTTTCAAGTCGGGCTCTGGCATCGTCGCGGGAAATATATCCCGCCGTATCGACTCCATCCATTTGACCAATGGAGGAAACCAGCGCTCCCACGGCGGAATCGGGCAAAGAATCCTGCAAAAAGATCTCGATATTAATATCCGCTAACTGACGGTCGTAATACGCTCCTATGGTACGGGAGGTCACCCATAGCATGTCGAACAGGAAGAAAAGGAGGAATAGCGATAGAAGAGTTCCCATCGAGGCGATCGGACGGCGAAATATCAAGCCGACACCTTTTCCCAGCAGATATATGAATTTGCTCATAGAAGACGTCCCTCATATAGCCTAAATTCACGCGCCTGGGGAATTGATGGCTTTTCCTGTTCCGTGGTCAGAATCAGCATTGTATACCCTGAGACGGAAAGTCGCTTCAAAACGGTATTTATGTCAGTGGCGGCGGCCGGCCCCATGCGATCCAAAGGTTCATCTATAAGAAGTAGTGGCTGGTCGGCGATTATGGCTCGGGCGAGAAGGACTTTGAGTCGCTCCCCCCGGGTCAATGAGGTAACTTTTCGGGAGCGCAGGGCAGAAATATTCAGCTGCGCCATAATTTGTTCGGATTTCATTTTCCTGGCTTTTCGAGAAGCGCCTCTTAATATCAAGGGATATTGAAGATTAATCTCTACTGTATCGAAGGGGAGCAGATCGAAGATGCCGCCGACTCCGCCAATTCGACGTCTAATGGCGGCCTTCTGTCCTTCACCCGCTGAATAAATATTCTGTCCGAAAATGTTGACAGAACCGGAATTAGGCCTTTGACCGCCAATAATCAGCTCCGAAAGATAGGTCTTGCCGGAACCGGCGGAGCCGGAAATGATGGCGGTCTCGCCTGCAAAGAGGGTAAAGTTTAAGTCGCGGAAGATGTTGTAGCCGGTATCGGTTGTCAGATTTACCGAAACAATATCTACCGCTTTTTCTCGACTATTCAATTTGATAAGGCCGTCTTTTTGGTTATAGTTGGGTAAAACATATCATAAAATAGGACCATTTTCAATACTAATGATTTTTTAAATCGGATGAGGGCCGAACTATGAAGACAAGTTTATTGCTTCTCGTGACTCTTATTTCTGTTAATGTATTGGGCGCTGATTCCAACTGGCATCAAATTCCTGCCGGCACCGGAGGAATACTAAATAGCGTTTTCTTCTGCGATCAGGATCGGGGCATGGCGGTGACAAGCGACGGTCTTATAATAAAGTTCTTCGATAAAGGCAAAGTTTCCTTCGACACTCTTCAACAGAATCTGCCGCTACAGGGCATATTTTTCCTGCCGGGATGCGAGAAAGGATTCATCTGCGGGGCCAAGGGATCATTATTCAGGACCACCGATGGAGGTCAGACATGGTCGCGGCAACAGTTTGACAGCAGTTACTGGTTCTTTGACATTTCTTTTTCCGACTCGCTGCATGGTCTATTGATCGGTTCCAATGTCCACAGCGAGTACAGCATGGCAGGAGTGGCTTTTATTACATCGGATGGAGGCATCACCTGGGACTCGGTCGCGATTAAAGGCCGCCAACTTGATAATATCGACATATCTCCGGAGGGAATAACAGCGGTCACGGGCGCGGGCCGGATTTTTATTTCGAGGGATAGGGGCAAAACCTGGGAGGAACATAATTCACCCGAGGGAGGAGCGGTTCGAGCGGCGGCGATTCGAGGCAATATCGGGCTGATGGTGGGAATGAACGGATATGTAGCTCTTTCCGATGATACAGGACATACCTGGCAGAAATATCTGGTTTTAAGCGAAGATAAGCATCTTCTTGACCTCGTCATGGTTGATGCCAAACGGATGTATGCCGGCGGGGGTGACGGGGTAATTCTTTACAGCGATGATTCCGGCCGAGACTGGATCCCCGAGGCCAGCACGACCAACGGGGAATTGATGGAAATGAGGAAAATCGGCAACCGTTTATATGCCTGCGGGAGTTCGGGAATCCTGATTTATAAGGATTTGGGAAAGAAATAATTTATTTGCGTCAGGCGCCGGTGACGTTCTCTTCTTCAAGGGAAAATGACTCAAGGTCGTTTTTAAGCCGGCTGGTGGATATTTTCATCATATAAATGAGGTTTTTGGTATGGGGATCATTGGGGGAATGACCTTTCAGTTGCACCGATAGTTCGTCTTCAACTTCGGCCAGCCGATCCAAATTCCGCATAACCACTTTCAGCCGTCCCGACAACTCCTGATTGGCCCGATTCATTGATTCGGCGATTTCAGCCATCATATTAGCGGAATCGAGGCGCACCGTCCGGCAGAGTTTTCCCTCGCCCATCATTTTTAGGCTCTGCTTGATTTTTTCACCGGGACGTCCTTCCCTCTTCGCCAAATGGAAGACGGCAAAAATCGTGACCAGCCCGCCGAGAACCAGCGAAGCAAAATGTGTCAGGATCGGGTTCCATTTCAGGTAAGTTATCATCCAAATGTTGAGTATTGATGAGGTTATGATGGCGGCAATTATCGCCAAGTAGATTTTCAGGATCAGGTCAAGGCGGTAGTTATTCCTGAATTTTCTTCCCAAAGACATCAGCCCCGTCTCTTTAATTTCCCCATATTAGGAAGTATCGGCAGATTGGCGATCTTCTATATTAATTACTTGACAGAAAAGTGACGATTTGGAGATATTCAGGAATGCCGATTGTAAAGGACGAGGTTCTCGCCGGCCTGATAGCGGTCGCCTTTAAAGCGTTACGGGTGAAGAAAATCATTATCGGTTCATTCTTCCTGATCCTGAGTTTCCTGATTTACATATTAATCCTCAATTCTGTGGCCCTGATAGATAGCGCTGATTGGGTTCCCAGCGCTTTACCGAGTTTTGCCGTGCCGCAAACGGTCGTTTCGAGCATTGTTTTCTATCTGGGGCTTGCGGTTTTAATATTGATCGTAATGGACGGGATGACGGCCATCGCCAAATTTGATTATGAGGAAATAAGCGGCCATCGCTTTTATCCAATGCGGAGCGCCATGAGGTTCGGATTTTCCCGATTCAAGCAATTACTGATGTCGGAGGCGGCCATCATTCTGTTTTTATTATTTGTTATCCTGCTGGGGGCGGCTATAGGTCTTTTGACACGCCTTCCTGTCCTGGGGGATATATTGTTCAGCGTATTTTTTGTTTTTCCCAATTTCGTAGTGGCGATGCTGGCCGTGCTGGTGATATTTGCCCTGGCCGCATCGATAATGATAATGCCGGCCGCGGTTGCTGCGGACAAGAAGGGCGAGGCCTTTAATTCAATTCAGGAGACTTTTTCGACAATTATACGGCGGCCGATCCATTGGACGGTTCTGACGATTTATTCTCTGATCTGGGCCAAGATAGGTGGATTTGTATTCGCCTATTTTTCGTATCGGGCGGTGCAGTTTATAAAATTCAGCACGATGCTGGGGGGCGGTGAAAAGACCGCCAATCTTATTGGAGGCGGCTTGAGCCATCTCCCGCTTCACAGTCCGCCGGCATATCATACATTCAGCCTTTTCCCGGGATCAAGGATCGGTATCCATTTGGACTCCCTGCTTTCGGCCGGCGGAACCGGTTGGGCGGGGTATTTGATGGCCTTATCGCTCTTCCTGATATTTGTCCTAATCTGGGGCTATATTTTTTCTGTTATCGCCACGGGACAGGCTTATTTATTTGCTTATATTCGAAAAATCCGCGGTATAGAAAAAGCGAAGCGATATCAGAAATGATACGGCTCAGGATGATGTCTCAATCTTGTTTCTGACAGCGTCTTTGTTCGTTAAGACGCACCACCGCCCTGGCGACGAAGGTTCCGATAAGAGCTCCGGCGGTGACATCTGAAAAGAAGTGCATATCATAGTTCATCCGGGAACAGGCCACCATCGTTGCGGTACTGTAGGCCAGGATTTTCACCCAGGTTCGGGGATAATGCTCGGAAATTACCGTGGCCAGCATGAAGGCCCGGGTGGTGTGTCCGGAGGGAAAGGAATCGTCGCCGCTGAACGGATGATAATGATAAAGACCGCGATTTTGCCAGGGGCGACTGCGCCCGAGAGTGATTTTCAGAGCCGGAGTAATGATTTCGGAGGCGATCAGACTGGCGGCGAACCCGTCAAGACCGGTCCGCTGAGCGTTCTTATTTTTGGCAATCAGCCCAATGACATAAAATGCCCCAGAGAGGCCGAAAGGATATTGGCGGCCAAACGGCTCATAGAATTTGCCGATGTCGTCGGTGGTATGGTTGCGATTGCGCCTCATAAAATCACGCACCGGGCGATCCAGTAGGAACATCGACCCGCTCACCGCGGCGAGGCCGGCGGAGAATTTTATCCAATCGGTTTTGCGCCAACGTAACGGAGACCGGAGTATATACTTGCCATCGTTCCATAATGTGCCGGCATAGGCACTCGAAAAGATGAACTCAGTGCGGCAAGAATCGGCACTCACTGTCCCAGGGGCGTTTGACGAATCGATTTGAGGACTGATGGCGGCGAAGGAATTACCTCCGGCGCCGGCAAGAAGGAGCCAGAGGATTAACCCTATCGAGATTTTAATAAAAGACAAAAGACGCAAAATCTACTTTTTTGGCTCCGGCTCGGGAATCTCCTCGGTTATACCGGCCAGCCGTCTGGCGAACTGGACTTTTTCCTCGAGATTCTCCGACGCTCGAATCATCAGTTTGGCGCCATCGGGCGAACCGCCCCCATGCATGCAACCGGGAACGCCGGCACCAATAGTCGCCCATTCCACCAGCCGCGCCGCTCTCACCCGGGATTCAGCGCTATGTCTGGCTTTCAGATATTTCTTAAGCAAATGGCCATACTTGGGAGAGACGATATCTTTATAGGCCGGAATACAACCGGTTTCGGCGATGCCTCCGGCAATATCCTGCGCCAGAAGTGAGGTTTCGTAGGGAAGCGTCGCCACATGAATCTTATTTACATTGGAGAGAAGCATGTCGCATACCCAGGCCCCGGAGGGGTGCCGTTTGCCGAGCGCCGCCGCGGCAATGCCGACACCGTAAGTGGTTTCATTATTGATATGCATTTTTACAAGTTTGTCATTGAAAACTTTGGACGAAAGACCATTGGCGCGGGCGGTAAGAACGGCGGCGCCGATTTTGACATCGCCCTGTCCGGCGACACAGCCGCCGATGGCCGCCCGGTAAGCGCTGATAAAGTATTTTACGGCATTCAGGGCGAACTCATACTCGCCCGCCATAAAGACGCGCTCTTTGGGAATGAAAACATTTTCGAAAAGGAGGTAGGCCTGCGTAATGCCGCCGTCTTTGACAGGAATATCAAAACCTTCCTCGGTTTCGCGAGTATCGCTGGGACGGCGGGTCTCCACGATCGTCAGGTTTTCAATGTCGCGCGGAATGACAAATGAAAGGGCATAATCTTTTTCGGCTTCCTTATAACCGGAACCGGGCAAAATAAAAATTTCGTTGGAGGCCGCCACTCCGCAAATCATCACTTTGGCGCCGCGAACGACAATGCCATCGGGCCGTTTTTCGACGATATGAAGACACATATCGGGATCATCCTGTGCCATCGGCGATTTGGTACGGTCACCCTTGGGGTCGGTGAGAGCGCCGGAGACCGTAATATCGCGCGACTGGGCATCGCGGAGCCAATTGAGGAGACGAACATGATAGTCCGTACCCAATTTTTGATCCATTTCATAGGTAGTAAGAAACATCGAATTCAGCGCCGTCCAGCCGACACACCGGCCGCCGGTGCAAGTCCCGGTTTTCTGAAACATATGGCGTTTCAACCGGGAATTAGCATACATATCTTCAGGGGCCCTGATTATTGAGAGATAGCGACTGATTGGCTCCCCGGTCAGCGAAGAGGTTGTGGTCAGGATCTCCCGTTCCGCCGGGTCATCGAGCAATTTGTAGGATTGACCGTGTCCCTCAATGGTATTGCGAGTCGCCGGGTGCGTGGTGACATCGTTTATCAATTCATCGAATTTATGAATATTGGGCCGCATCCTTCGCAGCGAGTCGAGGTACTCGGAATATGTTCTAAGGGCCATTTGATACTCCTATCGAATTTATTTGGGCCGTTTTATATATATTTAAATATAATCTCTCGACCCGATATCCGCAAGAAGAGGGTTTGTGATACTATTCAAATCGTCTTTCAGGAGCAATGATTATTGGCATCTATTGAATTATTATCGGAATTCCGGGAATAGACCACAGAAATCAATATTAGTAAGTACGTATTTGCCCTGCCATTGGATAAAAAAAGGGCCGGCCCAATGAGGCCGGCCAGAATATTCCCAATTTGTCGTTTAGCGCTTTAAGATCAGGTAAAACGGCTTCGAACCGGAGTGCTGCCAGGATGCGTTGACAGGATCGGAGGAGTGGGCATTGGCGGCGGCGATGGTCACCTGCACGGAATCGAATCCGGCCAGGGCCAGGTTGACATCATCGATATGACCGGTGTTCAGAGCCCGGGACATCACGATAGTCCAGGTATGCGGAGAGGAAGTGGAATCATACTGGGAAATGGCTCGAACATCCCAGCGGCTGTAGCTGGAGCGACTGGGGGAATTGTAAATAGTGGAATCTATTCGGTACCCGGGCATTCTATAATTTGAGGGCCACTGGATAGTCGCATAATTCATAGCGACCGTATCAGTAAGATATAAATAGGGCCCCAGAAAAGCGATCGTATCCTTGTGCATATAATACGGAACATTGCTGAATGAATTCCAATTGTCCCGATAAACGTAGGCATTTACGGTGTTGTCGAAGAGTCTGCCGGTGACATTATTCCACCATTCATCATCGGCCATAAATCCCGGGGCGGTCGAGGTGGCGCTCCAGTTGATAACGTCGGCGTGCCCATTGGTAGGTTTCATAGAGGTGGCATGACACATCTTGGAGCAGTCGGCCTTTTCCGTGCCGTTGTCGCCAGCGTCAAACATGACAAAAAAGCGGTCATCGCCGGCGGATGTTACCTGTTCCCAATCAATAACCTGAGGTAAGGGCCGCATATAATTTCCCCAGATATTGGCAGTGGCATCCTGCCATTTGGCGCGAAGGTACAGGGTGTCATTCTTTTTTATGGCCTTGAGATTGACATTGATATGTCCCAGATCGGCGTCGAGACCATAATCACTGCCGCTGCCGATTTCTACCATGACGGATTCAACGGAATTCCAGGCGCCGGCATTGACATTTGTCATTCCAGGAGCGGCAGTCGTATCGACCACCAGTCTGACAGTCGGGACAGGTGGGGGCGGCGGATTGGAGCCTTTGTCACCGCCGCAGCCGGCGATATACAGGGCAAGAATTGAAATTATAAGGATAAATAGTTTTCTCATTTTACCTCCGAATTCCGATAGATCTTCATCTTAACTTAACGTATATTGCGGACTCTGTCAATGTATTATTTGGTAATGAGATTCAGCGATTAAATCTTCTTGATAATGAGCATGGTCAGATCGTCGAAAACGTGCGTTTCTGACGCATATTCCTTTACGGCTTCATAGATTTTTTTCAGTAAATCCGAAGCTTTCAGATCTTTGTGGCGCTTGAGGACGGCGACCAGTCGTTCCACCCCGAAATCCTCTCCCCGGCCATTTTTTGCTTCCGAGACCCCGTCAGTATAAAACATAATTGTATCACCCGACTGGATAAAGATGGGCCGCTCCTCGTAATCGGTATCAGGAATCACTCCGAGGGCCAGACCTCCTTCCTTGAGATATTCGACCCGCCCCCCGCGGCGAAGCAGGATGGGATGATTATGCCCGCAGTTGGAAAAGGTGAAAATATCGTTCTTGGAATCGAGAACCCCATAGACCGCGGTGACATAATTCTCCCGCTCCACCGATTCATAAATGAGCGAATTAACCTTACGGCAAATCATGCGGATAGCATAGTTGTTGCGGATCTCGGCTATCAGGGAGGCCCTGAAGGCGGCCATGATGAGAGACGCCGGGATCCCTTTTCCGGCCACATCGGCGATGGCGATGCCGGTCTGATGTTCGATAATCTTGATGAAATCGAAATAATCACCGCCGACTTCGCCGGACGGGATATTTACGCCGGAGATATCATAGCCGGAGATCTGAGGATCATGCTTGGGCAAGAAAGTGAGCTGAATTTCCCGAGCAATGGAAAGTTGTTCTTCCAGACGCCTGTTTTCAAGCATTTTTTTGTGGAGCATAGCCCTTTCGATGGATATGGCGGCATGACTGGCGAACGCCGTAATCAATTCCAAACTCTTACGATTGTAAAAAGAGGCATGATCCGATTCCAGGTTCAGGACCCCGATGATGCGCCCATCGATTCGTATCGGGGTCACGATTTCCGATTTGGTCTGCTGACGGGCGCTGATGTAGCGGGTATCTTTGGTTACATCGGGAACAATGACCGCTTCGCCGTTCTTAGCCACCCACCCGACCAGTCCCTGGCCAATTTTCAATTGAATATATTCCTGCCTTAAAGGATCATAGCCGACTGCAAAAACCGTGGCCACCTCTCCCTTTTCGTCGTTAATTAAAAAGACTCCGCCGGCGTCAAACCCGACCACTTTCTGCAGAGAGTCCAATATTAATTGCAGGACCTCATCGATATTCAGGGTGCTGCTCAATTTCTTGCCGACATCATAGAGCAACTGACGCTCCATCGCCTCCTGTTTGGCCTCGCGATAAAGCCGGGCGTTATCAATAGCGACCGCCATCTGATTGGCCAGACCGACCAAGATGTCCAAGTCCTCATCGGTATAGACACCGTCGATTTTGTTGATGGCTTCAATGACGCCGATCATTTGACCCCGCCCGATGAGCGGTATGGCCAGAACCGATCGGAGCGACAGATCTCCGAAAATTTCAGCCTGCTGATGATATCGGGGATCAGAAGTGACATCGTTGGCGATAATCGGTTCCTGATGTTCGGCCACCCAGCCGATTATTCCCTGCCCGCGCGGCAGGGAAAGGGTTTTGACCGAATAATCGCGCCCGTCGAAAAAACGGACTTTCATTATATCCAGATTTTTGTCCAGGCGATAGGCAAGAGCGGCCTCGGATCCGGTGGCTTCGACGGTGAGTTCCAGCACCTGACGCATTAATTCCTCGTATTCCAGGGTGGAATTTAGCATGCGGGCGGCGTGCAGAAACAGTTTCTCTAATTTTGACTGATGGGTTGTCATAAATTAATATAAGGCAAAGATTACACCGGTTCGACAAAAAAGTCAATCACACATGGTTTCGGCCGGCATGATGGCAATAATTAATAGATTTTGCAAGGGCATATTTATTATGATTATACGAGTTACTGAGGCATATGATATATCTTTTTCGAAACAGACACACTATAATAATATTCAATGACTTACGGGCTGTCCAAGCCGGCAATCGAAGCCATAGCAATAAAATTCCGGGGCGGTGAAAAATTCTTATATTAACCAAAGATTCCTGTCCAGAGAGCGATAATGAATCGCCTCGGCGATATGGACAGCATCGATATTTTCGATATTTTCCAGATCGGCAATGGTTCGGGCGACTTTGAGGATACGGTCATAGGCGCGGGCGGAAAGACCCTGACGGCTGATGGCCAGGTTCAAAAGAGATTTCGATTTTTCATCGATCGGGCAGTATTTCCGAATATCTTTTGACTGCATATGGGCATTGCAGAAAATTTTCTTTTCATTATTGAACCGCGCCAGTTGGCGCTTACGGGCCATATTAACCCGGGCCCGGATAATTTCGGATTTCTCGCCGGCCGATTCGGAGGAGAGTTCTTTAAATTTGACCGACGGTACGGTGATATGAATATCGATTCGGTCCAGAAGGGGCCCCGAAATACGAGACATATAGCGCTGAATAGCCCCGGTGGTGCAATTGCATTCGTGACTGGTATCGCCAAAATAGCCGCAGGGACAGGGATTCATAGCCGCGGCCAGCATGAAGGCGGCGGGATAGGTCAGTGATGTCGTGGCGCGAGAGAGTGTAACCTGGCCGTCTTCCATCGGCTGGCGCAGAACTTCAAGGACATCTTTGTGAAATTCGGCGATTTCGTCAAGAAACAGAACCCCATGATGCGCCAGGGAGACCTCCCCCGGCTTCGGAATCCGTCCCCCGCCGATGAGGCCGGCGTCGGAGACAGTATGGTGCGGCGCCCGGAAAGGGCGGGTGGCAATAAGAGCGGTGTTGCCGGGCATGAGACCGGCCACCGAATGGATTTTGGTGGTTTCGAGAGCTTCGGCGACGGTCATGTCGGGAAGAATGGTGGGGAGACGCCGGGCCAGCATTGTTTTTCCCGAGCCGGGGGGCCCAATCATAATGATATTATGCCCCCCGGCCGCCGCCACTTCCAGAGCCCGTTTGGCCGATTCCTGACCTTTGACATCGCAGAAATCGACATCATACTTACGTGACAGGGAAAAGACCGAATTTATATCGAGTTCAAAGCGGTTAATGGTATTGGTATCCTCCAAAAAGGCGACCGCCTCCTTCAGTGATGTTACGGGATAGACCGGGAGATCCTGGGCCATAGCCGCCTCGGAAGCATTATCTTTCGGGACCAGAATTCCCTTTATCCCTTTGCTGTCCTGAACATGCATCGCCATAGGAAGGACCCCGGGCACCGGACGAATGGCGCCATCGAGCGACAGTTCCCCCAGGATAACATAATCATCGAAAGAATCGCGAAGTATTTGCCCGGTAGCGGCGAGAATGCCGACCGCCATCGGCAAGTCGAAGGCCGAGCCTTCCTTGCGAATATCGGCGGGGGCGAGATTGATGGTTACTTTCTTATTGGGGAAGATATAGTCGGAATTTTTGATGGCGGCGGTCACCCGTTCCTTGGACTCCCGAACCGCCCCGTCGGGCAACCCGACTGTAATAAAAAGGGGGAGTTGTTGCTGCAGGTCGGCTTCAACTTCGACCAGATAGGCATTGACTCCCAGTGTTGCCGAGGAATAGACTTTGGACAGCATAAGCACCTCTCTACAAGCGGCCGGTCAGGCCGGTTACCAGATAGCCGACATTTTTTTGATCCGCTTATATTATAGGAATTGGCGCTGACAAATGCTGTCAGTGAAAATCGGATATTATTGTGGAAAAATAAAGGGTCTAAAGTTTATTCCAGAGTTCGATGCGGCGATAGAGGGCGGTGTCGGAGGTTTTGAAGACAATTATCCCGTGATCGACAAGATATTGATATTCGGCGCCGGGTTCTTCGCCGGGGGTACATTGCTGGGAGGTATTGGTCGTAATATTTTGAAGTTTAAGCGAGTCCCGGCCAAAAATGAATTTGCCCCGGATGACATCACAAAACCGGCGGTAGTTGTCGTCATCGGCCAGATACATGCGAAAAGTATCGGGCTGTATGAAATAGAAATTCATGGTATCGACTTTCATCTCCTGATCCGGTGATTGCCAGTGCTTGATGACTTCATAAATTCCCCTATAGGTTCCGGGCATGAATTGGACGGTGCTGGAAGTGCTGTTCTTGCCACAACCACCGCTCATAAGAACCAATAAGAGCGAACTGTAAAGCAACAGGAGGAAAATTATGGGAAGCAAACGTTTCATAGGTTCTATTCCAGCCAAAAAACGGTCCCGTTTGGGGGACCGTTAGGCAATATATTATGATCCTATTCTTTTTTTAGCGCAATTTCGACCCAGCGGCTTCCTTCCCGCATGGTTCCCGATATCTTGACGCTATCGGCTTCTCGGAAAATAGAAAAAGTGCCGACCGGTATATCTTCATGAATGCACGTAAAAACGTCGGTCATACTGGTATCTGATAGAGTAATTTTGTCGGTTAAACTATAATTTCCGGTGATGTCACAGAAGATTTTGGGCAGAAGGTCAGTTTTCTCCGCAGTCATCCAGAATTTGTAATCACTGAAGGTCCAATCAATCCACTCCTGAACTGTGGTCGGGGTGGATGTGTCGTATCCGCGAATAATCGTAATTAAGCCATGATAATTGCCGACAAGAGTGCTGGGGGGTTTAACAATTGTATCTTTCGGACAACCCGACACCAAAGCCAATACAAAAATGGCGATTAGGATCGACAAGAAGAACCGTGCCATTTATATCTCTCCTCCAATTCTGATTTTTTCCTACAAACCGGACAATTATAAGCAAATCGTGCCGCAATTTCAACCAATATTTATATTCCTGCATTATAAAGACTCGGATAGAAGTCTTCTGTTTAAAGAATTTCCCTTAATTATTGCAGAACCGGTACTTTAGGAGTCAGCAAATGAGGACGTCTCTGCCATTTAGAGATTTAACTTGTTGGAAATAAAGGGTATATCCAGAAGTCCCGACAGGTTTTGGATGGTGTGGTCCGGTTCCTCCCGGGGATAGCGAACGGCCTGGTGGCGATGAGGGCCGACCAGAAGTCTGACGGCGGTCATCTTGAGTGATTTCGCGGGCACGATATCGTTATCCTGACGGTCGCCAATCATGGCGGCTTCTTCGGGCCGCGAACCGAGGGACTGTAAAACGGCCAGAAAAATGCGGGTATCCGGCTTGGCCAGGCGCAAATCCTCGGACATCATTTTTGAATCAAAGAAAGACAGGATCCCCATTTCCTCGAGGGTTCTCCCCATGGCGGAATTTTGGTTAGCGACAATCCCCAATTTGAAATGACCTTTCAGTTGCTTCAAAATATCGATGACACCGGGGACCGGCTCCACCAATTTTTCAAAGGGGAAACGGTCACATTCGCGCCGCAATTCATAGAAAAGATTTTTATTCGGTCGTACCATTTGCCAGATCACAAAAGATATAAAAGACGGAGCGTAACAGGCGATCGACTGCTCCATTATCGCGCCGATATCGGCCGTGCTGAATTCCTGCCCCGTTCTGTCAAGGACCAATTGGCGCAGGTGCTCGTGCCAGGCATCGATGGCGGGATCGTCGTTTACCAGCGGCCCGCCGACATCAAAAAGGATGGTTGTTATATCGTCCATGGGTATAGCCGCATTATAGTGATAAGTCTTTGAAATTAAAAGGCCCGCCGGAGCGGGCCGTATGATTAATAATCCTATTTATCGCGTTCGGCGGTCTTTTTCTTTTCCTTAATGGTCGCCTGCGCGGCCGCCAGACGGGCAATCGGAACCCGGAACGGCGAACAGGAAACGTAATCGAGACCGATACGGTTGCAGAATTCAATTGAATCAGGGTCACCGCCGTGTTCTCCGCAAATACCGATTTTTAAGTCGGGTTTGGCGGAGCGTCCTCTTTTCGTGCCCATTTCTACAAGTTGCCCCACACCAACCTGATCGATGGATACAAATGGGTCCTTGGGAAGAATCCCTTTCTCGACATAATAAAGAAGGAATTTGGCAGCATCATCGCGAGAAAATCCCATTGTCATCTGGGTCAAGTCATTGGTACCGAAACTGAAAAATTCCGCTTCGGAGGCGATTTCATCGGCGGTCAGCGCGGCCCGCGGAATTTCGATCATCGTTCCGATATGATATTCGATTTTGGCCTTATGCCGAGCGATGACCTCATCGGCGATTCGCTTCACTACTTCCTTCTGATTACGGAATTCATTGATATGACCGACCAGGGGAATCATGATTTCGGGCACGACGGTCTTTTTCTCTCTGGCAACGGCGCAGGCCGCCTCAATAATGGCCCGGACCTGCATTTCCGTTATCTCGGGATAAACTATGCCGAGGCGGCAGCCGCGATGACCGAGCATGGGATTGATTTCTTTCAGTTCGTCAATCCGCTGCAATATTTTCCGTTTCCGGGCCAGGAGTTCATCATAGTTTTCATCGGTCTTATCCAGGGCCGCTATTTCCTGCTCGATCACTTTTTTGTTCGGCAGAAACTCGTGCAGTGGCGGATCGAGAGTTCGGATAGTCACGGGAAGCCCATCCATGACTTCGAACAGCCCCTTAAAATCGCTTTTCTGAAACGGCAGAAGTTTATCGAGGGCCTGTTGACGTTCTTCGGTCGTGTCGGCCAAAATCATCTCCTGCACACTAGGGAGACGATCTTCGGCAAAAAACATGTGTTCGGTACGGCAGAGCCCTATTCCCTGCGCTCCGAATTTGCGGGCCTGAATAGAATCAGACGGAGTATCGGCATTGGCCCGGACTTTCAAGCGGCGAATCTCATCGGCCCAGCTCATGTATTCAGCGAATTCCCCGGAGAGTTCCGGATCGATGGTCGGCACCTCACCGATCATGACTTCGCCGGTCGAGCCGTTAATGGTAATAATGTCTTTTTCCTTAAGAATGAGTTTGCCGATCTGTAACTGCTTTTTGGTTTCATTGACCCGCGCCGCCTCGCATCCGGCGACACAGCATTTTCCCATGCCCCGGGCGACGACGGCGGCATGCGATGTCATTCCGCCCCGAGACGTGAGAATTCCGGCGGCAGCATGCATTCCCTCGATATCATCGGGATTGGTTTCCTGACGAACCAGTATGACCGGTTCCTTCCCGCTGGAAGCTTTCACGGCCGCATCGGCGGTAAAATAGATCGCCCCATGGGCGGCCCCCGGTGAGGCCGGCAGTCCGCGCGCTATGACTTCGTATTCAGCATTGGGGTCCAATCTTTTATGAAGCAGTTGATCCAATTGGGCCGGCTCCAGACGCATCAGAGCCTCTTCTTTGGTGATAAGCTTTTCCTTAACCATGTCGACCGCTATTTTCAGCGCCGCCTGGACGGTTCGTTTACCGGTTCGGGTCTGAAGCATGAAGAGTTTGCTTTCCTGAATAGTAAATTCGAAGTCCTGCACATCGCGGTAGTGCTTCTCCAGCCGGGTCGTAATTTCTTTCAATTGTTTAAAGACGTCCGGCATTTCCTCGCCCAATTGGGTAATCGGCTGGGGGGTCCGAATGCCGGCGACGACATCCTCGCCCTGCGCATTCAGCAAATATTCCCCGTAAAATTCCTTATCGCCGGTGGCGGGATTACGGGTAAAGCCGACGCCGGTGCCGGAGGTGTTGCCCATNTTGCCGTACACCATGGCCTGAATATTGACGGCCGTCCCGAGATCACCGGGGATATTATTCATGCGGCGGTAACTGATGGCTCTGGGATTATTCCAGGAACGGAAGACGGCATCCCGGGCCATGCGCAATTGCACCATCGGATCATCGGGGAACAACTCGCCGGTTTTTCTCTTGATAATGGCTTTGTATTTCTTGATGATGTCGTTGAGGTCCTCGACCTGGAGAGAGGAATCCTGTTTGATTTTCCTCTCTTTTTTCTTCTGCTCGATAATTTCCTCGAATTTTTCCTTGTCAATGCCGAGCACGACATTGCCGAACATCTGCACAAAACGGCGGTAATTATCATAGGCGAAGCGTTCATCTCCGGTCTTTTTGGCAAGCCCTTCCAAAGTCTGCTTGTTGAGACCCAAATTGAGGATAGTATCCATCATGCCGGGCATCGAGAATTTGGCCCCGGAACGGACCGACACCAGGAGAGGATTATCGGGATCGCCGAATTTGGCTCCAACCAATTCGCCGACCCGATTTATCATCTTCTCCAGATCGTGATCGATTTCTTTCGGAATCTGCATTTCGTTCTGATAGAAAACCTTACAGACTTCGGTAGTCATGGTGAATCCCGGCGGAACAGGGATTCCGGCACGGGTCATTTCGGCCAGCCCGGCTCCCTTGCCGCCGAGCAGATCACGCATGGTGCCATCACCGTCGGCTTTGCCGCCGCCGAAGAAATAATAAGGCGAATGTCCAAGTGTAAAAGAAGCGGTAACCTTTTCTCTGGACGATTTTCCTTTTCCTGATGATTTTGATTCTTTGCTTTTCTTTATCGTCTTAGGTTCAGATTTTTTAGGCATGCTTTTTTCCCTCGAAACCTTTTTCGGTGCTTTGGCTATCACAGATTTTTTCAAGTTATCTTTTTTTGCCGCAACCATTTTCGTCTCCCCGACAATTTTTCCTTTGTTGGCAATGAATACGATATTTTTTACTGATATGCAATAAAAAAGGCGGCCGAAATTGGCACTAAAATTATCGGCCGCCGGTTAATTTGGGGATAAGACTACATGGTAAACAGCCGTTCACCACTTATGATTTTTTCCAGGATCTTGAGAGTTTTCTCGACCGGGGAATGCATAATGTCGGAAGTATTAAAAGTGGATCTAATGACTTCCCGGGGGCAGTTAAAATTGGCTCTCCCCCGGCCCCCACGGGCCTTCTTCTTGTGAGTCAGATTATACTGCCTCTGATATTCCTTGGCCTTCTCTTTGTGGAGTTGATAGTAACGCCTCTGATACTCCCGGCGGGCCTCCGGCGTTGAAAGCTTACCCTTCCTTTTTTTCCTGGTTCCTGGTTTGGCTCCAGCGGATTCATCCGTTATCGCCATCCCCCCACCTCGCTTTCGGGAATGAGTTTAGTTACCCTAAAATTGTAATACTTACCACTCGGCCCAACGTATTACCTTAAAAATTATACGATTTCTGGTTCCATTTGTCAAGGAAAATCTGAAAACAGATTAAAAAATCTTGTGCAATTTTTTTAAAACATTGCACTTATCGATAAATTAAAATGGAATTTTTTTAATTCTTTGAATCTTTTTTGATTACGCGCCATCATCATTTTTCTTGAAACCTAACTAAAAAGCCCCGAGTGAAATCGGGGCTTTTTGGTATCGATTAGACCAATTATCTTGGACTAAACCTCTATTCTGTTGCTCCCCTCCTCCCCAAGAAGCGAATAAACTCATAGATGGAAAGAAGGGCAAAAATGCCTATTATTAAGAGCCAAACTATCAAGAATGTCGTATTGCTGTGCCAGGACAGTGTGGTCCAGTTTCCCAGAGCCTGAATTCTCTGCACGAAGAGAGAAATGCGGCCCATAACGGTATATCCGAAAGAGGCACCAAAGCCGATCATCAATATCCCAATACCAAATTTGGCGATGCCGTTAAACAATCCGGTATGCTCCTTGGAAAAGAAGAAATAGAACAGCGCCGAGACGACGCCGACGAAGATAAGGAGCTGGGAAAATCCCGAGGCCGAGTCAAGATAGCCGTGTCCGAAGAAATTGCCCCAGTCAATGGCCTTCCTGATAGAAGCGTAAAGCTGGAGATTGATGCTGGTACGCATCACCAGCGGGATAGTGATACCGGTTCCGATACCGATATAAATGGCAATCGGCCAGCGGCTGATCCAAGCCCATTTGCGTGAAAAGCGGGTCCACATCATCACACCCAATAAAGCCGGGACGATGTACCACCAGCTTTTGGCATCGAGCCAAAGAAAATAAAAGTGACCGTCGCTCAAAAAACTGAACAGGTTGGGCACGAGGCCATTATGCCAGAGCAGTATGACAAAATAGCCGGCCGAAACGCCCACCATGAGATGCTCCGCAAATTTATAGAGCGGATTGTCGCGGTAAAGAAAGGAGAAAATACAGAGCGTCAAGAAAGCTCCCAGGGTCGTCCACAAAAATGTACCAGTCGCCATATTTTCTCACCTCCTTAACCTTTCCTCGCCTTGCGGCGAGCCAGAATGAAACCGATATTGCCCATAATGATAAAAATGATAATCACGAGATGGGCATAGACCTGAATTCTCATCCCGTCGAGGGCCTCGCCGGGATTATCGGCCAGAGCCTCATATTGAGCCGCTCCCAGCAGACCTCCCATGATTCCGAACACTTGCCCGGAATTGAGATAGGGATAATAATCGGCCGACATGACTCCGGTCAAACCGAGAGCCAGCGGAAAATTGTAACGGCTCTGACCATAAGTAATCCACATGTCGCTGGAACTTCCCGAAGATAATTCCACGACACACTTGACCTGATCATAATTGCGGATACTGCGCATCATCGGAAGAGAATCGAGCGGAGTACCGTAGTAGTCGGTAGGAAACGGTATGCGGAATCCCTGCCCCATAGCCAGAATAATTAGAGCCGGATATGGTTTATAGCCGAGAAAACAGTAATCAACCCCATTTTCGACCTGACGCCCCTTATAAAAAACGCCGTTATAGGTTCGGTCCTGCTTGACAGAATCGGCGACAGCCTTGATGGCCTGATCAACCATAGCCGGTCCGTTTTGCGAAAGGGCCGAGAAAATGACTTTCACGTGTTTGCGGAAAGCCTGTTCCACAATGGCGTAGAACATCGGATGTAGTTCGGCCAGAGAAGAGGGGTCGTAATCGACCGCCACGAAAATGACATCGTTCGGCTTAAGGGTGTCGATAAAATTGAACACCGCTTTGACCTCGGGCGATTTATTCAGCTTAATGGTGAACGGTATGGCATAGGTGACCACGCATACCAGGGCCACGAAGAGGAAAATCCAGCGGCGATCCAGGGTCATTAAACGATCAAATATATTCATATCGTCTCCCCCCTAATCCCNGCCCANATAGGCGCGTTCGATTCCCAGCATGACCTTCAAAGCGGTAGCAACCGCCCCGAGACCAAGGCCAATGATAATGGCCCGCTTGGCCGCCAGATTGGGAACGTTAAGAAGCCACGATGTTGTCTTCTCGAGATAAATTCCGACCGGACCCAGATAGGGATTGAAGCGAAGCATCACGATAAGGGCCGCTAGAAGCAGAACCGTGGCCAGCACGGAACGAGCCCGGAACGCCCGATAGGCGGCGGAAGCGATATAGAAGGCCAGAAGGGAAAACATGGTGGCCTGAATCGGGATGATGATGTACTGGAACAGATGGGTGAACATGTAGTTCTCGAGACCCTCCTGGGTATAAAAGTGTCGGCCGTAGTCAAAGCCAAAGAAAATCATGGCCGCCAGTCCAAGAAGGGTAGCAATGGGATATTGCCATCCCGGGACGCGCCGGCGAATTTTCTCGTATGACACCCGAATCAACGACCAGATGCCCAGGGCCATAGCGAAGATACCGATGATAATGATCCATTTTAGAAGGAATTCATTGGTATCTAAGGAGAAGTCATTCGGAACAAAGTACTGGATAATCATCACCAATGACAGGGTGAAAACCAGCATTAACGGAACTTGTCTTTTCATGTTTGGTTTCCTCCCTTAATTTCCGGCCCTAAACAGTTCAAGAAACCAGGACCAGTGGAATTGCGCCGCGATTATTCCCAAAATGGAAATAATTATTATAGCCGCTTTGCCATAGTCCTGAGCCTTTAATGATCCCAGTAGAATTGGCTCTCTGCTGAGATACGCCGAGGCGGCGTATAATTCCTCGCCGATAAGAGTATAATCGCAGGCCACGACGAAGAAGGGAATCTGCGCCACCTGATCGGTGCCGGAAATCTGCACCGATCCGGCGAGGGCACCGGTTTCGGCCAAGAGCAGCGATTCGGCGTAGAAAGTGCCCATGTAGATATTGGTCGCAGGCAATTGACGAAGCATGGTTCCATTGACCGCCGCCACGTAGGCGAACTGGTTGGATGTTACGTAATAGACCATGTCGTCGTTGTAGGCGTCGGGACGCCCGGCATCGAGATAGGCAGTGCGGACCGTCTCCTGCGCGACCGTCATGACAATGGCGTCATAGCAGGGGACAATCAAGCCGGTCTGATACTCGGCGACCTTCTTGGCGACCCGTCCGAGAATGGTGAAGGAGGCGATGGTAGCGATATCGGCGGCCGTTCCCAAACCAAGGACATAGAGAATCGGCTTGCCCATTTCGGTGGCGCGCCCGATAGCCTCATCGACCGCTTCGATTCCGGCCAGACGGCGCACGAAGAGATTCGCCCCGCCACGGGCTTTTCTGATGAAGAAAAATGTAATGATCGCGAAGCAGAGAACAAAGACCAGCACCAGAGTCCGGCCGACATTGTACAATTGCCCCTTGGCCTGAACCGGCCCAATAACAGGGGAATCGGCATAGACATTGCTGTCGGCGGTAATCGTGCGAATGATGTAATAATAATTCGTATCATTAGGCATAAATTTCGGTTCTTCCGGCTTTCGTCCGCCATTGTCGATATATTCACTGCTTCCGGAAGGGGCCAAAGCGTCCTTGAGAAGAACAAAGCCACTGTCGGGGAAAAATGAGCGGAGGAATTTGTACCCGAGAACCGACTTTTGCCCGGCGCCATCGTCCGCTGACGGGGTCCAGCGAAGGGTAATGGAATGACCATTATCATTCGGGGAATCCTTGGCGGTGGCATCGGTCACCGGAGCCGGGGGTGAAATGGAAGGGGCAATGGTTGCCTCTGTGGTTCCGGTACTATCCTGCGCGACGGCGGGAAGGGCCAGGGCCAGCAAGAGACAGCCGAGAATCATTATTTTAAATTTCATACACACCTCGCAAAGTTGTATATGTGCACTTATTTGACGAGTCCCAGCCAGTCATGGAAAAGGAAGGTCAGCCTCCCCACCAATAATGAAACGCGCCCCATGACGGTGTATCCGAAGGAGGCGCCGAAAGTTATCATCAAGACCCAAATTCCCGCCCGGGAGGCAAAACCGAAGGCTCCTTTATGCTCTTTGGAGAAAAAGAAATAAATCAGGCCGCAAAAAACACCGATAAAAATAATCCAATTGGAAAGACTCATGGCAAATTGCCCCGAGGCCGAGAGCGACAGATGGGAGAAGAATGGCCCGACGCCTTTCCAGTCGGTCACGAGCGGTATGAAAGTATTGCTGACCTGACTAATGAAATCAGAGCGCAGGTAGCGGATAAGATTCAAACCGGCCGTGGTGCCGACAATGAAGGCCAGCGACCAGCGCGACAGCCAGCCGGCATTTGCGGACAAACGCATGAGGAGGAAGACGCCGAGAATGAGGGGGACAAAGAAGAAGATGTCGAATCCTTTGTAGGGAACACCAAAATAATTGCAGAGAGTCGGGGAAATACGGGGAAGCAGATTCCCCACGAAAGTTGACCAGAATCCGACCGACATCCAGTAGGCGGCAGAAACCCCCACAAAAAGGTGTTCGGCGAATTTATAGTAAGGGTTGTCTTTATATAAAAAAGAGAGGATCGACAAGGTGAGAAAAGCGGCCAGAGTAGCCAAGAAGGCCTGGGTTATAGAATTATCGGCATGCGATCCCTTAATTATCCAACTGATACCGAAAATTAATATTACCGCTATGAAAACTATCCAGGATAAAATTCGGGAATTTTTCATTTGCCCTCTCCCTTTGATTTCAGGACAAAGAACGAAATATTCCCGAAAATAATGAAGGCCATGATGACCAGATGGGCCATGGTCTGAGGACCCATCATCTTGATTCCCGGTTGCGGGGTCTCGGCAAAACGAGGATATTTTCTTTTTAATTCCGATTCATACTCGGCGGCCCCTTTAATCCCGCCCAGAAGTCCGATCAACTGATTGGGATAATACGGATAGAGTAGCGGCGCCGAAACGGCGGCGCATCCGCCGACGACCGGAATATGGCCCGGATCGCCTGCGAACAACACCCACTCTTTCACCCCGGGTAATCCGCCCCCGACCGATATAAGCAGGTCCATATCCCGCAGAGAACGGATACCGTTCATTATAGGCAAAGAGTCGAGATTGGCGCCATTGACATCGGTGAGGTACATTTTTCGGATATCCGTAATAATGACATTGAGGACGCCGGTGCCGCCGGCTTTGTATCCTAAATTGACGTAATCAACGCCATATTTTTTCTCCGGGAATTCCTTTTTAATGATCTGATCAATGGCGGTGGCCACCATCGGCTGGCCGGTTGCCCAGAGATTCATAAAATAGATGCGATGCCCCTTGGCCATAGCATGACGGACAAAGGCATCGGTCATGGGATTGACCTCGGGCGCCATCGCCGGATCATAATCATAGGAGATTAATATTTTTGAACCGGAAGGAAGATTTTCAATTTTGTCGAAAGCGGCCTTAACGATGGGTGTGGCCTTTTCAGAAAAGGAAATATTGAAAAGTATCGGAACCGCCACGGCAACGCCCATAAATAGAAAGATGAAACGACGTTCGACGTCACGTCCCCGAATAGAGAGGATGAACAGATAGAGCAGACCGGCGGCAATCACGGCCAGTGAGATAATAAGCCCAATCTTATTCATTATCCGCCCCCAGATAGGTCCGCTCGACGCCGAGAATCAAGCGGAGCGACATTGATATAACACCCAAGGCAATGCCAATCATGATGGCACGCTGGCCGGCCAGGTTTGGCGATGACATAATCCAGATGGCCAAATTGGGAATCTGCAGCAGCGAAAACGATTCCGGAATCCATCCGGTGGCATAAACGCCCAGGGGGGTTCTTCCGAGAAGAATGATAAAGGCCGCTATCAAGAGGATGGTCGCCTCTTTGTTTTTGGCCCGAAAAGCGCGGTATGAGGCGGAAGCGACATAAAATGCCAACAGGGCGTACATGGTCGAGCCGAGAGGATAAAAGATATTGAAATAAAGGGTCTGAAATAATGATCCTGTCGCGGCCACATCACCGGTAATGCCGTTGGGATTGGCAATTTTAAACAATCCGGCCGCCAGCATGACCAAAAAACCGGTGAGGGTGACAATTGAAAAAGGCCAGTCTTTCCCACGGCGATATATTTTATTACCATGGATTCGGATGAGGTTGCCCCCGCCCAAGAAGAAAGCAAAAACGGCGATTATATCGAAAAAGACGGAGAAATTTTCGCCCAGCCGTTCGGCGGGCGGAAAGAAGACCGATATAATCAGTACCGCTCCGACGACGAAAGTAATAATTATGGGGACCTGACGTTTCACTGAATTTTAGTCCTTCTCAATTTTGCACCGTAAAGAGCCGTGTCAAAAAGCCAAATAATTCGGTAAATATCCCGGCTCCGCCGACTTGCGAGACGGTCGCCGCCAATACGCCCAGGATAATGACAATCATAGCCAGAAGTTTGCCCATATCCTGACCTTTAAGCGAACCCAGTTGTTTCGGTTCGTTGGATAGATAGGCCGAGGCGGCAAAGAGTTCTTCACCTATCAGCGTATAGTCGCAAGCGGCCACGAAGAACGGCAATTGCGCCGGCTGAGCGGTTCCCGCGATCTGGATGGCGCCGATGGAATTTCCGGTTTCGGCAAGAATTAACGATTCGGCGAAAAAGGCCCCCAGATAGAAACAAGTCGCCGGCTTCTGACGAACCATGATGCCGTCGACAGCCGCCACATAACCGAATTGCTCATCGGTAATGTAGTTAACCATGTCATCGCTGTAAGCATCGGGCCGACCGGCGCCCATATATGCCTCGCGAATGGTTTCTCGGGCGGTGGTCATCACAATCGAGCGGGACACCGGCATATTGATTTTTATATCATAATCCGCCACCACTTTGGCGACCCGTCCCAAAAGAGTAATTCCGGCAATCGTCTGCACATCATCCATATCGTTGATGCCGGGAATGAATAGAATGGGACGACCCATTTCGGTGGCGCGACCGATGGCTTCATCGATGGCTTCGAGTCCGGCAATTTTGCGGACAAACAATTTCTTGCCGCGTGTAGCATGGGAGATGAAAAATATGACTGACCCGCACAGGAAAAGACCGATGACAAACAGGTTCAAGAGGTTCCAGTTGACAATCTCCATGTGCGGAACGACCGGCGGCGACACCTCAGAAAAATAAAGGTGGCCGCCCGCGGAAGCCGCCACCTGATAGCGATATTCTTTACCCTTTTCAACCGATTTGTCGCGGTAGGATGAAATTCCCGCTCCGACAAATGCAATCGAGGAAAAACTATCTGAGGGCATTTCGGCGCGATATATTTCGTAACCACTCACCCGCCCATCTTTATCATCGGCCGACAGGCGCCAATTGATGTCGACCGCTTCCCCACGATCATATTTATAGTCAGCAGCAACTAAATCCGTGGGGGGTGATAGAGTCTCCTGTCCGAAAAGGCAAACGGGAAGCAGCCAAATTGCCAAAAGGCAGAGCCCGAGACAGTATGATGATCGCTTGGCCTGGTGCATCCTTACCTGATGAGTCTCAACCAGTCCCCGAAAATGAATTCCATTCGTCCTATCAAAAGCGACATACGGCTCATGACGGTATATCCGAACGAAGCACCGAAAGTAATCATAATGGTCCAAATTCCGATTCGGGCCGCCCCTCCAAAGACTCCCTTATGTTCTTTGCTGAAAAAGAAATAAACCAGCCCGGTGAAGGTTCCGCCAGCGACGACCAGATTTCCCACAGTGTCATACAACGTGGCCGAAAATATCGGCTGGCCGTAATGGGGACTGAAAAGGGGAGCCAGAGTGCTCTGAACCTGAAGCATTACGTTGGAGGAAAAATAATTTATGATATAGAGCCCGGCAGTGGCGCCGACCACAAAAGCCAGCGGCCAGCGGGAAATCCAGCCGATCGGGGGGACCAGACGGAGAAGCATCATGAATCCCAAGACACCGCCAATCAGGAGGGTATAATGGGGATCCGGGCCGGTTATGCCGTTCCAAAAGAGATTCTGAATATTATCAAAAAAGAGCGTCACGAACCAATAGCCGGCCGATATGCCGACAAAAATCGATTCACAAATTTTGTACCAGGCATTATCCTTGTACAGGAATGAGATGATGCCCAAAGTGAGAAAGGCGGCAACCCAAATTCCAAAGGTCTCCATACTATTTCTGCTCCTTTCCCGCTCTTTTCTTTTCCCCGAGGAAATAAGCGGCATTGCCTATCAGAATGAAGGCGATGACTATCACATGCGAAAAAGATTGCGGCAACATATAAAAAGTGGCCGTTCCTTCTTTGCCGGTGGCCCGTTCAAATTCGGCGGCACCGCTCAATCCGCCCAGAAGACCTTTCAATTGGCCGGAGCGAAGGTAAGGATACATACCGGTCGCCTGAACCCCCGTATTGCCAGCACCTAATTTTAGTCCATAGCGATCCACCGCCACCTGCACCCATTCAACTGTCCCGGGGTATCCGGCCGAAAGGTTGAAGGAATAGTCGATATTGGAAAAGTTGCGAACGTCACGGAGGAGCGGGATCGAATCATAAGGAATGCCGCGAGTATCGCGGGGAAACATCATGCGGAAATCGGTTCCCATGCGCTGGATGACAAATTCATTGCCGGTCTGAAAGCCAAGATCCACGTAATCTATTCCCCGCTGCAGATTCTTTTTGGCAATATCGGGGTCCCGGAGGACAACATCGAGCGCCAATTCCGCCTGTTGCGGTCCCTGGGGCCAAAGGCCCATGATTATTATTTTAAGATCGTGCTGCAGGCAGAGACGGAAATAGGATTCCGCCATCGGCTGCAGTTCCGGAGCTGAAGCGGGGTCATAATCAAAAGAAACCAGGACTTTGGAGCCGGGTTTCAACTCGGCCGTAGAATCATAAACGGTTCGAACTTCAGGAGAAACGTGAATCGGCTGATTAATTTGCATAAAGAACGGCAAGACCACCGCAATTCCGACAAAGAGGAAGACTATTCGTCGCCCCACAAAGTGGCCATTAATGGTACGTATGAGAATATAGACCAGCGCCAGCAGAATCAGGCCGATGATGATATAAGACACGGTTGGCGAAAAGGCCAACGGTTTGGGAACCACGAGAAATATCAGGGCCACGATTACCACAAGGGCGCCAAAGACAATAAGATCCTGTTTCATGATCAGTCACCCCCCAGATAAGAGCGTTCGATACCGAGGATAATTCTCAGGGAGGTGGAAACAATCCCCAGAGCAATGCCGATCATGATGGCCCGCTGTCCGGCGGAATTTATAAATCCCATTATCCATATGGTGATTTTTGAGGGCATCAGCGATTCGGGAATATGTATCAGGGTTCCGATAGCATCGCCGACCGGAACACGCCCGATCATTACAAAGAAGGCGGCCAGCAGCAGCAGGGTGGCTTCGAGGTTTCTGGCCCGGAAAGCACGGTACGATGCCGAGGCGACAAAAAAGGCCAGAAGAGCAAACATGGTGGCCGAAAGAGGGGAATAGACCCAGGTATATAACCAATCAAAACCGGTTCCCTGATCACGGAAGTGAGTCCCGCTGGCAAAACCGATAATGGCAATAAGTAGAAAGGATGCAATAATGACGGCGGCATATCCCCAGCCGGACCGGCGGCGATAGACTTTATCGGCCGAGATGCGCATCAGGTTCAGAGCCCCCAGCCAGATGGCACAGGCCCCGATTATGGCGAACCAATCCGAAAACCACGAGTTGAAACGATTGAACGGTTCATGGGGAATGAAATACTGAATGACAAAAATCACTCCCACCACGGCCGTTATAATAAGTGGAACTTCACGTCTCATATATTCTCCTCCCTACCCGATCACCTTGAAAAAGTTGGAAAGCTGGAAGAGGTTGAAGGATTCCAGCAAGACGCCCACCAGGATGGCCGCCAGTATAATGGCCTTGCCGATATCCTGCCCCTTGAGGGAACCGAGTAATTTCGGCTCACGGGAAAGATAGGCCGAGGCGGCAAAAAGTTCTTCCCCTATCAGAGTGTAGTCGCAGGCGGCGACAAAGAACGGCAACTGGGAGGGTTGCCCCGTCCCGGCAATTTGAATGGCCCCGATGGAATTTCCGGTTTCGGAAAGAATCAATGATTCGGCGTAAAAATTGCCCATAAAAAATATCGTGGCCGGCTTTTCGCGCACCACCATTCCATCGATACCGGCCGCATATCCAAACTGATCGTCGGTAAGATAGTGCACCTGTTCATCCCGGAAAGTATCAGGGCGCCCGGCCTTGGTATAGGCTTCTTTGACAATTTCCTTGGCCGTAACCATGACCAGAGACCGGCTCACGGGGACCTCAATCCAGGTTTCGTACTCGGCCGCCAATTGCGCCACGCGGCCCAGAATGGTAATGCCAGCAATGGTCTGGACATTATCCATATCGGAGGTGCCGGGGATATAAAATATTTTCTTACCCATCTCGGTGGCCCGCCCGACCGCCTCGTCGACCGCATCAAGTCCCGCAATTTTTCTGATAAATAATTTTTTTCCGGATTTGGCCTGGTTGATATAATAAATAATCAAGCCGCAGAGAATAATCATTCCGATAAAGACATTAAGGCGGCGGAAATCGAACCACTGCGGTTTGGCTTCCACCGGTCCGGCCACATTGGATTCGCTGGAGACCTGCCAGAGCAATTGGCTGTCCTGACGGGCTGAATTCACGGCCAGGACCTTATAATAGTAAGGAATATTATCGGCGGCATCGTTATCAATATATTGAACTGAGCCGGCCGGAACCTCACCCACCTCCGCAAATCCGCCTTCGCGATTCTGCGAACGGAGAATTTTATAGGCCGTGACCTTGCCGCCGGGGTGATCGTCCACCGATAAATCCCAAGTTACCACGACCGCGTGACCGGCATCGTCGGGATTATCCCGAACCGCCAGATTTCCGGGCATAACCGGAGTGACATCGGGGGGCGGGGTATTTATTTGCGGGACTTGGGCCGAATCGGTGGAGGTTTGAGCGACGGAAAGGGAAGCCAGGAGCAGCAGGCCAAGGACTAAGAAAACCGCATACTTTGTTTTCACGCTTCCCACTTTCAAAAAAAATCTCACAGACAATTCGAACGTTATCTGTGAGGCTGGTTCAAAAAATCCTAGTTTCGCAATATGCCAATTTCATACCTTCATAGCATTCCCGACGGGGGACGATAATTACGTCCCGCCATCTCATCCAAATCGGTTTTGAAATTTAACCAGATGTTCTCCGAGTGTCAAGTCCAAAATACCGAATTGAAGAGGGCTAAAAAGCCGGATGACCTTAGGAGTTCCGGTCTCTTTTCGATTAGATTTGGAGTGGAATCAATTAATTCAATGCGAGCCGGCTTTGGCCTGAACCATTTGGAAATTTTTCTGATTTGACAGAAAACGCCAATAAGCACGCTCTATTATGAGGGAAACTTCCGGCCCCTTGAAAGGTTTGGTGATATATTCGTCGGCTCCAAGGCTGAGGGCTTCTTTGACCGAACCGGCATCGCCATAGCCGGTCATCATGATAACGCCGACATCGGGGAAGGATTTCTTGACAACCTGCAGAAGTTCAAAGCCATCCATCTCAGGCATTCTGATGTCGGAGACCACCAGATCGATCCGGGCGCTTTTTAACTGCTCCAGGGCTTCTCGCCCGCCGCCGACCGCCTTTATGCTATATCCTTTACGCTGGAGAAGTTGCTCCAGGACACTTCGTACCAAAGGTTCGTCGTCGACGATGAGAATGGTTACGCTGGTTTTCATCGGGCCCCGCCGGTTGCACTTTTTTGAAGTGCCAGAGTGACCTCTTCCACAAAATCTTCAAGCAAAACCGGTTTATAAAGCAGGGAGGCCGCTCCTCTGATTCCGGCCTGATTTATCAGACGCTCCGTGGCGTTACCGGTGATGATAATCACGGGGAGATGGGGTTTCAATTCCTTGATTTTCGTGACCGCCTCGACGCCGGCCATTTCCGGCATTATCAGGTCCATTGTAACCAGGTCATAATCATTGGCCGCGACTTTTTTGACCGCGTCCAGTCCATTCGCCGCCAGGTCGACTTCGACCGACGGTGTTATGGTACAGAATTCCCTGAAGACATCCTGGACCCGGGGTTCGTCATCGACTATCAATATTCGGAAGGAACGCCCCCGTTTTTGCGCCAATTCTTCTATTTTGCTCAAATTCATCATTATCGGTCCTAACCCTCGCCTGTCGGAGCGGCTCCGGCAGACTATTTATAGTTATCGACCTTTCCCTTTCTTTTTTTAATATCGGCCACCGTTTTTAATATGCTCTGGCTGAGACTCAAGATTTCGTTTAGGGATGTCTCAATTCGGTCCAATTTTTCACTCTGTGAGGGGGGAGAATAGACCATTTTTTCCTCGTTCCTGAAGGAACGCATAATGGCGGCCACTTCCCTGATTACTTCCACTGAACCGTTGATCAGGCGGGTAAATTCGGGCTCCAAATAGGCCAGTTCCGCCGCCTGATTCTTATTGCGGGCCAGGCTGATGGCCAGATTCAGGGCCAGCATTTTGACCTGGTTGGCCAATTCATCGACCTGCATCGACCAATCGCCGCCTACTTCCGGATTTTTTCCTTCGGGCTCGTTCATATCTTCACCAGTTCGTTGATTTTCTCTTTCAGAGGGACCATATTTGAGGATTTGACTATATAGGCGTCGGCCACCCAGGTATGAAAATCCGATTTATAGGTCGAATACGCGGAATTCAAAATAACCGGAAGAGCCGGATATTTTTCTTTTAACGTCTTTAAAACTTCCAAACCAGTAGTCTCCACCAATTCAATATCCAGAACGACCAAATCGGGAGCCGCTTCGGCGACGACTTTCATGGCCTCGTCGGCCGAAGCCGCCGTAACCACTTCATACCCTTCGCGCGTAAGATAATCCCGATATAATTTTCGGATATGATCTTCATCATCGACAATCAGAAGTTTATGCATCCTGCCCTCCTTTAAATTGAGGCAACTCTATATATATTCTCGGCAATCCTTCGTCGGAACTTTCAAGACCATAATTGCCGCCGTGATAGCGAAGAGTTTCTCCGGCAACTATAATCGAGAGTTTCTGGGTGCCGGTAGAATTGCCGAATACCTGTTTCATCGTTTTTAGGACCTTAGTTCGCGATTCGTCGGAACCGTTGAATCCAACCGTGAACTTTATCATGCCTTCATGAATGCCGGTTGTCAACTCCATCAGACACTCATCAGTCATTTCATCGAGAACCGCCAGCAGGAACTGCAAAAGGGCATGCTGCAACTGGTCGGGATTGCCCCAAACTGCGAGGCGGTCATGGCTCAATTTCATAAACGGCGCGCGATGTCGGATCCGGGTCTTGGAGGGAAGCAGTCCGGCCGTCTGGACGACGAGGCGATTAAAATCGACTTCCTGAGTTTTGGTCCGGCTGGCCCGTGAAAAATCGAGCACATGATGAAGAACCGTTTCGGCCCGCTTCGTTTCGGAGATGATAATATTCAAGTATTCCGTATTGGCGTCGCCGCCGCCGGAAGAGAGCATCAGATTGGCAAAACCGCCGATAACGGTCAAAGGGTTCCGGAGTTCATGAGCGATGGAGGAAGTCAGTTCGCCGATGACCGACATTTTCTCCACGCGGATAATCTGTTCCTGAGATTCCGCCAGTTGCCGGTTCATTTCCTCCAATTCCTGAGCATGCTCGAGAAGATTGTCATAAAGACGGGAACGTTCGATGGCGACTGCGGTATGATTGGCAAAGATCTGAAGCAGTTCCACTTCGGATGAGACAATTCTCTTGCCGGTGATGCGATTATCGGCCGCAATGATGCCCAAGACCTTACCTTTGCCGATGATCGGCACGATAGCGAGATGTTCCGAATCGAGACGAGTCATTATATCGCGCGAAGTGGCCGACAAATCATCCCGGCCGTAAACATTGACGCCGCATTTTTCCCGCGCGGCCCGAGCGAAAAAGGAATCGTCGGCCAATGCGATTCTCCACCCGGAGATAAGAGAACTGAGGGTGTAATTCGAGGAATTTTCCCGTTCGCTGTAATCATCAAGAAGTTCCTTGAGAGTTTTTTTCTGGCTGTCCAGTCGGGACCAGATCTGTCCGGCCTCATCGGGATTGCGCGGTCCCACCGCCAATTGGCCCTCGAAATATTCCCCTGAATCATCGGCCAGAAACAGGAAAGCCCGGTTAAAGCCCAGCCCCTGATTGGCGGTCACGCCGGTCAGGATTATTTTTAGAACCTCGTTCAGATCGGCTGTCGATGACAGGGCCTCCGAAACCTGCGACAAAATAGACAGCTCCAGAATGGCTTCTTCAAGGTCGGCCTTTCTTTTGGATATATCGGTGACATCCTGCACAATGCCGACGACGCCGGTAATTTCTCCCGCAGCGGTGCGAAAAGGACTGCCAAAAATATTGAGAATGGCGAAATGCCCCTGACGGTTGGTGCAGCGATGTTCCTTTTTTTCGAAGGAGCGTCCGCTCAAAATGGCATTAAAGCAGTCGCTCAGATCGCAATTAATTACCGATTCAATTTCCTGTAGGGGTGCGCCGCAGGCTTCTTCAGCGGAGCCGAAACCGATTATGCGGGCGGCGGCAGGGTTGATATAATCTATCACCCCCCGCCGGTTAATCATAAAAAATCCCAGCGGGGAAATATCAAAATGACTTTTCAAAAAAGAAGTATCATTTGCTGTTGTCGGAGTACTGACATATTCCATATTCTTATACTCCCGCCGTAGATTTTTGAAGATTTATCATTTTAATCTTATTGCCGTTGCCGATATAGGTCTCCGAGACAAGGTCCTCGATCTTGAGCAGACGGCGGTTGATTTCGGCGATTTTGAGAGATTCCTCTTCCACTTTCTTCAGGCGCGCCGCGACTTTTTCATCCAGATTTTTTTCAATGAAGAGCAAATATTGAATGTTGCCGACAATTACCGAAAGGGGATTATTGATTTCATGGTTTATGGATACCGCCAATTGACGCACGGCCTCCAATTTTTCGCTGTCAATACGGCTCTTTTGAACGGCTTTCAGTTCTTTTTGTATTTTCAGAAGCGCCTGATTCTTATTCTCCAATTCCCGTTGATATAAAAGCCGTTCGATGGAGACTGCAAGCTGATCGCCGACGACCAAAAGCAGCTTTTGGTCCTTTTCCTGAAAGAACGCGGCCTGACTATGGGCGTAACTAATGGTTCCGATAATCTTATCTTCGACCAGCAGAGGAATGATCAGGAGCGAGCTTTTGGCTTCTTCCGGCGGGCGATCCTGATTTCTCAGGTTGGACAGAAGGATCGGCTTTTTCTGCTGGGCCGCCCAGGCATTTAGGCCGCTGCCGGCGTCAAATTGCACGAAATCGATCGGATCGATTTTCGGACCGAGGGTAACAATTTCCTCGAGTTCTTTCTTTTTTTTGTTGAAAAGATATAGTGTCGAAGATTCGAAGGGAATGACAGACTGGATAATCTCGAGAATTCTCAGGAAAGTGGTTCTGACGGGCGGATCTTTCCTCAAGACGGCCGCAATTTCATTGACCAGATTAATCTTGGTCCAGAAACGGCTGACCGGTTCCTCGTTTCTGTCATTTTTGCGTGTCAAAGTGGTTCCCTCGGGTGTCAATTTTTATCTGCTCAAATAAGCCTTCTGCGGCTTTCTCCTCGAGCGAATCGAATAGAATAATCTTTTCATCGGCGGGGAGATTCAGGGCCGGGTCATCGGGTTCGTCATCAATCAGTTGCCATTGGTCCGATCCTTTTGATTCCCATTGAAAACGATTCATTTTGACCACCCGCTTTTTGACCACGTCGATGATGCGGATATGACCCGAGATGACGGCATACACCTGGTAGCGATAAACCGCCAATGGTACAACCGTGATTTTCCTCTTGGCCAGATCGAGTTTATCGACATAAATATCAACCAGAAAGCGGGCCTTCTGGGTTTGACCGCGATCGACAATCTGGTTCAGATTTTCAAATTTCTCGGGAAGAACGGCATCCTTATGAACCGCAAGGGGCAGCCGGTTCAGTGTTGAGAGTTTATATTCGAGTCGCTCGGCCAGATGAGAGTCGGCATATGGACAGACGACCGGACTTATATTTACAATTACTGAATCCTGAGGGTAGGCCGTTGCCGCCAAAATCAGCAGGCCACAGGTGAGAATTATTGTCATAATGGTTCTCATTTAGCGATTTTCCCGACTGACTCTTTTGCGATAAACATATTTGTTGAGCATTTTCTTGATGCCTTCGTCGAACGATGTCAGAGTTGGCGGCAACACATCCATTTCGGCGCCGCTGAAAATATCGCGCAAATATTCCTTGGAAATGAATTCCACGCCTATCAGCCATTCATCGCCGTCGGCGTCGGCCCGTTTCACCAGTCCGACGACATGGTCGATTATTTCGATATCCTGAAGCGAAAAACGAAGCAGTATAACTGAGCCTTCTTCGATCGGTTCGCCGGCGGCAATCAGCACCCCTCCGGCGGAGATATTCAGGACGGAGCCGTTGAAAGAGCGGCCGTCGCCATCGGGCCAAAATCCGCCGTCGCGATTCCTGAGCACCGTGTATGCTACCGGTTCGGCGACCTGCAGACGAACGTAACGGCGTTGTTTATCCTGATGGACGGAAAAAGGCGGTTTCAATCCGATGACATCCCTGTCAGTCGCCATGTCGGAAATTACCTTCACGCGGAATTGGTTCATATGATATTCCCTTCTATGGAAATTATTTTGTTGTATTTTTCAGTGAGATATTCAGCCAGGGTCATCCGGCCGGCTTTATCAAAATCGAACATTTTCAAAGGCAGATTACGAATTAGATTCCTGGGGAGCTTTTCGGCGCAACTTTCTCTGATAATGAATTCGACGCCGACCTGATTATGAGTGTTCTCGGGATGCTGGCGATGCCGAATTCGGCCCACGAGCAGGGTCGGCAATTCGATTTCATTCAAACCGAGATGCAAAGCCATATAACCTTCGGAACCAATAAAGGTCGGAATTCTGACCAGCATGCCGCCGCCGCCGATATTGACCGTCGAGGTTTCCAGCCATTTCAATTTATTGAGCCGGACATGTCCGATATTGGTCTCATCGAAAAATGTCAGACGGACATCGTGCTCCATTCTGAGGCGCAGGAATTGCCGCTGCAGTTCAGGACAGACTTCGCCGGCAATCGGGATCTGAAGACGCCCGATTCGGGGAATCAGCAACACGGACTGAAATTTGACCGGTTCCCCCTTATAGTCAAAAAGAACTTCAATCTTCTGACCGGCGACCAATTGATCAATTCGTCCACAGGAGCCGGAACGGTCGATGACAAGATAATTATCGGTCAGGGCCATCACTCTTGTCGCCAGAAGATGCGAAGGAAATTGTTCCGTACGGAGATGAATTTCCCGTCCCACGAGGCGGGAGTAATCGATGTGCACACTGCTGATAACAATATTTTCGGCGTCCATTAGATCAGGCCTTTCTGACGTTCCTTGATTTGACGCTCGAAAATGTATTTCACTATTTTGTTCTGAACGTTATGGTCGAAGGCTTTTATCTGGCTCGGGAGGAGCGCGATTTCGTTCTGAGTGAAATGTTTCGGCAGACTCCGGTCGAGAATAAATTCAATTCCGGCGAAGCGATCTTCGTCGATACGCACAATCCGGCAACAGATTGCCGCCACCAGGCGCGGGATACCGAGACTTTCATATTGCGAAATCTTCAGCAGAAGGAGTTCGCCTTTGGAAAGGTTATCGCCGGCTTTCATGAGAAGGCCCCCGGCCGATACATTAGCCGTATAGGAATCCTGCCAGGCGAGGCCGCTCAAGCCGCTTTCGATCGACACATTTTTAAGGGGAGCAAATTTCAGATCGAGCCGCAGGTCCAGCCGAACGAACTGCCGTCTCTGAACGCGTTCCACTCCGCCGATATTCTGCAGTTGAATAAATCTGTCATCCTGTCCCGGGCGCATCCGCAATTGTGCGGAAAAGCGATAAAGGGCATCGGGACGCATGAAATGCACATAGACCGCCGAATTGGCCGTCAGGAGTTTGTTGCCGCCGATAAAATCCGGTTTCGTTATCAGGACACCGTCTTTAGTGACATCTTCAATGCGCGAGACATAGATACCTCTCTCCATTCCATCACCGACAATTACCTCAATCCTCTCCCATGGTTTGAGATGAAAAATGTCATTTGTCTGTTTAGTGCCCAACATATCGTTCTCTAGGACGTCTTGGCCGCAGCCAGATTGCTCCGCCCCTGTTCTATAGCCAATTCCAGAATTTTCCGGGCCATGGCGGTCCGGCTCTGATCACCTTTATGTTTATAGATAAATTCCTGCCCGTTCCTGATGGTGGTATTGAAGTACTCCCGGGCCAGATCGAAATTGCCAACGCGTCGGGAGAGTTCCGCAATCAGGTACGAGGCCTGGATTTGCTGATTGCCTTCCCCGATATCCCGTCCGTCTTCATAGGCTCGCTTGTAGTATTTGACGGCCAGTTCCAGGGCCTCCTTTTCGTTCCGCGGAATGCCGCTCCATTTTTCGGCCAGCCGCGTCAGAAAATCGTGAAAAGAGGGATACTCGTGAAAACCGAGCGGGGTTTCCCCGTCGAGCGAGCCGACGGCGAGGCGTTTGTGTTCTGTAAAGATGTCCTGCACGGCGTCGAGTTTGGAATCGGCCAGGGTCAGCAGTTCCCGGAGGGAATTCAATTCCGCCTCATACTTGTCTCGGATCGGATACAAGGATGATTTCAACTCGGCCGATATTTTCTCATCCTCGAATTGGGCTCCGGCGCCTTTTTCAAAATCGAAAGTTTTCTCCCGGAAATTCACCAGTGACTGGCGCAAAATCTCAAGGATATCGCCCATTTCGGTAAGGTGCCCCTTGAGGGCCTGCTGATTAGTATTCTCCCCCGAATTCATTTCCCGGAAAATCCAAGCAATCCGCAGATAGAAGCGCCCCAGATCGAGATCGACCTGTTTGTCGTTCAGTGTCTCATCGACGATGGCGAGAATAATTTTCAAAATGGCGGTCTCGTTCGGATAGCGGTGCGGGGCGAGACGCTCACCGATTATCTTTAGAATTGAGTCGGGCTGAGCCAAGAGGTCGAGATGCTTTTCTTTGACGGTTTTCAGGCGGTACGTCTTGAAGTATTGATCCTCTTTCCATTCCTTAAAACTGTTGGTGAATTCCCTGGTATAGTGGCAGCCGGTGCAGGCGGCAGTAAAGAACAGAAGCGGATTGTAGGCCTGATACCGCGGGTTGCGCCACTTTCGTCCGGTCGGGCAAAAATCGGTATCCCGATCGGATTCGGTATAGGCCCCCATTTTGAGTGTCTCAAATTCGTTAATGGTTTTGCAGATGGGACACTCGACTTTAGTCAGAAAAACGGGTGTTTCCGTTGCCATTATCTGTTCCTCGCTATTCCCTGAAGATTCATATTTTGTTTAAGAAAGGAGAGCTCCCCGTCGGTCACTTTCAGCACTTTCCGAATTTCCGAATTCGATTTCCGTGCCGACAGCATTTCCTTGGCCAGACGAATGATTTCCTGACGATCCCTGGTCCTGTTGTCGACCGGGGCGGCATCAGCGGCACGTCGGCCGCGGCGAGGCCGGGAGGAATTCTCTCTCAAACTTATAAATTCGATATTTGTATCGGTGTCTTTGTTGGAAGGCGCGACGGGGATATTTGACGCGCCCGCAAGAGCGGTTCCGGAGTCGCCGATCCTGGAGGTGCGGCGCTCTGTCCAGAGCGAATAGACGACGGCGGTCAGCAGCCCGGCCGTCAGAAATCCGGCGAAATTCAATCCTATCTGAATTAATTGATCCGATGAAAATCCCATTTTATGTTTATCCTTTCCTCAGGCAGTTAAATCAAGATGCTCCTGCGGAGGTGATGGATCCTCCTCTTTCTCATCCGCGCCTGATTCTTCCTCTTTCTCTTTATCTTTTTCCTTATCTTTCTCTTCCTGATTTTGTTTATCTTTGCTGATAATCACTAAGTCGCTTTTTTCTGTTTCGTGCGTCCGTTCGGCCTCGACGTTGATTTTTTCTTTCAAGGCCGCGGCAAATTGCCGCTGTTCCATTTCGGAATGGGCCTTCTGCATTTGATTCAGTTTTCCTGTCACCTCCGCCTTGGAGAGGGCATCGGAAAGCTCCACCGGCCGAATCATGACGCTAATCCTTTTTAACCGCTCAAAGCGAATCTCTCACGAATCATTCCCCGCAATTTCAGAACCGCTTTGGTGTGTATCTGGGACACGCGTGACTCCGAAATCGACATCACTTCCCCGATTTCCTTGAGCGTCAGTTCCTCAAAATAGTACAGGGCGATAACCAGTTTTTCCTGTTCGGTCAGACGGTCAATGGCCGTCACCAGAAACGCCCGGAGTTCATCTTTTTCCAGTTCACCAAGAGCCGTGGCCCGATGTTCATCGCGCACCGTTTCAATACGCGGCACCTGATGGTTATCGTCTTCGCGATAAATGGTCTCGTCAAGTGATAGGAGGGATGAACCGGTCACGTCGCCGATGGCGAGCATCAGCTCCTCCACGGTACACCCCAGTTTTTCGGCCAATTCGGAGTCGGTCGGCGGGCGGCCGTAATCATTCTCCAGCGACAAAAGGGCCCGTTCGATTTCCCGCGATCGCGCCCGGGTTGACCGGGGGACCCAGTCCAGCGCACGCAACTCATCAAGAATGGCGCCGCGGATCCGGGGAACGGCGTACGTTTCAAATTTGACACCGCGCCCGGGATCGAAATTGCGGAAAGCTTCCACCAGACCGATGACACCGGTATTGATCAAATCGGATAATTCCACGGAACGGGGAAAGCCGATAGCCATTCGGCCGGCGACGTTGCGGACCAGCGGCAGATACCGTCGGAGCAAACGCGCCCGCACCATAGGATTGCCGTCCCGTTGATAACGGATCCAATCGACGGTCAATTCCGTGACTTTCCTCTCGGCTTTGACTTCCTCTTCGGGAGCCTTATAGACTGAAATCCGACGGGCTCTTTCCGCTTTCGCTTCGACCCGTTTAACTTTTGGTTTTCGCGTCGTAGTAATCATAAAAGCGCTATTCCTCTTTTATATCGGCTAAAACCTTGGGTGTATTTATCTTCGTGACCTGGTTTGTTTCATCCGGCCAGTCGCGGCCGGTCTTCTCTTTCCAGAGACGGTTCCGTAAATACAAAAACCGTTCCGTTTGGGGACCTTTCGGGTCGATTTCAAAAATTGATTTTTGCGCCGCGACCGCCTCGATAACCATTTTGTCTTCAAGGAGATAACCGGCCTCAAAAGGAACCTGACCGAGGAAGGTTTCAGATAAAGCGGCAATCTTTTGATAGATAAAAGCCGCTTCACTGTAGTTTTGAACACGATTGATCAAAAGATGAACAGAGATCTTTCTATTCGAATTAATGAGATACTTGAATAATCCATAGGCATCGGCAAGCGAAGTTAATTCGGGATTAAGAACGATGAAGTTCATATCCGAGGCGCCGGCGGCGAGGGATATCAGATTAACCAGGCCCGACGGCGTGTCAATAATGATGAAGTCATAGGCCGCGAACAGTTCCCTTATGTCCGAGAGGAAACGCGCAAATTGCGTTTCATCGAAGGCGCTATCATTGACGCCAACCGACGGAGAGGCGATAAATGAAAGATTCGGTTGCACGGTAATAGTTGCGCGGACCGCCGCTTGATTTCCGGCGATAATATCGGAGAAGGAATACTCCGGAATAAAATTCCCCAATATATGCTGATTTCCAAAATACCAATCGGCATCGATAACCAAGCACTTCGCCCCAGATCGGGCGATCGCTACGGCCAGATTGTACGCCGAAACCGATTTGCCCACGCCGCCTTTACCGGACAGGAATGAAACCACCAGGGGTTTTCTGACATCGCCGGAGGAGCGACCCGTAATTTCGGTCAAACGATTATTCAGCATGGCTCTCTCCTTCTATTCTGAGAATGCGGCGGGCCAGGAATTCGCTTTTCGGTTTTTCCAGACGACCATTTCCCCCGGATGAAGAACTTATAAAAGCCAGAGGAATTTCAAGATATTCGGCCATGGTGAGCATTCCTCCCCACCTTTTGGTTTCATCGCAATGACCGGCGATCAGGTAGTGGGGGCGCAACGATTCGAAATGAATCATGCTGTCGATTAAATCTCTCGATCTCGTGCAGGCCGAATAGACCAGAAAGACGATATCCGGTTTCAATTGCATCAACCGTCGGGCCAGTGCGGATACTTGGGCGCCGTCACACGAAAGAGATGGAGTATCTATCAGCATAATAGAATCGGCCGATCCCTTTTTTCTCAGGCTGAGGGAATTGGCCAGCGGAACATTGAGCATCTCGGCATAACTTCCAATCTCCTCAAAAGCGGCGACCTTGAGATTATCAAGCGAGACCAAAGTTACTTTCTTCTTTTCCTCGACCGTCAGACGGGCCGCCAATTTTGCCAGAGCCGAGGTCTTTCCGGCGCCGCTCGGCCCGACGAAAGCCACTTTCATTCCCGGCTCTATGGTGAAGTCCGGAGCGAGGGCGTTGGCGATTTTTTCGCGCAGGATTTCCAACGCAACCTGTTCGATACTTTCCTCTGCGGCCACTCTTTCTTCGATGGATTTGGTCAAATGGCGCGCCACTTCAAGCGGGACATCGGCATCAAGCAGGTTCAGATATAGGGGGGTAATGAAGCCGGAAAAATCGGCACTCGATTCTGTCGAATACTGGGCGTTTAAGATCAAATCGAGTTTCTTTTCAAGTTTAGCCGCGAAATTCTGAACCTTCTTGGGGATTTGGCCTGCCGGTTTCGCGGCCGGGATATCCGCATTTTGCATGACCGGAATCGGCTCAGGTATTATCGATTTGACCGCCGCGTTTGGCCCCTTGGGGACGACCGCTTTTTCGTCGACGCAAGCCGTCACCTCGACCCGATTGCCGGTGAGCGCCGTCTCGGCGGGAATGCAGGGGCGGGTTTTGAGAATAATGGCGCTTCCCCCCATTTCCTGTCGAATGACCTTCAGGGCGCCGGCCACCGTATCGGCTGTGAATGATTTAATTATCATTTCCCAATCTCACTGTTCCGGAGGAAATGACCTCCACGTTACTGGAAATTTCATTGTATGACAGGACCACCAGCGAGGGATGCGCCGCTTCCGTCAGCCGTTTCAAGGCCAGCCGAATGTTGGGCGAACAGAGGCAGATGGGAGTATGCCCGGCCGCCGAAATATTTTCAATTTCTCTTCCGATTCCTTTCAGAAGGTGTTCCGTATCGGCCGGAGCAATGACCAGCATCAATCCCTGTTTGGTGTTCTGAACCGCATCCGACAGCATCTGTTCGATAGTCGGATCGATGGTGAATACATGGATACGGTTTTCCTTGTCTTTATGCATATTCGTTATTTGCCGTTTCAGTGACATCCGCACATACTCGGCCAAAACATCGGTCTCCTTGGTGGCCGGATAGTAATCAGTGACGGTTTCCATAATGGTCACGAGATCGCGGATGGAGATTCTTTCGGATAGAAGCGCCTGAAGAACTTTCTGAACCGCCGAAAGCGGCACCACGGTCGGGACAACATCGTTCACCAGTGAGGGGTAATCTTCCTTGAGAGTTTCCATCAGGTGCGAGACATCCTGGCGGCTGAGCAGTTCCGAGGCGAAATTTTTAATTACTTCGGTTAAATGGGTAGCCAATACGGCCGAGGGAGCCACGGCGGTATAACCCCGGCTTTCGGCAATCTCTTTCAAATTGGGAATGACCCAAATGGCCGGTAAACCAAAAGCCGGCTCATGAGTCTGAAAGCCCTCAATTTCATCATTGGCATATCCCGGATTAATGGCCAGAATATGATCGAGCATCAATTCATAGGCGGCTACCGCAATACCCTTGACTTTAATGCGATATTGATTCGGCTTCAATTGGACATTATCGCGGATACGAACCGGCGGTACAATTATGCCCATCTCCTGGGCCAACTGGCGGCGAATGACGGTAACACGATCGAGCAGATCGCCGCCCTGGTTGGTGTCCACCAGCGGGATTAAGCCGTAACCGATTTCCACTTCCAGGGAATCGACTTTCAGAAGATCTTCGGTTCGTTCCGGAGGCGGGGCCGCTTCTTTGGAAGCCTTATGACGTTCTTCCTCAATCTGTTTTTTCCGGGCGCTTTCTCGGGTCAGGTATCCGACTGTTCCGACAGCGGCGCCGAGGAGGAGAAAAGGTATGGTCGGCATGCCCGGAACGATGCCGAAGACCGCCAACATTCCGGCGGCAATCATGACGGCACGGGGCTGTTTGGATAACTGCTTGGCAAGATCGGCGCCCATGTTCGAGGTCGAGGCGGCCCTGGTGACAATAATGCCGGCCGCAGTCGAAACAATCAGGGCGGGAATCTGGGTCACCAAACCATCGCCGACAGACAGGAGTGTATAGGTCCGCAGGGCCTCGGAAACCGATTTACCCTGCATGAGAATTCCAATTATAAAGCCGCCGACAACATTTATCATAGTGATTAATATCCCTGCGACGGCATCGCCACGGACAAATTTGGAGGCACCGTCCATAGCGCCGTAGAAGTCGGCCTCGCGGGCAATTTCCTCGCGGCGGCGGCGGGCTTCCTGATCATCTATGATGCCGGCGTTCAGATCGGCGTCGATGGCCATCTGCTTGCCCGGCATGGCATCGAGAGTGAAACGGGCGGCGACTTCCGAGATTCGTCCGGCGCCCTTGGTAATGACGACAAACTGTATGATGACGAGAATGATGAAGATAATAAAGCCAACCACATAATTGCCCCGCACCACAAAATTCCCGAAAGAATTGATGACTTCACCGGCGTATCCGGAACTCAAAATAAGGCGGGTCGAGGCCACATTGAGGGACAAGCGCATCAGTGTGACAATCAGAAGCATTCCCGGAAAAACCGATAATTCGAGCGGTCTGGTGATATAGAGGGTTGTCAGAAGAATCACCAGCGAGAAGGTGATATTGAAGGCCAGAGCAAAATCGAGGAATCCGGCTGGTACCGGTATTATCAAAACCCCAATAATGGCCACAACAAAGACGGCCAGAACGATATCGGAACGCTTTGTCAGATTGGTCAAAAAGGAATCGTTACCAAGAGCCATTTCTTATACCCCCACCCCTTTGAGTCGATAGACATAAGCCAGGACTTCAGCCACGGCCCGGTACAACTTGGCCGGGACATAAGAACCGATCTCACACATGCTGAATAGGGCCCGCGCCAGCGGCTGATTTTCGACCACCGGGACACCGGCATTGCGGGCAATTTCCTTTATTTTTTCGGCGACCAGCCGTTCACCCTTGGCCACCACCATGGGGGCTTCCATCTCATCGGGGTTATATTTGAGAGCGACCGCCAGGTGGGTCGGGTTGGTCACGACGACATCGGCCTTGGGAATGTCCTGCATCATCCTTTTGCGGGAGACTTCACGCTGGATCTGCCGCACGCGGGCCTTAATCTGCGGCGAGCCCTCCGTGTCTTTGTATTCATCCTGAATTTCCTGACGGCTCATCTTAATAGATTTTTCGAAATCGTACTTCTGATAGGCATAATCGAGGACGGCAATAAGGAGCATAACGATACCGATTTGAAGAGATGTCTTGAGGGCCATTTTACCCATGGCGCCGGCGAAAACCGCTACCGAGTTATCCGAGAGCAAAAAGAAGGAATCGAGTTGCGAAGTGATGGCCTTATATCCGACAAATCCGATGACAATCAATTTTAAGGTGTCACGCGTCAATTCCATAAGGGAACGGACCGAGAACATCTTTTTGATGCCATTGGCGATATTCAATTTGTCCAGTTTCGGTTCCAGCGGCTTGCCGGTAAACATGAAGCCGACCTGCATGACATTGATGCCGTAAGCAACCAGGGAAAGAACCAGCAGTATCGGCCCCAGGAGGAAAAAGAAAGTCAAAATTTTCGAGGAAAACAAACTCACCAGAGTATCGAAGCCGGGATTCATTTTGGGGGCTTCACTGAAGGTGAAGATCATATAGTCTTTTAACTGCCCCACCAGGAGCGGCCCCATGAAATAGAGGGCCACGGCACCCAGGCATAAAATGACGGCCGAGTTCAGTTCCACGGAGCGGGCGACTTTTCCTTCCTCGCGGGCTTTCTGGCGCCGGCGCGGGGTCGCTTGTTCGGTTCGTTCCTGGAATTGCTCGTCGGCCATATCTATCTTTCTAAATCGTTCCTATTCCGGCCAGGAGCCGGGCCACTTCGCCATCAAGAAAGACCACCGATTTTTCGACGATGAAGCGAAAGACCGGCAGAGAAACGGCGATGATTAAAAAGCCGACCCCGATTTTCAAGGGGAGTCCGACAATAAAAATATTCATCTGGGGAACAGTCCGAGCCACGACGCCCAGCGCCACTTCGGTCAGGAAAAGTGTGATTATAACCGGAGCCGCGATTTTCACGGCCATGACAAAGGAATAAGCCGTGAAACGAATTATGAATTCCTGCACTGTCCCGGAGAAATTGAAGACTCCGACCGGGATGAGGCGATAACTGTCGGCAAAGGCCGAGATGATAGCATGATGACCGTCAATCGCCAGAAAAAGGAGAGCCGCGACAATAAACCAGAATTCGCCGATGATGGAAACTTCGGAGCCGGCCTCGGGATCCAAAACATTGACAATGGCCAGCCCGATTTGATATCCCACGATGCTTCCTGCCATCTGAATGGCGATGAAAAGCAGGGAGAAGAAAAAGCCGATGACAAATCCGGTCAGAACTTCCTTTGCCGCCAGAATGGCCAAGGTCCAAATTGAGGCGATCTGCAACGGTTGTGTCTTGGCCGCCAGGGGTAAAAGAATGATGGCCAGGATTATGGCAAATCCAGCCTTTATCATGGCGGGGATATTTCTGTTGCCGAGGATGGGTGCGCTGATGAAAAGCCCCCCGGCCCGAAACATGACCAGTAGGAAGGTTTCCAATTTGTCGGCGCTATATGTTACAAATTCGAACAAGTCTTTTTACCTACAGTACGGGTTATTCGTCAAGACTTTAATCAAGTCTTATGCCAACCCTGAAGGCTACTTGTCTGAAATTGTAAGTCGCTTAATTACAACTGATTACGTTGCGGCATCGAAAGCCAAAGAAGACCGAAATTTGGGGTGGATGGAAAAGTTTGCCCGGCCCCGTAGAAATCTTTTCAATCGGCTATTTCTCATAGCGTAGGAATCATGGCATACATGCGATTGGTGAAATCGACAATGGTATTGATGATCCAGGGTAAAAAGAGCAGAAGCGACAGGGCCACGACAATGATCTTGGGGATGAAAGTCAAAGTCATTTCATGAACCTGGGTGATAGCCTGAAGAATGGAGATTATCAAACCGATCAGAAGTCCCGAAATCAGCATCGGTGCCGAAACCAGAAGCATTGTCAGAACGGCATCACGGGCAATAGCCAAAACAACTTCAGGAGTCATATATCATTTCCTTCAATGGAACGATTCCACCAGTGATTTGACCAGCAGGTACCAGCCGTCCACCAGAATAAACAGCAAAATCTTAAACGGCAAAGCAACAATAGTGGGCGGCAGCATCATCATACCCATGGCCATGAGGACCGAGGCCACAATCATGTCAATTATCAAAAACGGGACAAAAATCAAAAAGGCTATCTGGAACCCCGTCCGCAATTCCGACAAGACAAATCCGGGAATCAAGATATGGAGCGGGACATCATCGGGCGAATTCGGCTTCGGCTGATGCGCCAGATTGACAAACAGAGCCAGATCTTTTTCGCGTGTCTGCGCCAGCATGAATTTGCGAAACGGCTCCATCCCCTTTTGAAAGGCCACTTCTTTGGTAATTTTTTCGTCCAAAAAGGGCTTTAGACCGTCATTATAGGCCTTATTGGCCATCGGACTCATTATAAAAAAGGTCAGGATAAGGGCCAATGATATCATTAATTGATTGGGGGGCAACTGCTGCGTCCCGATGGCCTGCCGAAGGAATCCCAGAACAACGATGATGCGGATGAACGATGTGACCATCAAAATAATGGATGGAGCCAGTGTCAGCACGGTCAGAAGGAGAACGATTTGTAATGTGCTTGAGAGCTCGTTCGGCTTGGTGGTCTGGCCGACTTCGACCGATATTTTGGGGACGCCTTGCCCCTGAGCGGAGGCGGCTATAAGAGACGCCAAAATTACGGCAAATATAGCTAGAGCAACTTTTCTTTTCATATCCTATGAAAAAGCAAATCCTATTTTCGACGGCGTCCTGCCGCCATATTCAATTAGACCGTCTGTGGACTTTTTATTTCATCCGTCAATTCCGTAGATTTTATTTTCCTCGCATTAAAAGAGCTGAATTTTCCCCGCGCCTCGCGAAGCAAACTCTTAAAGCCAACAGGCCGTTTCTCCGGGGCGAGATCGCCGAGCATCTGGGTCGTCTCATCTTTATCGAGTTCGGTCAGAGGAGTGATGTTCTCTTCCGTGATGCCGACCAGAACCGACCGTTCAGCCACCCGAATCAAGGCCACCGACTTTTTCTGGGAGATGTATGTAGTTTCCAGTACTTCCAGAAGGCGATGCTCCCGATTGGACGATAATTTGGCGCCCATCATTCTCTTTAACAGGTATAGAAATCCGTAAATGCAGCCGACCACGAGTGTCAGCGCTCCGACAAGTTTCACCAGCGGCCAGAGCATCGATTCTTTTTCCACGACGCCACTATCGGTTACGGTTGATGTTTGAGAAGCAACTGCGGAGTCGGCGGCATAGAGTGCGGCGTCACCCCCCGGAGCGGTCGTTTTAATACCGGACAATTGCGTGGTCACCAGCAGGACCGCCAGGACCGCCATTAAAAGAAATCCAAGTATCAGTGATTTCTTCTTCGGACTCATTGGAGATTCTTAATTCTTTCTTCGGGTGACATTAACTGCGTTATACGCAACCCGAAACTTTCTTCAACCACGACCACTTCGCCGCGGGCGACACATTTTTGATTGACAAGCAGATCGACCGCCTCGCCGACCAATTTATCCAGTTCCACAACCGAACCGGGTCCAAGGGCCAGGATATCGGCTATTTTCATCCTGGTTCGTCCCAATTCGATCGATACCGGAAGGTCGACATCCATCAAGAGGTCGATATTTTTGGGATCCCGCTTTTCATTCCCGATAGATAATTGCTGAAAATCGGCTTTATTTACGGTCGGACCTTCCTCCCCGGCATCTTCCGGGGTTTCGTCCGCCTGCCCCATACCGGCCATATCGCGAAGGACATTATCGATGGCATCCTGGCTGATCATCGAAGGATCATCGGCTTTTTCAGGCGGTGAGGCCTCGGCATCGGGCGAACCCATTTTGGGTTCATCGCCGGTATCATCCTTGATATTTTGGTTCGGCGGCATTTGCCGCAGATCGTTCTCATCTCCCATTGACATCACTCCTTTTCTAAGTACGGAAAAATTTCGGTAATCTGGCAGGCTCGCCGTTTACCGAAAAGTCCCGGTCGGCAAAGAAATTTTTTGCGCTGTGCCACCAGCAAATCGACCGAGTCGTTAATCTTTTGATCCGTTGTGATTACATCTCCGACGCGAAGATTAAGGAAATCACGCATTTTCAGTCTGGTATTTGCCAAAACCGCGGCCATTTCCACCGGTGTATTTTTCAGGTTTTCTTCATTCAATTCCCGACTGCTTCCGACCGCTTTCTTCTTAGTCGCATCGATCCAGTTCTGAGCCGAAAGTTTCGAGAGGACGCCTTCGAGCGAAACATACGGATAGCAGATTGTCAGGAGACCGGTAGTGCTGAAAAGTTTCAACTGCAGGGAGACGACTATCACCGTTTCGTTGGCCGGCACCACCTGGATAAATTGGGGATTGGTTTCAAAAGAATTTTGCTCGATATTAATCGGCACGATATTTTGCCAGGAATCCTCCAGATCACGATAAATACGCAGGGCAATTTTGGACATGACCGATTTCTCAATCCCGGTCAGTTCCCGCTCGATTTCCAGAATCTTCTCCCCGCCTCCGAACATCCGATCGATAAAGGAGAACGTCAGGGACGGATTGAAATCCATTATACAGAGCCCTTCCAGGGGCGGGGCGCCAAAAGTATAAGTGCAAGACGGGGAAACCAGTGACATTATGTACTCAGAATAGTTGATCTGGTCGACTGAGATTAGATCGACATCGACCATAGTTCGCAACATCGCCGAAAGGGTCGAGCCGATGTGCCCGGAGAAGTTGTCGTGCATGTTCTCCAGAGTCCGCACCTGGTCCTTGGAAACCCGGTTGGGATGCTTGAAGTCATAGGTCACAACCGAGCGGGTCTGTTCCGATTTAGCCTGCGCCGGATCCTGAACCGGCTCGCTGGCCGAGACCGTGCTCAGCAGGGCATCGATTTCTTCTTGCGATAATATTTTTGCCACGTTTCTCTTCCCTGCACTCGCCTACTGTATGATGAAATCGGTAAAATATACCGCCGCCAGATCATCAAGTTGCAGCAATTGCTCAATCCGTTTCTTGATCTGAAAACGGGTTATTTCCTTTTGCCTGGGATCCGATAACTGCTCGATGGTTTTCGACCCCAGAATAGTTATCAGGGCATCTCTGATAAGGGGCTGTTTGTCTTCGAATATCCGCATGGTCTCCTGCGAACCGACTTCGAAGGCCATGGAAACCGACAGGTACCGGGTGCCGCCCGTTCCGGACGGGTTGACGATAATATTATCAACCTTGAATACCGTCGAGGCCCCTTCCTTTTCTCCGCCGGCTGTTTTCTTCGGCTTTTCTTTTTTCTCAGTCGCCGGGGCATTACCGGCCGAGCCAAAAAAGGACTTACCGGCGAAAAAACCGGCCCCAATGACAACTAGGCCGATGACAGCATAAAGCACCACCGGTGGCAGTCCCTTCTTTTTGGGAGTCGCTTCTGCCTCGGGAACAGGAGCCTTGTCCGGGGCTTTGGCATCATTTTTATCAGCCATCTTGACTTTCCTTCCCGCTATTCCTGCTTCCGATCCGATACGGGATCAATCCCTGCGGCCAGCCGGCGAAAGGCGGCCACTTTGCGGATCACTTCGTCCGGACTCTCTTTGACCATAATTTTCTTACCGTCAGTAAAACTGATTATGGTGTCCGGAATCGCTTCCACAAATTCAATCAGATCGTCATTAATAACAATTTCGCTGTTATTCAATTTGGTTAACTTTATCATTTAAAAGTCACCTGTTATCTCTTCAGATTCACCAATTCGTCCAGCATGTTGTCGGACGTCGTGATGATGCGGGCATTGGCCTGAAAACCGCGCTGGGCCGTGATCATATTGGTAAATTCCTGGGCGATATCGACCGAAGAGGCCTCAAGAGCGCCGGAGGAAAGTGTTCCCGATATGGTCTCACCTGCTACGCCTTCAATCGGTTGGCCGGAGTTGGCCGATACCTGATAGAGCGACCGGCCGGCCTTCAATAAACCGCCATGATTATTGAAATCGGCCAGTATAATCTGGGCCAGAACGCGGCTGACACCATTGGTGAAAATACCTGAAATATTGCCATTGGCATCGATGGATATCTTGTCCAGAATACCCAGGCCATAGCCATTTTGGTTCATAATTGAGGCGGTATGGGCCGAGGCAAAACCGGTCAGGCCATCATATCGTCCGGCGGTGCCAGCATTGATATCCAAATTCACGGTCGCGGCCCCATTATTAGGATCAAAGGAGAGTCCCGTAGAACCACCGTTATAGCCGAATGAGAGAAGGGATCCGTCCTGGTTGAAGCGGACCGTTCCGGTTCCGCCGCCGAGAATTATTTCATTGCCGGTAAAAGCGGCCGACCAGGTCCATTCATTCGGATTCACCGATTTGGTGAATTGAATGGTCATGGTGTGTTTTCCGCCCTGTGAGTCAAAGACCGTTATCGAAGTAGAGTGGGTGGTATCGGCGGTATTAATAATAGACGTTCCGGCGCTGAGGCCATTAAGACTGCTGATTTCGACACCTCCACCGCCGAGGCCGGCGATACCGGTGGCGAGGCCGGTGTTATCATCGACTTCAATATCAAGCATTTCCGGATCCAACGCCACGCCGCCGGTCGGAGTGAAAACATCATTGCAGACAAAGGAATGATTGGACCCGTTGTTGGCGGCCAGCGTACTGCCGTCGGCGACACCAAAAACCACGCCGACAATATTGCCGGCCGTAGCCGCGCCGTTGGCGTTAAGCGTCACGGATGACGCCGAGGAAGTAATATTATAATCGGTGCCGGAACCGGCCTTTTCGCGGGTCAGTTGAATCTGACCACCGACCAGTTCGGCCCTGATACCGTCGATCTGATTGATAGCGGTAATTAAATCGTTTATACTAGAATTAAGGGTTAAGCCGGAGACCGTATCTACGATAGCCCCATTATCGCGCGACAACGTGAAACCGGTGACGTCGGTCACACCGAGTGATCCCAAAGTCATATTTCCGGATAAAGCGACTACCGGATTCCCGGAACCGTCATCGCCCACGGAAGTTCCGGTAAAAGTGGAATTGGTTGCCTGGGCTCCGGTAAGTGTCAAGGTATGAACACCTCCGGCGCCGTTAATGGCCGTTCCTGAAACCGTATTAATGTTGGTGGTACCGCTCGACTGCAAAGTCGCCGTAGATTCGGTGGCCACGGAGTTCAAATTATTTCCAAGATTGACGCGGGTGGTGGCGCGAGCCGGATCCTGCTGACCGAACGGAAGAGTTATATTTCCGACTGTGGCGGTGCTGAGGATATTTCCATCGGCGTCAGCCATTTTCCCCTGCACGAACATACCGGTTGACGGGTCAACCAGATTGGAATTGGCGTCAAATCCAAAGGCTCCGGCGCGGGTATAGAAGCGGCCGGTCCCGTTCGAAAGCACAAAGAATCCCGAGCCCTGAATAGCCAGATCGGTTATCTGCCCGGTCGTCTCCAGGCCGCCCTGCTGGAAGAGATTATCGATGGTCGCCACACTCATACCCAATCCCAACTGAACGGGATTGGTGCCGCCGTTCAATGACGACGGCCGCCCGGCACCCTTGTACGATTGCACGAGCGCTTCCTGGAAAGTCACCCGACCGGCTTTGAAGCCGATGGTGTTGACGTTGGCGATGTTATCGCCGATTACATTCATCTTAGTCTGGTGGTTCCGCAGTCCCGAAACCCCGGCAAAAAGCGATGCCATCATAGATGTACATCCTCCTTACTTAAAAGCAAGGCCCCCCCGTCTTTGAACGGGGTCCAGCCCACTCCATGGTTTATTGTTATTATTTTCATCGTTTTCATCATAGTATTATGGCCGAATCGATAGAAGTGAAGACACCTTCGCGAAGATTCTCCTTTCCGAAGGCCGTGATGACGGTACGATTGGGCACCGAGACGACATAAGCGGAGCTTTCGTCGAGTATCAAAGTCTCCTTGGAGCCTTTCACCGACGCCTTATCGATGGCCTGCGACAACTGATTTAATTTGCTGTCCGATAATTCGATGCCTCGGGAGAAGAGCCGCTCGCGGGCATGCTTAGAAAAATTGATTTCGCGGGCCTTGGCCAATTCCTGGGCAAAGTTTTCTTTTTTCCCCAAGTTGGAATTTATTTTGTTCACCACAGTTTTGGCTTTGTCGCCCTGGACAATGTCCAGCAACTTCACTTGCGAATTGAAACTATTTATTCTCATTATAAACCTCTCACCTTCCCATGCTATGCGATAATTTCCCGGACGTCACTCAAGGAAATTTCCTCGTCATTCACCTGCAGATAGGCCTGGCCGTCCCGGTAAACAACGCCTTTAACTTTTCCTTCGATATAAGTCGACGGGGTAAAACTCTTTCCCTGCGCATCGGTGGCGCTCAAAGTTACGGTATAAAATCCTTTGGCCAGGCGATTGCCATTCTCATCCTTACCGTCCCAGTCAATCGATGACTGCCCCGGGGCCACCCCGGATTGTGTCAAGGTCCGGACAACCGTCCCGTCCGAGGCCTTGATTGTGATGGTCACGTTTTGGGCGTACTGATCGGTAGTGAAACTGATTTTGGGTTTGTTATTGTCGGACAGATAATATCCGGTGGTCTCGGCTTTAACCTGGCGGCCAATTAATGAAGTCGCCATGGTATTATTAATGGTCTGATTCTGGAGAAAATCCCATTGCAGGGAAGTCGAGAGCGAGCCGTTGAGATTCTGCAATTGCTCCAAAGACGAAAACTGCGCCAGTTCGGCGATAAAAGTTTCATCATCGGTCGGACTCAGCGGATCCTGATGGGACATTTTGGTGATCAGCAGTTTCATGAAATCATCTTTATCGAGCGTATTTTGAGCGGCCGCCGTCATGGCCCGGCCATTACTGTCAACCGCGATAGGTGATATGATTCCCATTTTTTCCTCCTTACGCCATCCAATTCACGCCGGCGGACCCGATATACATCCGTCCCCGGGGGACCGACGGAGCGCTTTGAATTGACGACACATTATCTGGCAAATATTTCCTGGAACGTCCCGACGGTTTGGTATCATCGGATGATCGCCCGGAGCCAAATTGCCGGCCGTTCTGACCAGCGTTCAGAGCCACTTCGAAATTTTCCAGGCGAATTCCCTGCCGGGAGAGCTGGTCATACAGATTGGTCAAATTCGATTCGACCACGGTACGAACGGCATTATTTTCAACAATGAGACGACCATTAATCGTGTCGTGGTGGGTCGAAAGTATCAGACGCAACTGGCCCAGATTTTCGGGCTCCATCTTGATAACCACAACCTGCCCGTTTTTAATATTTCCTTTTGTCAATTCCGGCGGGACGATAAAACGAACGGCCGGAGCGGGAGTCTCAACGGTGGCCGAACTGGTTTGAGACGGAGCGGGCAAGGGCGAGGATGTTTTGTCGAGAGCCACATTTGGACCTGTAGTTTTAATGGATCCGGTCTGCAAATCGACAGGGTTCTTAATTTTATCCGAATCATGCGATTTCGGGTCGATATTTTCATTAGTTCTTGAAATAGGCACCTCAGTCGGGGCATTTTCAATATTGGATGCAACCTGAATATTATTATTGGATGGGCTATCTTTTTGGGGCTTCTGACCTTCCCTGGGAATCGGTTGTACCCCTGCGCCATCAAGCAAAGGGGGAAATACCTTCAAATCCGCGGCCCCGCTATTATTAACCATTTGGGGTGATTGCGGGATGGCGGTTTTGCCGCCTTCATTATATATATATGTTTCGCGGACATTCAGTCCGGCCGCCACTTCATCCAAACCGTCGAGCGGTTTCAAACCGGCAAACTGCGAATCCAGAGTGGTCCGCAAGATTGCCGGTTTGCCAATTATGTCTGAACGGAAATTTTTGGAAAGCCCACTTTCTTCAATTTTTTTAGATTCACCGGCTGTGATACTTGCGCCGTTATTCAGCATCTGCTCATCCGGTATATTTTCCTGCAACATATTTAATGAGAGATTTTCCGGCGAATATTGGGTCAGAGAGCTCGTAGGCTGCATTACAGGTAAATTGTTAATTGAATTTGAGTCTTGCGGAAGGATACTATTTGGCCCGGCCATTAAATCCTGATTGTTCAGCAATAATCCCGAGGGGTCCAGTGATAACTGGTCCTGGCCCGCGATAAGGCCCGACTTATTCAAAAGCGACAATAATTCGCCATATATAACCGGTTGATTACATTTGAGATTTTGTGTAGTCAAGCCATTCCCAGGATTCTCCTCAGAAATAGGATCCATGATATTCAAATTTAGAGGCATCGCGGCATTGACGGGAAGGGCTATTAGGCCGTCCGGGGCAGACTTTCCGGAATCATCTTTGAGAGTTGCACCAAAAATATTATTGAAGCTTTTATTATTTTCAGCCTCAGCAGATTCAGTCGGGGAGCCGGCGGCGCCTTTGACTGGCGACGTGGCAACCAGGGACGCGATATTGAGTATTTGATGGTTGGTTTCCATTTTATTGTCCTGCGACCGTTATCAGTTGCGTCGAAATGCTGGCGGCCCGTTTGGGGGGCAGAAGCGCCAGAAGTTTCGCGGCATTAGCCGGCTTCATTCGCGGCAAAATCGCCACGACCAGCGTATCATCAAGATTTTCAAATAATTTGGCGACTTCATCGGGTCGCATACCGTCGTAGAGACGGGCCAAAGCGACAATTCTGGTGGCCTCGGCCTGGTCCAGGCGATTCAAGCCGGCGGCAATTCTCTGATTTAAAGAATCAAGATCTCTTTTCTTCTTATCGAGTGCGGCCTGCTCCTCGACGATCTTATTGAGGGTTTTCTCAAGTACGGATAGTGTATCGGACATATTTGCTTCCGGTACCCTGCTCGAATCGGTCGGCTTATTTTCCGGAAGCCCTTCCAAAGCCGCCAATTCCTTGAGGGCTTCAGCAGTATCGAATTCAATCGTGGCAAACGTATCGGACAGACTAAAGGCCGCGTCTTCGGCAGAAACAGAGTCAACCGTTGATATCTCGGTTGAAGGGGGCTTTATTTCCGCCGGCTTCTTATTAAAAATAAGAGGGGTGACAGCAGCCGCGGCCGCAAAAACGATTGCACCGAAAAGAGCGGGAAGAATGAATCGTTTCAGGCTCGATGACGATGGCGGGTTCTGGACTTCGTCATCCAATCCGACCACTTCGTTTTCATCTTTTTGTTTATCGTTTGCCATTTCAATCAATAGACATAGTTACATTTTTCCAGAAACTGTTTTAGCAAGGGCTGTGCCACAATTAGCACAGAGAGTCTAAGTGCCGATGGCACAATAAATTGTGAAAATTATTTATTGGTTCGGACCGCGAATTAATAGCAATCGTTCAGAAAACTTTTCCGATGGATACGGTAAATTCTTCTAAGAAGAGGCAGACTATTATGAATTCCGAGGTTCCGGAATTATTCCGGCCGGCCGACCATGTAATCGTCCACGACCCCGGTGACCTGCAGTTTAATTATATCTTTACCACAATTTGAATTGGCCGGCATCTGGATCTTCAAAAAGTTGTCGGTAATTCCGAAACTGAGTTTGTCATTTGGCGCTCGATGTTCTGAAATGGCCCCGTGCCAGTGGCCGATTTCCCTCTCCAGCGCCCGACGATGAATATCCCGGGAGACCCGGTGCAGGACTTCATTTCTTTTCTTGATTATGCTGGAATGGATTTTCTCTTTCAGGCGAGAAGCCTCGGTTCCGAGGCGATCGGAGTATGAAAAGACATGCAAATAATCAATCAATCCCGATGATGCCGTCGCCACTGATTTTTCAAAATCATCATCAGTCTCTCCGGGGAAACCGACAATTATGTCTGCCCCGATGATCAAGCCCGGAATTCTCCTCTTCATTTCTTCCGCAGCTTCCAAATATTTTCGTACGGTATAAGGACGGTGCATCAAATTCAGTATGCGGTCAGAGCCCGATTGAAGTGGAATATGAAGATGGCGGCAGATACGGTCTCCGGCACCGGATATGGTTCGACCCAGATTCTCAGTGATTTCCTGAGGCTCGATTGATGATAGCCGAAGGCGGGCCAGAGAGGTCCGTTCGAGAATTTGTTCCACCAGGTCGGCCAAAGACGCTACTTTATCATAGCTGTATCGCCCTAAATGCACCCCGGTCAGGACTACTTCCTTATAGCCGCTCAAGATTAAGTTGTTAATCTCCGCAATTATCTCGTCCGGCGCCCGATTGACAATACCGCCCCGGACCATAGGAACGATACAATAAGAGCAATTTTGATTGCAGCCGTCGCCGATTTTGACCCAGGCCCGATTATGGCGGTGAAAATCGGAAATCGGCGGCGTTTCTAATGAGTGATAGGGATCATTGAACAGATCCGGGAAATACTGCTGAAGGAGCTGCGGAGTCCTCTCTTTTTCCTCGTTATTGATGACCAGATCGACGCCATTGAGGGTTGCGACTTTATCCGGATCGGCGGTAACATAACAGCCGATGACTACCACTTTGGCGCGCTCATTTTTACCGGCTCTGATAATGGCGCGGCGGCAACTGGCGTCGGCCCGTCCGGTCACGGTGCAGGTATTAACAATATAAAGATCGGCCGCGTCTTCGAAATCGACGCGAGTAAGGCCAAGTTTCGCCAATTGTCCGGCCAGCCGCTCCGTTTCATATTGGTTAAGGCGGCATCCGATTGTCTCCAACGCCACTCTTTTCATATTTACACTTTACGCAAATATACCCAAAAAATCAGAGCCCCGAACGCGGGGCTCTGCAAAAAAAGACAACTATATCAAAAGAACTTCAAGATGCCTGACTATCTTCGGCCGGGCTCTCAGATTCGGGTGCCATCCCGCTCTCCGCTTTCTCGCCAAGGGCCTCACCCATCGAAATGGTCCGAGTGGGATGCTTGGCCAGAAATTCTTCATGCTCGGATTTCTCCCTATTTTTATAATAGGCCGATACCGAAAGCACGATTTTGTGAGCGGCTTTATCCAGTTCAATGACCTGCAGTGGCAACTGATCGCCCTCATTGAAGACATCGGCGGGATTCGCCAAATCCGGCTTGCCCAGCTGGGCGGTCGGGACGAAACCTTCCACTTCACCGTCCAGATCGACTGTCACGCCGCGATCCAACACCCGGCTGATGGTCCCCAAAGACTCGGATCCAATCGAAAATTTCCGGGCAATTTCCGGCCATGGATCATCTTTCAACTGCTTAAAACCGAGCGAAATTCGGCGATTCTCGTGATCGATCCGAAGGATTTTGACTTCGATTTTGTCGCCCTTCTTCATCAGTTCCGAGGGATGCTGAATCCTCTTGGTCCAGGACATATCGGAAATATGAATCAGACCGTCGATCCCTTCCTCCAATTCGATAAAGGCACCGAAAGCGGTCAAATTGCGAACTTTTCCGGAGACAATTTTGCCGACCGGATATTTCCGTTCGATGGTCTCCCACGGATCCGGTTCCATCTGTTTGATACCGAGAGATATTTTCTCATTCTCTTTATCCACGGAAAGAACCACGGCGTCAATCTTGTCGCCGACATTCATGATTTTCGAAGGATGTTTGATATGTTGAGTCCAGGACATTTCAGAAATGTGAATAAGTCCTTCGACACCCTTTTCCAGTTCCACGAATGCACCGTAATCGGTGATGGAAACCACCCGTCCGGTGACTTTCTTCCCGATCGGGTATTTCTCTTCGATATTTTCCCAAGGATACGGGGTGAGCTGTTTCAGGCCGAGCGAAATGCGGGAAGTACGGTCATCAAAATCGAGTATCTTGACCGAAATCTTATCTCCCAAAGAGACCATCTCGCTGGGATGCTTGATTCTTCCCCAGGACATGTCCGTAATATGAAGAAGGCCGTCGACACCGCTCAGGTCAATAAAGACTCCGAAGTCGGTAACATTTTTGACAATACCTTCGCGGACCTGCCCCACTTGAATTTCTTTAAGAAGGGTCGCTTTTTTCGATTCCCGCTCTTCTTCCAAGACGACTCGACGGGAGACGACGATATTGCGGCGATTCTTATTCAACTTTATGATTTTGAGGTCCATCATGCTGTTGATCAAAGCATCAAAATCGGGCACCTGACGAAGGGCAATCTGGGATCCGGGCAGGAAGGCATCCACGCCCATAATATCAACCACGACTCCGCCCTTGATGCGGCGCATCACACGGCCCTGAACCAGTTCGCCGGAATCATGGGCATCCTGGATTCTGTCCCAGACCCGCATGAAATCGGCCTTTTGCTTCGAAAGGACCAGTTGACCATTTTGATCTTCAATCTGTTCCAGATAGACATCGATTTTTTCACCAACGGCAATGTTGATCGGCTCCGGGAATTCGCCAATCGGGATGATTCCTTCGGATTTGAATCCGACATCGACGATAACATCATCACGGGTGACACCGAGCACCGTTCCGCTTACGATTTCACCTTCTTTAATATCCTTGATGGTACCTTCATACATTTCCAGGAGCCGTTTGTATTCGTCCTGAGAATATTCCCGACTGTTGATGTCGGTCAGTTTCATCGAGGCTACCGCTTCCGGTTCCGGTCTGGCGGGGGGCTCTTTGCGAGTTACGACACGCTCTGCCAGCCGCTGGCGGCGAGCCGTGACTATTTGTTCGGTAGGTTTTTCTTCTTGAGTTGTCTGGGCGGCGGTGTCAACATCCGTCTTCTTAACCAATTTGACTTTCTTGGTTTTGGTTTTCTTGGCTAACCCGGCTTTCCTCTTGGTCAGCTTCGGCTGTTCACCTCCTGTCGATTCAACATTTTTCTGCGCACGATTTTGGGCATCGGCCATTGTTAAAAAATCCTCCTTAAACAGTATATTTATCCTAAAGGCAGAAGGCCGCCGTCGGGATATTCAAAATTATGTACAGGCGTTAAATTAATATCGACCTGGCCCGCAATTATTATACAATATTTCTCAAAAGTCAATGGCCCGTTTGAGATTTCATATAGTCTTCTTTCAGCAATTTTATACGATCCAGAATCACCGCAGCAAGCCGCCGATAGCCTTCCTTGTCGCGGGCAAAGGCCGAGATTTCGGCCGCAGTCATCGGCCGCCCGAATACAATGGACATTTTGGCACGACCAAGAAAGCAGGCCCTTAGATTATTGGAACCGGATAGAAAGGCCGGCACCACCGGGACCCCGGCCGCCCGGGCGATCATGGCGATTCCCGGGCGCGGCGGCAGGAAATCATCTCCTTTGGCGCGGGTTCCTTCGGGGAAAATGACAACATTTCGGCCCTTTTTAAGCAGGGTCACCACAGTCTCGATGGCCGATTTATCGAAGCCGCCCCGGTTGATCGGATGGGCATTGAAATGTGCGATCAGGGCGCCGAACAGCCAATTGCGGAACAATTCCTTCTTGGCCATAAAGTGCATTTCGCGCCTCGTGAAACTTCCGACTAAAGGCGGGTCGTAATAAGAAATATGATTACTAGCCACAATGAAACCACCTTCACGAGGGATATTATCCTGCCCGGAGATCCTGATGTGGAAAAGGACCCGTGTCAGAGTTCGGATGAGAATGGCGGCCGCGCCATAGGTGATCTTCATATTTTGGAAAAACGGGACTTTGCCAGTTTTATGATTCTATCAACTTGTTCTTCAATAGTAAGGTTGGTGGTATCGATTACAATCGAGTCGCCGGTCCGGGTCAGAGGCGAAGCGCTTCGGCCGCTGTCAAGGGCATCCCGTCGTGTCAATTCCCGGTTTTGCTCTTCGATTGTGGTAGGAATATTCATCCGAGCGAAGTCAAGAAGGCGACGGCGGGCCCGTTCGGAGATGGAAGCATCGAGATATATCTTCAAATCGGCTTCCGGGAACACCACCGAAGTCGTATCGCGCCCCTCAGCCACAACATTACCTTTCTTTCCGATTTCACGCTGCAGTCGGACCATGGCCTCCCGTACCCCCGGATGGGCCGATACCGCTGAGACCGCCTTGGTCACCTCGGGCGTTCTTATTAAATAGGTAACGTCCGCGCCATTCAGATAGACTTTATTGATATCCTCTTCCACCCGGAATTCTATGATTAATTTTTTGGCCACTTCGGTCAGAGCCACGCCATCCTCCGGCATTATGTTATTCTTCAGGGCATACAGGGTGACTGCCCGGTACATGGCTCCGGTGTCCAAATAAATATAGCCCAACCGCGAGGCCAGGAGTTTTGAGGTAGTCGATTTGCCCGAGCCGGCAGGACCGTCAATGGCAATTACTTTCCCCTCAAATACCGATAGCCGATATGGTTTTGACATGCGGCGATAAAAAAAGTGAAAACTCGACAAAAATCAATCGATTTTTGGCGGATGTTCAAAAAGGAAAGGCCGCCGGAGAAGGCGGCCTTGCTACCGGACGGATGGGACATTCTCAATAGCGATCTATTGAGAGATGTTGCAATTTATTGCCCAGTGTCAGTATAATCTGCACTCTGGAACTGTCAAAGCCGTCTGAGAAGAAAAGGCCGTTCTGTTCAATTAACCCGAGAGACTTCAAATATGTTATATNGTCCTGCCCCGACACCCGGATTCCGCAATCCCGGGGAATACGGACCCGCAATCTGGCGTCGGAACCGGAAATATCGGCATCAACTTTCGGTCGGAGATCGCCTAATTTCAGACTTATGTCGCCGTTACGGTCGCTGATCTTGATTTGCTCCAGCGGTATCGATTCCATATTCAGCAGGAGATCGGAATTGTGCCCGCGGCATTCCAGCCGCAAGGGGGTTTCTTCCGAAAAAGAAATGTTCCAATCGCGGCCGAACCTCCCTCGATTTATGATTACCATGCCGCCGTCCCAGAGGGAACCGCTCTTCAAATTCAGATTAGCGACGCCGTCCTTCTTGTCAAAATCGATTTTTGGTTTTCGTGAAAAACGATTGAAGCGGGCCGAGGCCAGATCGTCGCCGCTACTTATGAACAAATCCGATCGCCCGTGATCGATAGTGGCATCAATTTCCTTAATGGATGGATCGGCGCTTTCTTCCCAGCGATACGACGAGAAATAATCGTGGAGTCGATCCTGCGATCCGACATCAAAAGCGATATAAACCATGGCCACGACTAAAATCAACGGCGCCAGGTAGGAGATGAACTGCAATTTGCTTTTCAAAAATATTTTCTCGATACCGATAGCAATAAGAATCAGGGGCCACCACATCAACAGCTCTCCCCAGTAGTCCCATGACAGAGCCCCCGAATTATTCAGAAGTAACATTATGCCGACGGCAATAAAGAGTAGTCCCCAACGAAATCGGCTCGGCGTCATTACAACACCTCCGCATGTTGCTGATGATTGATATTATTTGCCTCCTTTTTCCCTGCCGTAAAAATTAAAAGCGCGCCCAGAAGCACCAGCACGATGGCCAGGGCGAAACTGAAACCGAACCACCAGAAAAGATGGTCAAGCAGGAAAAGGCCGCCGATGAGTATCAGGATAGCTCCCGGCAGATACCGGGACCAGCCGTTATTATGGGTCGGAGCGGATGAGGCGGCCGTCGGCTCGGACGGTTCGGCGGCGAATTCGAACGGCTTGCGAGGCATAGCAATCCAGGCTACGATATAAGCTATCAGGCCGACGCCGTGCGCCAGAATCATGAGAAGGAAGATAATCCGGATCAAAGTGGGGTCGACATCGAAATAATCCGCCAATCCCCCGCATACCCCGGCAATTTTGCTGTCTACACGAGAACGGTACAATCTTTTTCGCATCGGACCTCCCGTTTGAAAATTAATTCCGTTATCTATGATTGATTTACGGAAGTAATTTAAAAAAGATTCAATTATTGGGGGTCTGCAGGAATCCGAGATAGTTTTTGACGAGAATTTTCATTACTATGTCGGAACGGTGCAAGAGGGTCTGAAGGTTAGCGATCATTTCGGTGCGTTCGGACGGATTCGGAGTAAGGCGGGCAATATTATAGTAGGCATCGGCAAATCCCGCCAGCGTAGTGCGCTGCGACGTTTCCGTTATGCGCGCCTTGGACGCTGATTCATAAATATGACCGTTTAAGACATTCCCGTAGCGGGCCTCAAGATATTCGAGACGACGACGCCATTCGGCATATGTTTCAAGATTGTTTTCTTTTGAAATCGAGTCGATGGCACTGGTCCGGCCGTCCGCGGCATAACCGGAGGCTTCTTCCGCCGGGGCGAACGCCCGTGCGGCGGCATCTTTCTCGGCCTTAGGAACGGCCGCCAAATTGATTGCATTTTGCGTCGGCATCGGTCGTTCTATTTGGCCTAATTTTAAATTTTGCACCGGTTCACTCTTCTTCACCGGCGGCGAAGTTGCGGCCTTTTTATCTGGAGGCTGCAGATTCTTATCGTGATCAGATAATTGATCCCCCGCGGGCGCCGCCTTTTCGGCGGGAGCGATAAAGTCCTCCTCCGTGAGGGAGACTGTCGTCTCAGGAGTGAGAGCGGTGCCGGATTTTTTGGCCGGTATCTTTGGCTCTTGAATCGGAGCCTGGGAAGGTTTTGCCGCCCCCGCCATAATTTGCCCCGAAGTGTCAACCGGCTTTTTTGCCGCCGGTTCGATTTGAATGCTCTTTGCTGCCGGTCTGGCTCCGCGGTCAAATATTACCGATTCAGGATGGGTCACCCGATATTCGCGAATTGAAATGAAGGCGACCAGAGCCACTGAGGCCGCCACGGCAGTCCATTTAAAAATCGGTCCCAATTTCCCTTTGCGCGATATGGGGACGATTTTGGCATTTTCGGCTTGATCGATTCGCTCCAGAATCTTATCCTTCTGGGCCAGCCAAAAGTCATTGTCGCCTTCGAGCATGAAGGACTTCGCTTCATCATGCAGGCGCAGGAGATTCTTATAGTACGACACACAATCGGGACACTCTTTTAGATGCGCCGCGACAGTGACCTGCTCGGCCTGATTTAAAAGACCGTCGATATTTCGGCTCAATAGTGGCCGAATCCTGTCACATTTCTTTTCCGTCATAGCGAATCTCTCAACATTTCTAACAATTTTTCCCGCGCCCGGTGCAACCGGGAATCGACCGTGCCCACAGAAATATCGAGACTTCCGGCGATCTCTTCATAACTCATCTCTTCGAAGGTTCTCATTACGAAGACGGATCGGAAGGGAACCGGAAGAGCCAGAACCGCCTTCATGAAGCGCCTTTCATTCTCTTTCTCAATCATTCTATCGAGCGGATTGGCTCTCGTATCGGGGGTATTCATGACCAATTCCACCGATTCCGGATCTTCTATCGGTTTTTCTTTCTCTTCGCGCTTAATTAAATTAAGAGCCAGATTGCGGGCGATTGTTGCCAGCCAGGGGTAAAACGGCCTTTCCGCGTCAAAATCATTGAGGGCCAGATACCCCTTAACAAACGATTCCTGCACAATATCTTCCGTCACGTCAAATCTTCCTGTCAGCATCGAAATAAACCGAAAAAGCCGCTTCTGGTATTTAAGAACAAGCCGCCCATAAGCTTCCTTGTCGCCATCCCGGGCTTCCTCAATATCCCGGCGGTCATCCGGTATTTCATTCATACCGGTTACAAACGGAGTCTCTTTTTCTTCCCGGTTTCTTTTATCCATTATGTCACTTTTATCCGGCCAAGGCACAGATATTAAATATCAATCTCTCTAAAACCATACTTTCCGGGCGGATATTGTTTCGTAAATCGATGTCTGCGTCGGAGAGGAGCTCCAAAATCTTCTCCAGATCCTCGTTTTCGAAAAAGCCGGCTTGAGTTCGCAAGGCCTTGATATACATACTCCTTGACTGTTTCCATACCGCGATCGGTTTGCGGTTTTTGATAAGATACAAATCGGCGAAGTGATCCCCCAGCCAAAAGAGGATGCCGGAGGCCCGTTCCCCCTCTTTGAGATAAAAATTTATTATTTGAAGAGCGCGATCGAATTCCCCCCTGGCGGCGGTATTGGCCAGTTCATAAATATCAAAGACCTGATAATTGGAGCAAATTTGGGCGATATTTTCTTTCGCCACTTTTCCGCCCGGGCCGATAAAATTTATTAATTTATTTATCTCTTCGGTCAGCCCTCCCATGTTGCCGTCGGCGAGCATGGCCAGAATATTTTCGGCGTCGTCATCTATGGTAATCTGGTATTCCCCGAGCATGGTCTTAATCCGCTTGATTGACAGAACATCGGAAAGGCGGTTGAATTCTACCGCTCCCGTCTTTCCGGCGAGCAATTTGAAGGTTTTTGTATTCCTCTTAGGGATTTTTTCCGAAGGACTGGTAAAAATGACTACCCGGTTTGGATCCGGCGGCTGCAGAAGGGCGAGGACTTTTTCAATTTCATCAGGATCAAGGGACTGAATATCGGTAATGGTGAAGACCTGGCGCTCCCCCAGCATGGGAAAAACGGCCAGTTCACTCATTACTTCGGATAGGCTCTGCTTGGCCCCTGATAAAATCGAATGGTTTACGGCTAATTGCGATTTGGGCAGGAATCTTTTTATGAGAGATTTTTCGGCCTCTTTGATCCGGTAATCTTCCTCGCCGTAAAAATAATAAACGGGGCGGAATTTGCCCGCTTCCCATTCCTGATTAAGTTCGGCCGGTGTCACACTCCCAAATAACGGAGGCGGCCATCATCTGTCAATCAAAAAGGGAACTGGTGGCGGGGTTGTGATTCGGCGGAACCCAGCCGAGACTGAAATGATATTTTTCCTTGTAATCGAGAGTCTTTTTGAGGAGTTCGGTGAACTCGTAGGCACAGACGGCCTTCATATTGACCTGATTGACGAGATCAAGACTATTGCCATAGATTTTCAACGGCTTTCCCCTGAACATTTTAAAATTGAGCTCGACAAATTCCAGCAGTGTCAATAATGACGCATACTCGGTGTGCAATTTTTCCCCGGCGAAAGGGGCCTTGAAAGAAATGCCGGCTTCGGGAATCGAGAAACAAACCAGCATCCCATTATTTCCCGCTCGAGACATCTGACGTTGGTATGAGCCAAAGAATAGTTCCATACCGGGGTATCGGGCAAAGAATATGCCGGCCAACAAAATAAAGGATTAGTTCTTATTCTGTTCTCTTTCAAACAGATAGCGAAACAAATCGACCGCTTCAATTGTTTAATATGAATAGAGATACACAACTTGGGATTTCCGCTTCACTCTGGAGGCGTTGTTTTGTCAACGTTGCAGGGAAGCGAAATGGAGCACAAGGGAGTGCCCGATCGGGATACTTGGTAGTTTCCTAGCCCCCTCTACCTTTTCCGGTCGCGCTCCCTTTTTTATTATCCGGACTAGAAAATATCATTGCACATTTTAAGTTCCGCTGTATTCTATAAGTGAAGGCAATAGTCAAGAATCTTGGGGGATATATGTTCAGGATTTTTATTATTTTTGCGGTCTTGCTATCTATCTCTGCCTCCATTACGAGTACTGAAGCAAGGAATCTATATAATGGGGTTTCTATTAAGGCGCAATCGCTGCCGGTAACCCGGTTGGAGCAAGTGAGCCAAGGCATGGATTATATGGCGATCAATTGGCCGGTATATATAGGTGTACAGCAAACCGGTGCGGTGGACGCCTCATTCAACTGCTATGGCCAATTCGGCCTTGGTCTTATGGGCAGCGGAGTTGATCCGGCGACAGGTTGGCCACAGGCGTCATTCGTGACTCCACCGGGAAGTGGAACAGAATATCTGTTCGGCGGCGCCATATGGGTGGGCGGGATTGTAGATCAGGACACATTGGTTTCGGTAGGGGCCGACGGCTGGCAAATTACGATGGAAATGTGGCCGGCGGGGATGCCGCCGCGACCCGCGATAACCAGATTTAATTATATCGCAGATTATTCCATGCGGGCCGAGTTCTATGATACTTTGACCGATCCAAATTATGTGGAATCTGATCCTATTGACGGGAGGCCTCATAAGCCGCTTAATATTCGGCTGGTCAATCGCAGTCATATCTGGCAAGCGGACTCTGCAAACGAAATAATATTATATGATTTGGTCATAACCAATATCGGTTCCAGAACCATTGAAAATGGATATTGCGGATTTTATTTTGACGGGGATGTCGCCAACAAAATGACGCAATATTCGGGTTATACTGATGATTTAACCGGCGCAATACGGCCGAATGGAATTGCCTATATAATTGATAATGATGGTGACACTCTGCAGGGCAATTTTGACCCGGTATATTCACCGACTAAGGCTTTCTGTTACAAGGTCTCGGAATGCTCAACGCCTATAGTTGACACCAATTATAACTGGTGGATTTCCGATGCTGAAAGTATTTACGATTTTGGTCCCCGGCATAAAGGAACCCCTTCCGATCCGTTTCGGGATTTTGGCGGATTCCTTGGAACGCCCGAAGGGGATCGAAACAAATATTACATAATGCGCCACAAGGAGTGGGATTATGATGAGGCTTATATAAAGGTCATAGACAGCATCGACACTACCTGGGTCTCCCCGCCCGTCTCTGTGGCAGATTATTTCCAGAGAAGCGACATTCGTTTCCTGATATCCGTGGGGCCATTCAACCTTTCTCCCGGCGAAAGTTATCGAATCGTATATTCCACTTTTACGGCCGACTCAGTCCATCATGTTATTGGCAACTTAAACAACCTCCCCGACCATCCGGAGCAGTATGAGGCTAATCTTCATCTCGATAAAATTGTAAGGAGCGGCGAAATTGCCGATTCTCTGGCGGGCCTTATTACTGACTGGAATAATCCGATCATAGGTTTAAGATCGATATATCGGAACGAAGACTCCGTGGTTATCGAATGGGACCCCTGGGTTTTCGACAATGTTGACGGTTATGAATTGTACTTGTCTCCGGTGTCATATGATTCCTTCCCATACCCCGGAGTTGTTCCGCCATGGCTGAAGCCCGAATTTCTCAATGAATATGCAAGCGTGGGAGTAGCGGAACAATTCACCTTTACAGGCCTCGATCCGGACAAAGTCTATTTTGTCAATGTGGCCAATCGCTCCGGGGGTGATATTGGTGATGCCGGCGTACCAATTTTTGTCAAACAGAGCAAACCTCTGATTGCCCCGGACGTGAATAATGAATTCATTTTTGCTCGCCCCGGCGATCCGGCCCATGTTGCCTGGCATCCCTTATCGGGCTTCAATATAGATCATTATAATATTTATAGGTTTACTGACAGCATTGAGGCGGCGGCCAAATACCTTCCCTTCTATGACAGCGGTTATTGCGCTCAATTTATCACTTCCCGGGATACTTTCAATGCATACGGCAGGAATTATTATTACTATGCTATTGCCCCCTTTATTCAGATCGGCTCGAGCGATAGTAATTATGCCGACTATGGCGCGAAAGACGGATATTTATATGCTGTCTCTGCGGTGGACAATAATGGGTTTGAATCGCCTTTTTCCAAAAATATTTATTTCAACTGGCGCCAAAGCCGGACCAAAGATATTCTTGTAGTAGTCAACCGTATCAGCAATGCGGTGGATTTGGTAACTTATAAAATCATCAAGGATTTTTATGATTCAGTACTGGCAGGATATGATTATGATTTCTTTAATATTACCGACTCCATGAAAAATCCCGTCTGTAGCGGACAGGCGGCACTATGCCTGGACTGGCATGACCTTCTCCCCTATCAATTCGTAATAATTGAAGATGGATTTTCAGGGCAATCGGATAATGTCAGTTTCGAAAAGTATGGCCATGCTTATTCGCGTTACCTTGAGTCGGGCGGAAAACTGTGCATTTTCGGGTCGTTGCTCGATTATATGGGCTTTTCTAATCCATATCAATTTGCACCTGGATTTTATGCTGTCAATAACTCTTTCCTTCAAAAATACTTTGCCATCGATTCAGTCTACTGCATCGGTCTTGATTATTATTATTTCAATTCCGCGCCGCCTTATGTGGATTCTCTATTTGGCTTCGTGACCGCCGAAAGCACCTTGCCGGGAGTTCCCTCTTTATCCTACGACACGACTCGCTATCCTTTTTATGGCATGATGGAGACCTTATGGCCGCACAATACGGCACCCGGGGTTTCAATATTTAGACCCCGTGACGACGCCGTAATCACTCATCGTTACAGATCACTCATGCCGGAGAAGTCGCGGCTCGAAAACGGCTGTGCCGGGCTTGAAACCGATGTGCCGGGAACGAGAACCTATTTGTTCGGATTCCGTTTATGGTATATGAATTACGGTGACGCCCGCAGTCTGATTCAATATATGCTTGAAGACCGGGCTACGTCATATGTCTGCGGCGATATAAATAACGACGGTGATTTGAATCTATCCGATATAATTGCGCTTATCAATTACATATATAAAAGTGGATCGGAGCCGAATCCTTATGAAGTGGCCGATATCAACAACCGTGCCGGAATAAATATCATGGATATCGCCTGGTTAATCAATTATTTGTATCATGACGGTCCGACTCCGTCATGCCGCCTTTCAAATGATGTAAAATCGATTGGAAATGATAAATGAAATGGGTCTATTATTTTAATTCTTCGAACATCCGGGCGGCGTAGCGGTCGGTCATGCCGGCGATGAAATCGGAGATGATCAGTTCCACCGGCTCTTTATCAAGGCGCAATTTGAATTTGCCGTGAAGTCTCATCGGGTCGCGACGATATTTTTCAAACAACGTCTCGATTATCAGGCGCGCTTCCTCCGACATGGCCCGGACCCTCGGATGCTGATACATATTTTCATACAAAAATCCTTTGAGAGCCACAATATCTCCCTGCATCTTATTCGAAAAAGAAACCAAGCGGGATGGTGCCTGACGGACATCATCGAGCGATGTTATGTCATTGGAAATCAGATTATCGAAAGTTTTATTTATCAGATCGGTGACTTGCCAATCAACCAGCAATCGAACCATGACATGCCGCCGCAGTTTCGGATTTAAATCAGAATGACTTCTGTCGCTCGCCTCCATGGCCCTTCTCCAGATCGGAACGCCGGCGAGGTCGTCCCAGTTCAGAATTCCGGAAGAAAGGCCGTCATCGACATCATGGCTGTTATAGGCGATGGCGTCGGCCAGATCGACCAGTGAGGCCTCCAAAGTCGGACGCTCGTCGGGCGGAAACTGCTCCGGCGATATCTGAGGACTGGAAGTCTCATGCTTGACAATCCCCTCGCGAACTTCGTAAGTCAGATTCAGACCCGGATAATCAGGATAGCGGCGCTCCAATAAGTCAACCACCCGCAGAGATTGACGATTATGATTGAATCCCCCAAATGGCGCCATCAGGCGGCTCAAAACGCCCTCACCGGAATGGCCGAAGGGGGTATGCCCCAAATCATGCACCAGAGCAATCGCCTCCGCCAGGTCCTCGTTTAAACCCAGGGTACGGGCCACGGTGCGGCTGATTTGAGCGACTTCAATAGAATGCGTCAAGCGGGTGCGATAGTGATCCCCCTCGTGATTGACAAATACCTGCGTTTTGTATTCCAAGCGGCGGAAGGCGGCTGAATGGATCACCCGGTCGCGGTCGCGCTGAAAGACAGAACGAAACGGGTGCTCGGCCTGAAGATATTGCCGTCCGCGACTCCTGGCGGAAAAGGCCGCATATGGGGCGAGAATTTTCTTTTCAAATTCGCTAATGCGGTTTTTCGGTGTGATGAAATCCATATAAATCATCACTTGCCCGCGGCAAAGCCGATGGCGACATTGTGCGAGAATCCCAGCACCGGGTGGTAGGAGACGGCATAATTTATCATAAATGACGAATAGTGCATTTCGATTCCGCCGCCATAAGTCAGCGGGTTTCCCCCAATGCCCCAAAAGAGTCCATTATCTCCGGCCAATCTGATAATTTGTCCAATGGCCAGCGACGGTTTTTCATACTTTTCAAAAGTGGCCCGCCCCGTCATGGAGAATTTATTCACGCTTTCAATTTCCGTATAGAGACCGACAGTCGGCTGTTCCGCGGCGGAGGCGGAGGTCAATTTCGGCTTATTAAGGTTATCAGCGCTGAATCCAAAGCGAACTGATTTCAATTTTGCTCCCCCTCCGATACCGATAGAAGTCATACTATATTTCCCATAATCATTTCCGAACTCGATATTTTTGGAACCCATAATGATGGCCAGATTAAATTGCCGATATTGTGCTCCCAATATGCCCTTGAATTGACTTTCCGTATAATAATCGCTTCGTCCAAATTGGGAGAACCCGATCGCTCCGAATACGAAATGATACCGATAGGCCGCCGCTCCATAGGCTTTATCCAGATCCTTCAATTCGAAACGGCGTTGGAAACCCGATTCAATGAGGATCTTCCCGTCATTCAGATTTACCCCAGGGCAGACCAGAAGATCGCTGGCCATCGGTTTAGAAAACAGGGGCATCCGACTTAATCCGAGGTTCCTTCCGGCTTCAAAATCAAAGGCCCCGGCTTGAGTTCCGGTCAATAAGAATAGTATCAGCAGAATTTTCTTCATGGAGCCACCACAATAGTCTGCTTATATTGCTCTCTGCCGAAAACTTCCAGATAGAGAATATATATACCGGGTTTAACCGGGCGCCCGCCATCGCTGTTGCCGTCCCAGGTAACGGTTCCTTCAAGAGTCGGCAAATCGTCGGCCATGGTTTTTATTACCCGACCGTCAATATCATAGACTTTCATTGAGAAACTCTCTCCCGGAGGCAGAGTATAGGTAATATTAGCAATCCCGTCTCTGGACAAGGAAAAGGGGTTGGGCTCGGTTTTGACATTAATAGCCGCTGCGGTTGGGGGGTAGAAGACATCGTTGGCGGCACCCGGTGTCCCGCCGACTTCTTTGGATCGTCCCCAGCGGCTGTTTTTATCATCATTATCCCCGCGAGCCCATGAATAATTATCGCCGAAAGTTGATGAATAGGCATAGCCGTCGGCCAAGTAGCCATAACTATCCAGAAGACGAATCATATCATGATCATTATTCAGAAGCGACCAGGAAGATAATTCAAGAACAGGAATTGATGGATCGGGATAATAGGACCGAAATGCCAAACTATCCTTGACAAGAACGACATACCAATTGGTGTCAAGTATATAATGTCCCGAGGAAACAGGATGCAGGCTCAACGTATCACCCAACAGCCAACTTCGCAAATCAATCATGCTGTCACTTATATTTTTCAATTCAACCCATTCGGTTCCGAGAGGAGCCTGCGGGTCGGCAAGAAATTCCGAAATAACCACCGGCGGGAAATCTCTACCGGGCACGGTCAGACTTCTGACATTGTTGGCTAACCGGTCATCATCAGGGAGAAGACCCAAAATGGTCGGATAGGTCCCTTCAAGCTCCAGTACGGTTATGAGATTAAAGGTGTCGTTCACGTTCATTGCCGGTAGGTCGATGATTTCAATCAGATCTGCATTAGTAACAATACCGTCGCGATCCAAATCATAATACAGGTTCAACTGCTTCCCTGATTCGTAACTGAGACCTATATCGGCAACTGTAAAGTACAATATAGTATTCCCTGACAACTGCGGTTCGGCCGATATTGAAAGGAAAGATAAATCGGAATTCCCCGGAGTTATGGAGTTTATCATTCCCGGCGTTCCGCTCCTGGGATCGATGCAGTTGCTGATGGCGGTCGAACCTGGACTGAATCTTTCCCACGAAACCCCGTCGGCCCCGGTCGTGATCCATTTAAAGGTCGATTTCGTCACACCGCCATATTTGAGAACAACTGTTCCAGAATCATTATTCAGCGCCATACCGATAAACTGATAGATAGGATATGACTCCGAGGCATCATCACCCCAGATCCCGCTGTTGTTCCCCCAGACTGATTCGAAACCGGCGGTCCCGCCCGAAGTGATCAAGCGGCGGCAAACGACCATAAAATCATGAGCCCCGAGGGTCGCCCCGGGGAAATTGAACACCGTGTCGGCAAATTGTACCGTGTAAAATGACAGATATTTGGCACTGTCGGAATTGTTATACAATTCCACCCACTCCAGAGAAACCTGGCCGCCCGGTTCATTAGACAAGACTTCGTTCACTTCAATATCGCCGTACACCTGCGGAGAGAGAATTGATATTGCCAATACGACAATGGCGATATAGCCGAGACACTTCACCATATCAGTCTTCCTTCAAGATAAAAGCCGGATTTTCCGGATTCGCTATAGGCGCGGCCGTAACGATATAAATATTTGGCCGTAACCTCAAGGTTTTTTATGGCGGTGATTATTTCCTGGAGGTATCCATAAAAATAATCGAGTCGTCCCGTGCGCATATTTATCTTGGAGAAATTCAGCCAAAGATCGAGTTTGCCGGGCCCGACAGCCGCGGTTCGAATGCGCAGAAAGCAGGCCAAATATTTATTGCGGTTTTGGTCAAATAGATATCCCAGATAACTTCGCAGCGAAATTTCTCCGATTGTCCTTTTCAACTCGGCCCGAAACTGATGATCCGATATTGTGCCGTCGAACTCATTTTGCTCCCGGTACCGATATTCCAGACGGGCCGTGCTCCTGTCCGACAGGGCGAAGTCAAAACCGTTTTGAAAAGCAAGAAAGCGCTGAAAACGATTCGGACCGAACGCCGAAAAACTGAAATGATACTTCATATTTTCGGCTATAGACGTAAGTCCTCGCAGAAGAGCGCCCTCTTGATCCGATCGGCGATCCCGAAAATCGAAATCAAGGGTATCGATGCTGACTGTACGATAATATCGCCCCGAACGACCACCGCCGGTAAGATTGATATAATCATCATCATACTTCCAGAAGGAACCCTGAAGGGTGGTCGATTGGGAACGATATTCAGTTTCGGCGACAATCGCCCCAATCAATCGCCGGGTCTTTTGTTGCAGTGCAACTTCAACGGCGGAGGTGACAATCTCGGATCGGAATTGGCCGTAAAAATCAAATTGATGAAAATTAAATTTTTCATGAGTGTGGATATTATCAACATTGGTCTGCAGGACGATTCCCTCAAGACGAAATTTTCTATATTGTCTCATCATGCTGGCGGCGGCGGTCCGGACTCGAGTAGTGTCATCGCGGTCATAATGAAGCAGCAATTTGACGGCGTCATTTTTTCGCCGGCTCTCGAGATAAGCGCCGTTAAAGGACCCATAATCGGGGAAGAAAAATGATTTATCGAATGTGGGGAAATTTTTATTCAGAACTCTTCCCCGATATCCGATGGCAAGCCCGAGGCCACAGCGGGCATTAAAATTCCCGAGGGCCATTCGCCGTATGAGTCCTTCCCAGCTCTTGTATGTCAGCGAGCGTTGTTTCCATTCCCGATTCCGCTGATTATCTTCGTTGACGCGCGCATCAAACAGAAAGCGGGGAGTAATCCGACCATTAATAAGATAATGATTCCTGCCCAGGGCTTCTTCGTCAAGGTCCTGATATCTCTTTATTTTCAGGTTGCCCGAAATGGCCGCACCCTTTGAAGTATCTGACGTAAGAAAGGGTTCCTCCTGCTCCCGCTCCAGTCCCCGGTATCCTCTCAGGCGGCTGTCGGAGAAGTAGCTCAGGTTGGGTATTTCATCCAGGAGATAAAGATCGCTGGAATCTATCCCTGTTTCAAATATTTCCTGCAGATTCAAATAGGTGGTATAATCGAACTCCCCCTGCATATAGGCGTCGAATAACTCTTCATCGGACGGATAAACATCCAGCGACAAACTCTGACCCGATGCCGGCCGGCCCGGATTGAAAATGATAGCGACCGCCAGGATGGATATAATTATACTTGCTTTCAACTCAGATTATATCTTTTAAGTTTACGGTACAGAGTCCTCTCCCCGATCCCCAGTTTGCGAGCCGCCGTTTTGCGATTCCCGCCCGATTCGCGCAGGACATTCGCGATCAATTCCTTTTCCATCCCCTGCATGGAGCCGCTGTCCGCCACTGAAGAGGATGGTGCAGGTCCGGTTGAGTTTATCTCATGATTGGAAGGCAAATTGGCGGTTATCAAATCACGCAGAAGGCGAATTTCTGTCCCCAGGGATAATAAAGCCCGATAGATTAACTCGTGTCCGGCATCCTCAGGGGTGTGTCCGGTTACGACCGGCAGATGTTTTTGAGAGAAACCTTGTTCGGTGATAAACTGCTCGACATCAGCTATAGAAATCTCCTCCCCGGGATGAAGCGCACCCATGCGGGCGACAAAATTTCGCAATTGCCTTACATTTCCGGGCCAATCATAACGCAGGAGCATATCAATGGCCCCTTCGGAAAAACCTTTCAATTTCTCTTTGGCCGCGAAGTGGCACAGAAGCGGAAGGATATCTCCAGAACGTTCCAAGAGGGGCGGAAGGTTAATTTTGATGACGCCCAGGCGGAAATATAGGTCCTCACGGAAGGTCCCCTCCCGAATCGCTTCATTCAAATCGCGATTGGTAGCCGCGATGACCCGGGTATTGGAGCGAACCGCTTTGTCGCTTCCGACCGGATAGAAATAACCGTCCTCCAGAACCCGCAGCAATTTTACTTGCATATCAGGCTTGGTTTCGACGATTTCGTCCAAAAAGATACTGCCGCCATCGGCCTGAACAAACAGACCTCCCCGTTTGCCGACCGATCCGGTGAATGCCCCTTTCTCGTGACCGAACAGTTCCGATTCCAAGACTCCCTCGGCCAGAGCGCCACAATTTACTTCTACAAATCTCTTCTCGGAGCGGGCGGAGTGCCCGTGGATGGCGCGAGCAACTAGCTCTTTGCCGCTTCCCGACGGCCCAATAATCAGGACACTGATGTCAGTCGGGGCAATTTTCTCGATAGTCTCGGCGACGGCTTTTAATTTGTCGGAGCGCCCTACCAAATTGAATTTTTTCAGAAGCGACTTCTGCCTTAAAATCTGTTTTATTTTCCGCTCCAATATATCGGTCCCGTCGGCCAAATTGAAGCGGCCGTCAAAGATGGGAGTCTCTTCGGGCATGTGAGAGGAGCGCGATAAAATCTCTATCAACCAGATATCTGTCAGGGGGGAGCGAAGGCGCAGGCGACGGATAGTCGCCGGAGTGATCCCCGGATAGCCCTCTTCGATAAGAATCAGGTCAATTGTCCTTTCCTTCAGGGCATTGTACAATTCCGATATTTCAAAAACATATTCCCCGTGCGGCTTTAAGATCCGGTCAAGCTTATTGCCAGCGACAACGGTCTCGGTACGAACCAATATGAGAACACTCTGTATCACTTTTTCCGTTTCTTTTGCTTTGCCGGAATTTCTTTGCCCGTACTCTCGATCAGGAAAAGATTAATTTCATTGCGAATTTTATCAACCGATTGAATTCCGACCAGAACCGGATCCCCCAAGCGGAAAGTTCTGCCGGTGCGCCGCCCCACGAGGCGAAAGTGCTTCTCGTCATGCTTATAGTAGTCGTCGTCCAGGGTCGATAATCTAACCATTCCCTCCGCCCCCGTATCACCCAAACGCACGAAAAATCCAAAGTTGAGAATACCGGAAATCACGCCCTGATATTCCTGACCGATTCGTTTGGCCATGTAGGCGACCTGCTTAATCTTGATTGCTTCCCTTTCGGCCGCTTCGGCGGTCCGCTCCGTTTCGGAACAATGTCGTCCCACATTCACCAGCACCGTTGCCAATTGCTTGTTCAATTTATCCGAGTACCGGCCGTGCTTCAATTTTTTCAGCAAACGGTGGACCATCAAATCGGGATAGCGCCGTATCGGGGAAGTAAAATGGGTATAATGCGAGAAGGCCAGGCCAAAGTGCCCGATGTTCTGAGGCTGATAAACGGCTTTTTTCATTGAGCGAAGCATCAATTCATTCAAAAACTCCTCTTCCGGCTTACCTTTGAGGCGTTCCAAAAACCGAGCGAATTGAATCGGCTTCATATTGTCGGAAGCCGGAAAATGGTAGCCGAGAGTCGAAACCAGATAGGAGAAGGCCTCGACCTTTTCTTTATCCGGTTTGTCGTGAACCCGGTAGAGAAATTTCTGACCCAACCGAAAGACGTGCAGGGCCACGGCCCGATTGGCCGCCAGCATGAATTCCTCAATGAGGCGATGCGATTCCAGGCGAACCCGGTTGCTTATGGACGTTATCTCTCCTTTTTCGTCAACGGAAATTATTGCCTCGGGGAGATCAAAATCGAGAGAACCTTCGGCCATCCGCCTTTTAAACAGTATTCGCGCCAGTTCGCGCGCCGGCTCCAATCCGTCGGCCACTTTGCCAATCGCCTCATCAGCCCGCCCGGTATCGAAGAAATTTTGGACCTGTTCATAATTCAGTTTGGCTTTGGAACAAATAATACCTTCCACAATTTCATAATCGTTCATTTTGCCGTTGTCATCGAAATTCATTATGGTGGAATAGACCAGCCGCTTGCGATGAGGTTTCAGGGAACATAAATCATTGGATAATTTTTCCGGGAGCATCGGGATCACCATTCCGGGGAGATAAATAGAATTACCCCGCTCAAAGGCCTCTTTGTCCAAAATGGTATTTTCCCGGACGAAGAAAGAGACATCGGCGATATGAACACCGAGTCGATAGCCGCGCCCGGTCTTTTCCACGGCGATGGCGTCATCATGATCCCTGGCGTCGACAGGATCAATAGTATAAATCGATTCGCCGGTGAAATCGCGGCGGCGATTTAGCTCTTCGGGCGTAAAATACTCCGCCGCTTGCATGGCTTCATCGGATACGCGCCGCGGAAATTCCTCGGGAAGATTGAAACTCTTGATCACCGTCAAAAGATCCGTTCCCGGATCGCCGGGCATGCCGATTTTTTCTACGATTTCGCCATCAGGAATGCGATATGGATCATCCCATTGCGTGATCTTCGCAATCACTCGTTCCCCATCGCGGGCTTTTTTTGACAATCCCGGAGCAATATGAATATCCCGATGGATTTTTTTATTATCCGGGACGATGAAATCGAAATGTTCTCCCGAACGAAAAATGCCGACAATGTTCCGTTCCGCTCTCTCCAGAACTTTTATAACCTTACCGTGAATTTCTCCCTCTACCTCCCCACTCACGCGCACCATGACTTTATCGCCGTCAAGAGCGGTCAAAGTGTGTGTCGGTGCAATGACAATCTGCTGACCGGAATCTGATAGCACGATTCCTGAACCGCCTTTGGATATAGTAATCCGACCGACTACGAGATTCAGTTCTGAAGGCACCCCCAAACGACTTCTTCTTAATTTTACCAACCGCCCTTCGGCGAGCAATTGCTTGACCGTAGATCGAAACGAAGAGTAATCTTTTTCGGCGATACCCAGTTCCTTCGCCAACTCTTTGAGTTTGAGGGGCCTGCCAGCCTTATAGGCCAGAAAATCTATAATATATGCAGCGTTAATGTGCATTCTATCATTATATTACGGCAACATTCTTAAAAAATCAATATCGAAATGGCATATTTCTGCCAAATTGGCAGGATAATATACATAAAAATAGCCCGCTTCTCGGGCGGGCTATTCCTGGCCTTCGCCTGTTTCAACTATATATCTTCACCGTCATTATCAAACATAAGGCACTGCATGTTGCAGGGATGATTTCTCATGCCGACACCGGGGGCCTCCCCGCTGTCTTTCATCATCTGCCGTCTGAAATCGCGACGGGAACTATTTCCCGGCCCATCAAACTTCATTCCCGGTTTCATTTCCTGCCACTTCTTCAACTGTTCGGGGGTGAGGACAGCTTTGACTTGGCGCATGTGTTCGAACCGTGCCTTCTGGATATCAGTTTTCATGAGGCCAATTTTATCCATCGCCGCGAGAATATCTTTATCCGGGGCGTTATTTGTCATCATGCTGCGAAGTTTCACCTGGGCCTTTTCGAGTTCGGCCCTTTTATCTATCATGGCCAGACGATGATCTTCCTGCAATTTCATAATTTGATCCTTCTGCTTGTCGTCCAGACCAAGTTTGTCGGCCATGCCCTGGAACATCATCATCCCCATGCCGTTTCCGCTTCTCCCCTGGTGCATACCCATACCCATGCCCTTACCCATTCCCATTCCCTGGCCGCAACATTGACCCTTCTGGGCAAAAGCGGCCGGTGCCAGAAGCAGGATTCCTGCCGTCATTATGGCCAGATACCGTTTCATAGATTACTCCTTTTCGGTTATATATTAATTGAATTATGGATTCTCCGGGGCCATTTGTCCCATTCTGAACCCGCGAATATTTTCGATTAATTCTCTTTCGAATCTTTCCTCAAAGACCACTAATTTTCCCATCTGCTCCGGGGTAAGGAATCCGGCTATTTTTTCATGAAACTGCGCCAGTCTTTGTTCCCGCAAGGACCGGAGTGAGGCTATGCGTGAAATGCTTTTATCAATTTGATCTTTTCGTATTTCTCCCGAAGTAAGGTTATCCGCCAGGCTGTCGACGGCGCTTTGAAGATCATAATTGATTTGCCGCGTATCATTGCGGAAGGAAGAATAGGCTTCGATGAATTTGGGGCTCTGTTCATCGCTTAAATCAAGAACTTCCATTAGTTTCAAAAGCCTTAAATTTTCCAGATTCTTCATCCTTTGCTCATGCATGGCCTTATTATTCTGGTGCATTCCCCGACCCTGTGCCAGGACCGCATGACCAAAACCAGCAATCAGCACCACCATAACAGCAAGTGCAACTGACCTGATCCTTTTCATAAAATGTCACCTGCTTTCAGTTTATTTTTCAGGTAATTCATCTCTTCGTCGCTCAAACCGCCCAGAAGAGCTTCATCGGCTCCGATGCCATAAGATTCCGTATAATTTCCAATGACCATATTCACATAGGGGTCATCAACCGGCTGAATTTCAGTGGTATCCAATGTTTCCTCCCCCGTATTCATGGACGCGAAAATTTCGCTGATAGCCGAATCGACTGACAGTCTTGTCGAAGCCTTGTCCGGATTGCTGATTCCGTAATTGCCCGGCAGACGGCCGAAATATACAAGCAGGAGTAATAATGCGGCCGCCCCCGCGACCACTCCATATCGAACTGCAAATCTGAAAAAACGATTCGCCCGGCTCCGATAACTTACTATCTCATTATCCAGTTTCATCTGCATGGCGGCGAATTCCGAGGCGGTCATAAGCGGTTTTTCCGTCGATTGCGCCGCTCGTTCTAACGCGAGCAATTCCTCATAATAGGCGCTACACCGGGGACAGCCCGCCAGATGATCCCTGGCAGACAGACCCAGTTCCGCCCCGCCGAATTGCCTTGCCGCTTCTTTTCTGAATTCCTCGCACCGCATTGCTCTTACCTCAGGTCCTTTAATCCTTCTCTTAATTTTTCCACCGCTTTCTGATAATTGGTCTTGACGGTCGATTCGCTCTTGCCCAGAATTCGGGCGATTTCGCCGAATGGCAATTGATCGAAAAAACGGAGATTGAAAATCAATTTCTGCTTGGGGGGCAAGATCGCCACGGCTCTGTTGATGCGTTCCGTCATCTCCGAATCGGCCATACTGTCGGCCATTTCATATGACGGTTCCGGGACATCACTCCCGCTAATTGAAATGAATGATATTATCTTGCGTCTCCGCAGAAAATTAAGAGTCTTATTCGAAGCGATCCGATATAACCACGATGAGAAGTCGGCCTCGGCCCGGAATTTCGGCAATTCCCGAAAGGCCGCCAGAAAGGTTTCCTGCACCAAATCAAGTGCCGTTTCGCGTTCCCCGGTCATTCTATAGGTCAATGCAAACATTTTATCCTTATTTAGCCTGACCAATTGGTCAAAGGCCGCGCGATCACCGGCCTGAGCCCGGATCGCCAGTTCCCGTTCATTATGCTCCATTGATTTTAATCATTCTGAATTTTAGACAGGTTGTCCATCGAAAAAGACTAATAAAAAAGGCAAACTTTTCAAGTTTGCCTTAAGATATTTCAATGCAACAGGTTCCCTAATCGCGGCGGCTCTTTATCAAAACTTTGGCATACTGCGGCATATTTTCCAGGACTTTGCCGGTTCCGCGGACAACGCAGGTCAGAGGATCTTCTGCAACATTAACCGGCAGATTGGTTTCTTGGCGAAGCCGCTTGTCCAGACAACGCAACAGGGCTCCCCCGCCGGTCAAAATGATACCGCGATCGAGGATGTCCGATGCCAGTTCGGGCGGAGTTCGCTCTAACGATTGCCTGACCGCTTCGACAATCCGCTCAATCGGCTCAACTAAGGCTTCTCGTACCTGAACCGATGACAGCCGGAGGTTCTTGGGCACGCCGGCCACCAGATCCCGTCCCTTGATCTCCATCGATAATTCTTTTTCCATCGGAAAGGCCGAGCCGATTTTTATTTTGATTTCCTCGGCGGTCAATTCTCCTATAAGCAGGTTATAATTTTTCTTGAGATACATCACAATGGCGTCATTCATTTCGTCGCCGGCAATACGGACCGAGATATTGTTGACAATGCCATTCAGGGCGATGACCGCGATTTCCGATGTCCCGCCGCCGATATCAATCACCATTATACCGGACGGTTGATCGACCGGGAGCCCCACCCCGATGGCGGCCGCCATCGGCTCCTGAAGCAGAAAGACCTCCCGGGCCCCGGCATTTTCGGCCGAATCCCGCACGGCACGCTTCTCAACCTCGGTTATTCCGGACGGGACCGAAATGACAATCCGGGGTTTCATTAAATAGCGATGTTTCACGACCCGCCGGATGAAATCTGACAGAAGCCGCTCCGACATTTCAAAATCGGCAATGACACCGTCTTTAAGAGGACGAATGGCGGCGATTTCGCCGGGGGTTCGACCCAGCATCTCTTTGGCCGCCGAGCCGACAGCCAAGACTTTGCCGGTGGCCCTTTCTATGGCCACCACCGACGGCTCATTGAGGACTATTCCCTGACCCCGGACAAAAACCAGCGTATTGGCGGTTCCGAGATCGATTCCAACATCGCTTGAAATAAAATCGAAGAAACCCAAATTAATCCCTTAATTACAAATCAGTTCCATTGACCAGTATGCATCTGCCCGGTCCAAACTTCCCGTCAGTTTAACTTCTCTGCCATCAAAAAGCAATAAAAAATCTTTCCATACCCAATAATTGTTTCGCGTCACTTCCGTCGCAGCCGGCAGGGCGAATATTATTATTCAGTTCGGCATTATTTTAAATTTTTTAAACGACCGATGCGGGGCCGCGATAATTTGCGATGGAATAAATAAAAAATGCTTGACGCCCAGGGGCAGGGCGTTATATTTAAGTATCGTAGTGACTCTCAAAAATCCCTGTTTGACTGCTTTTGTATTCAAGATGTAAATAAACCTATCGGTTTATTTTATCCTCACCAACCACAGGCTTTTAAAAAACCTTATTGAGCCGTAGGTTAAGGTTTATCAATCGTTCGGGAACGGTCAGGACGCCGATGGCGGTCCCGGAGAAACCGAAATATTTGGATGGGAGGAATGTTCAGAGGGAAAAACATTCCGTTGATGCTGCGGGAGAATGCTCTTTGGGCCGCCGGGGTGGTACTGCTACTGAATTTCAAATATTTGCCACCCTCCTGGGATTTGATGTCCCTTTTGGCCCCCTCGCTTTTTATCTGGCGGGCGCGACGATGCAGATATTGTGACGCAATGATATTTGGAGTTGTTACCGGTATATGCTGCGCTCCCTTCATATGCAAAAACGATAACAATAGCATTATCGCTATTTTGATTTATTGGCTCTTACTCAGTATCGCATTCTGGTTTATCGCCATTGCTATCGTTTTCATTACAGGATGGTTTCCCCGAAAAATTTTGCCCCTTTTCATTTTATCGATTCCGATCTTTTTAGAAATTTTTGGATACTCAAATTTCAGCGATAATCTGCTCCGGACCTTTGGCAACAATAATATCCTGATCGTATCGACATCCATTTTCGGTTCCCTGGCAGTATTCTTCCTGATAATATATCTTAATTCAATATTGGCAATCTCTCTGGAAAAATCCAATCGCATCATACTGCAATACAATTATCTTTGTCCTCCCGATGATGGATTCCAATTGTTTCATTTAATTGAAGAGTTCGCTTCCGTGATTTTACTCCTTACGGCGGACAACCGTGCCCCTCCGCGACGCAAATCAATTTCCTTACTCTGTAATTTTAATTTGTATCACTTTGAAAAGCGGAGGAGATAATGAAGGCTTTGTTTAGAAAATCATTAATTTGTTTCGGATTAATTATTCCCTTATTGACCGCGACTGCACATAACACTCTGGCATTTACAATATCCAATTCAGCGGACACCCTATCAATCCCCGGTGCTATCACTTTCATTTGGGTTGTAACTCCGGGAGCGAGTGAATCCTTTAAGGACTTCCATGTATGGACAGATGATTACGCGATTGGAAATTACAATAATGCCAGCATGCCGGCAGGCTGGAATTTCAGTGTCACCAGTACTGCCAGCGGAAATTGGCTGAATTTCTATGGCGGTACCGCTCAGACGGGAGCCTCGACATTCAGTGTCAGGTATGTGGGAAATCTGAAATTGGGTTATCGGGCGGTTTGGAAATTGACTTCCGATGGCAACGACAATGTGGCCGACGGCGTAATTGCAGGCGGTTACGGGGCAGCGGCCCCTTCGGCGGCTCAAGTCCCCGGCCTTACCTATCCGGGCTTATTTCTCCTATTATTATTGATCCTTCTTTCCGGATTCCTAATTTTGCGGCGAAAAAAAAGGATGGTATCGTACTGAGTAACGTGAGTCATTAAAGATTGAATCATAGCTGTCTATGGTGAGGAAGACGGCGTATGGTTCAATAGGGGGAGAGCGCCGATCAGTTCGGCGTCCCTTGATCGGCATCTCCCCGGCTATTTGCCCGAGTGCGGGAAAAATCGCTCTTCCCCCGGCGCATTCTCCTTTTGAGAAGACCTGACAATTCCGATAAAATTTCAGGATAAAAAAGAATCCAGAGCACCAGGGGCAGGGCATCATTAATTAAGAAGAAAGGAAAGGTGCGTCGAAAGAAGGCTCGTGAAAAATGATATTGTTCGGAAAAATAATATACCGACCACGATAATAGAATATGAAATCCGGCCAGAATAATCAGCCCCGCGACAAGCGCCACCAAAGTTTTTTTCCACTTTTTGAATATTCCCGGCATCGCCAGGACCAGCGCGGTATAGGGGACAATATTAGTAAAATGGTCAATAACCCACGATAATAGCCATTTTTTTACCCCGACCCATTGGAAAAAAGGCATGGCCGCCGGCGCCAATAAATGCGGATACAGAGATTGCAGGCGCCAGAACCACAGGTACCCCAGAATAAGGGAAAAGGATATCAATTTAAGCAGAAATATCAGCCGGCTTTTTTTCATTATAGACCACCAGATATATCCATGCAATCCAGACGGCGCTTATCATTAATATCAAGGTTCCTTGCCAGAAATAAAGGTGCATAAAATCAAACAGCCGTTGCGAAACCGAGCCGGCAAGCAACAGGAAAATTATCCGAATAATATTGAGAATATATATGGCCGGAACTCCCAATGCGATACCTAGTATCTTCTTTTTAATGGGAGCGGCAAAAGCCAGGACGGCAGCCACGAAAATAAGCGCTTCAAAGAAACCGGTGCATTCGTCGATGATTTCTACTTGAAAACCACGGTAAGTCACTCTGGCGTCCTGAATAGATACCCCCGATGAAAAGATCGAAAGGCTTTTGCCCGCAATTGCGGCGGTCGCGTTCATCATCCAGAGCGTTTGTTCATGATAGGAGGTGATGAATTGGGAATAGAGTATGCCTACAAGAATTAAAAGGATAAGGAATTTTAATATGAATTTGATAGCCGGCCGGTTCGCCAAGAGGGACGTTTTCGGATTCATTTTAGTGCGGCTGANTCGGGGTTAATTTCCCGAATATTCTCCCGGATTTCAATATAGGCCAAACCGGGCAGAAGGTCAAGATAGAATTGAGGTTACAAAGGGGTTTTATTGACAAACGGATCCGGGCTTGAAGCCGGAATCGGCATCCTCTGAGAGCAATTCCCTTGACTCCCTACGGTCAAAATGGTATATATCTGCTTGTGAAAACTGGTACAAACTTTTAGTCGAAATAGGAGCAATAGAATGATTACCAAGCAACAGGCTCTTGATTACCATTCTAAGGGCAAGCCGGGGAAAATCGAAGTTACCTCGACCAAGCCCTGCCAGACGCAATTGGATCTCTCCCTGGCATACACCCCCGGAGTGGCACAACCGTGTCTTGAAATCCACAAAAATCCGGCGGATGTATATAAATACACTGCCAAGGGGAATCTGGTGGCGGTCGTTTCCAACGGAACGGCTGTTCTCGGTCTGGGAAATATCGGGGCCGCCGCCGGCAAACCGGTAATGGAGGGGAAAGGGGTTCTATTCAAAAGATTTGCCGATATCGATGTGTTCGACATCGAACTCAATACCGAGAATCCCGATGAAATCATCAAATGCTGTCAGTTGTTGGAACCGACCCTGGGCGGCATTAATCTGGAAGATATCAAGGCCCCGGAGTGCTTCTATATCGAAGAGACGCTTAAGGCCTCGATGAATATACCGGTTTTCCACGATGACCAGCACGGGACCGCCATTATATCCGGGGCGGCCCTGCTCAATGCTCTGGAGTTGGTCAAAAAAGATATTTCCAAAACAAGAGTTGTCTTTTCCGGAGCCGGGGCCGCCGGTATCGCCTGCGCCAAGTTGTACTGCTCCCTCGGTGTCAATCCCGCCAATATTCTCATGACCGATTCCAAAGGGGTTATATATGAAGGGCGGGGAGATAAATTCAATAAGTACAAACAGGAATTCGTCCGTAAGACAGATCGTCATAATCTGGCCGAGGCGTTAAAAGATGCCGACGTTTTTGTCGGTGTTTCCGTGGCTAATGCCGTCACCCAGGATATGGTGAAATCAATGGCCAAGGATCCGATAATTTTCGCTATGGCCAATCCCGATCCGGAAATCACCTATCCCGACGCCTGCGCCGCCCGCAAGGATGTTATCATGGCTACGGGCCGCTCCGACTATCCCAACCAGGTTAATAATGTCTTGGGATTCCCGTTCATATTCCGCGGGGCTCTTGACACGCAGGCCACGGCTATCAACGAAGATATGAAAATCGCGGCGGTGCACGCCCTGGCTTCCCTGGCCAAAGAGGATGTTCCTGATGAGGTGGCACGGGCCTATGGCGTGGAGCGATTCAAATTCGGGCGCGACTATATTATCCCCAAACCGTTCGACCGCCGTGTGCTGGTTTGGGAAGCATCGGCTATCGCCGCGGCGGCGATGAAGACCGGTGTCGCCCGGAGGCAGGTCGATATTGAAGAATATAAGCGGCAGCTGGGGATGCGTATCGGACGCGGACGTGCTGTCATGGAAGCCATGACCGCCAAAGCGCGAAGCAAATCGAAACGGGTGGTATTTCCCGAGGGGATGTCATCGCGGATTTTGAGAGCCGCTAAAGTGGCCGCTACGGAGAAAATTGCCGAGCCGATTCTGCTGGGGAACCTGGAGTCAATAAAAACCCTGGCCAAAGAACTCGAAATCAACCTGGACGGTATCGAAATCATCGATCCGGCCACTTCGCCGAATCGAAATAAATACGGCGAGAAGTTCTATCAGAAGAGGCAGCGCCACGGTGTCACTCTCGACAGCGCCATCAGCACCATGGCCAATCCAACCTATTTTGGGATCATGATGCTCGAAATGGGCGATTGCGACGCCGTATTATCAGGTGTAACCTCGGATTATCCCACTACCATGCGTCCGGCACTGCAGATTATTGGATTGAGGCCGGGGGTATCGCGGGTATCCGGATTGTTCGCCATGATCCAGAAGGATAAGGTCTATTTCTTCGCCGACACTACCGTGAATGTAAATCCTAATGCGGAAGAGTTGGCCGAAATTGCCATAAATGCCGCCAATATGGCCAAGACTTTCAATATTGAGCCGCGCTTGGCAATGCTTTCTTTCTCGAACTTCGGCTCGGCCCGGTATCCCGAATCGGACAAAGTGGCGGCGGCCACCGCTATTGTCAGAAAGAAGGCCCCGGAGCTCATTGTCGACGGTGAAATGCAGGCCGATACGGCTTTATTGCCTGAACTGATGAAACGTCATTTCCCCTTCTCCAAACTGGATGGCGAAGCCAACGTCTTCATTTTCCCGGATCTCAATTCGGGAAATATCGCCTATAAATTGCTGGAACAGATGGGCGGCCTGATGGCGGTTGGCCCGATTCTGATGGGCCTGGCCAGGCCGGTTCACGTCCTGCATCGTACCCTGGATGTCAATCAGATCATCGATATGGTCTCTATTGCCGTGACTCATGCCCAGATTTCAAGTGCATCCAAGACTTGATAAAACCTTTTAGCGAAAAAGCCGGGATTCGTGTCCCGGCTTTTTTTATTCCAATTAAGATCGTCGGGCACTTTTAGGACCAATCAAGCCGATAAATTCTCTGACCGTCTCCCCGGTTCCGGCGCGAGGCAAAAATCTTGAATAATATCCACCCGAAGGCGAACCCTCCGACGTGGGCCATCCAGGCCACCCCACCCTGCGAAGTCGAATCGATCATTGACATAAAGATTTGATAGAAGATCCAGAAGCCCAGCACTATGGCCGCCGGAATACGAATTACTCGAATAAAATAAAAAAGGAATATCAGGGTCAGAATTCGGGCGCGAGGATACAGGACAAAATAAGCACCCATAACACCCGCGATTGCCCCCGACGCGCCCACCAGCGGAATCTGAGAATTGGGACCGATCAAAATGAAAAGGCCGGCCGCGGCCAATCCCGATGCCAGATAGAACAGGATAAATTTTATCGGCCCAAGATAATCTTCGACGTTATTTCCGAACACCCAGAGAAAAAGCATATTCCCACCCAGATGGAGGAGGCCGCCATGAAGAAACATGCTGGTTAGAAGCGTCAAATATTCGGGAAAAGACGATCCCGGTATTGACGGTGTCATATGAAAAATATCATAAGGTATCAATGCGAATTGGGCGATAAAAAGCCGCAATTGCTGTTGAGGAAGAGTCGCTGAATAAAAGTAGATCAGTGTATTGACAAGAATTATCGAGATTGTGACGATGGGCTTGCGATGGGTGGGATTATCATCTTTTAAAGGAATGAACATAGCTCATTTCTTCCCGGCTTTTTTCCCTTGTCCGACACTGACGATGAACGATGTATTCAGGGTCCTGCTGTTTCCGGCGGCATCGGTGGCGCGCACCTGCAGTTGGTGCGAACCGCCGGCCAATTTGCGGTCCGGATAGGTCGATAAAATGCCCCGTTCCGGATCATATTCCGGTATCAGCCAGCGGCCGTCGAGAAGGATCTCAATGTCGCGGTCATCCTCGATGCCGGAAAAATCATCGGTCAAGCGGATTCTGATTTCCGGAAGACTGCTTCTCGTGACTTTCCTTTCGCCCGGAGAGACAAAATATATCTGTGGCGGTTCAGTATCTTTAATCAATGAAAATTTCCCCAGCGAATTACTCTTCACCGTCAATCTTCCGCCTCGTAATTCCGGCTTCATCCAAAGCCAGCCGTTGTTGGTGGCCCGGCACAATCCGATTCTTTTATCTTCCGGTCCCGTATACTTCATGGAAATAGAAATCGGATCGGCTAAGGGCTGAATCTGCGGATTAACATCGTACACCCCGGCCAAGATATTTTTGGTCTGCTGGAACCATCCGGTGGTCGGTTTTACTTCCAGATAAATCGGCTCATAGAAATTACTTCTATCACATAATACCTGAATCTCTCCGTAACGCGGGAATAATATCGCCTCCGGCTTGGTTCCGACCAGGGCGATGGAAACATCTTTTGAGTATACGACTCTGTCATGATAGTACAATTCGAATCTGACAATTCCGGTGGTGATGGCGGGATTATAATAAAAGGCCGCAAAATTATCATTGGATAATGGTCGGGTGGCGATCTTTGCCGTATATCCGTCATCATAAACGATCCCGACTTGCGGCGGGAAATACCACGGCGCCGCTGATCTTATTTTGAAATAAAGACCCTTATCGGCAAAATGATAATCCAGGTCAAAGCGGGGATTATCCCGGTCGGCAAGAGGTATGTAATGCTCATCTTTGAACCACCCCGATTTTCCGGTCACCTCGACATTAATCGCTTTCGGGCGGTTCTTGCCATAAGGAAGCTCCAGTCGCAAATCGAGTGAATTTATCCGAGGGCTATTATTATCCTTCAATGCCTGCCACCGACCACTCCCCGAGGCCGCCAAAACAGTAATGTTCTCGATATCAAGATTCCGGCTTTCCTCCGATGGCCGCAAATAAAGGACGGAGTCGCCGACCAGATCAAAATCGGTCAAGTCGCCGTGGGGTCCGAATACAAACGAAAACTCAATTGTCGATTTATTTCCCGCCGCGTCATAAACCTCCACCAGGCCGCGATGAAGGCCATAGGCTTTTGAGGAGGCAGTCGGGAAAGTTCCGCCTTCCTTATATAGGGACTTGCTTCCGCTGAATTTGGAATCACCCTCCTGATACAAAACTATCCGGTAATCTTTATTTTCCGCCGCTCCGTAGTCATAACAGAGATCAACCAACCGGGTTTCGCCGTAATCATAACGATTGAACACGATATCATAGAAGATATAATCGTCTATCAGGAGCCGGGCCCTGTAAATGTTCAATCTGGGCCCGCCAGGAAGCATCCGATCAAAGGCTTTAACCTCAATCCCGAACGGGGCATCGAGATAAACCGTCGAATCCAGAACATAATTATTACTACCCTTAATTTTCCGAGCCGGACGATAATTTGCTCTCCGGCCGTCCCCGAAAAGAGTCCCTGAATCTACGTATGTGATTCCGATTCCCAATATCGATGGCGGGATTTTATCCGACAGAGGAAAACCCTCAGTCAACGGATTCAATGGAATGTTATCGCTTGTCCGCTTTTCAAAATGCAGGTGCGGCGGTCCGGCGCCAGTCTGCCCCGAATAGGCGATAAGGTCTCCCGCTTTGAGCGGGAAAAAATCCGGTCTGAATTCATCATCGACATAATAGTGGCGTCTCTCATATTGGCGCTCCCTGACGATTTTTTCCAGCGGTCCCGAAAGCCGCGATAGATGGCCGAAAACATAGATATTGCCGTCATTGCCGCGAAGATACAGGGCTTTGCCATAGCCGTAGTACGAGTATTTAATCCGCCAAACATATCCGTCGACAGGAGAATAGACTTCCCGCCCTTCCACTCCACCCGTCCTAATATCCAGGCCACCATGAAAGTGAGCAACACGGTAGTCGCAAAAGCCGGACGACAATTCTATCTCTCCCTTAACGGGCCAGGACACTTTTTGTCCCAATGCCATAGCCGCTGTCGAAAGGACCAGAATTAAAGCCGTTCTAATTGCGGTCGATAGCTTAAGCATAAAAGTTGTAACAAATTACCCCCAATGGGGTTCAATGTCAAAATATTTTACTAAAAAGGATAGTCGGCTCAAATAGCGGCTTGCCAAATCCCAAATTTCCGATATATTAGCGGTTTGTATTGAAAATAAAGCCTATAAGGAGTTCCATAAATGTTTGCGTTCTTGAGGAAACTGATTGTCCCAATAATGGCAATTGTTCTGGTCCTATTTCTTGCTACCATCATTTTTCAGTGGGGAATGGAAATCACATCATCGAAGAGTATGGGCAAAGATACCGTGGGAATGGTCAACGGAGAGAAGGTCTCGATTCAGACTTTTGATCAATATTATAGTAACCTCCTGCGCAGTGAACAGGAAAAGGTCGACTACGATCTCCCCCCGGAGAAGATCGAAGAAATCAGGCGCCAGGCCTGGGATCAATTGGTAAGTGAACTTCTTATGCAACAGGAAATTGCCAAAAGAAATATATCGGTCAGCGATGATGAAATTTATGGATTCCTCAGAATGTATCCTCCGTCCGACCTCCAAAGTGCCCCGCAATTCATGACCGACGGCAAGTTTGATTATCAGAAATATGTCAACGCCATGGTCAACAAACAGAATGCTCCTTTCTGGGCCAGCGTGGAACAGTCGATAGTTCCAACTCTGAAGAAATACAAACTGCAGGAAGAAATTATCAATACGGTCCGGGTGACTCCGGCCGAAGTATTTGATGCTTTCAGACAGTCCAAGGATCAGGTCAAGATTGGAGTGATTGTTGTACCCGGATATAAAGCGGCCCCGAATCTGCCGCCCCCCACCGCCGACGAACTGAAAAATTATTATGATTCCCATAAGGAGCAGTTTAAGGTCGGCAATCGGGCGACCTTAGAGATGGTCCTTTTCCCCAAGGAAGCGACTCAAAATGACTGGGATAAAGTCGGTGAAAGAATCAACGAAATATATGATTCGGCCAAAGCGGGGGCCGATTTTGCCCAGTTGGCTCGGGACTATTCTGAGGACAACTCCGCGCAAAACGGGGGGGATCTCGGATGGTTCACACGTAATCAAATGGTTCCCGAATTCGATACCGTCGTTTGGTCCCTGCAACCGGGCCGAATCAGCCGCCCGTTCAAGACCCGTTTCGGCTGGCACATAGTGAAACTACTGGGCAAGAAGACGGAAAAAGAAGCGCCTCCGGGAAAAACGGCCGCTGTTGACGTGGAGAAGGCCGATGCCGCCCATATTTTATTGAAAGTGTCTCCCTCGCAGGAAACTTTGGACCAAATAAAATTGAACGCCTCCGATTTTGCCGGGACCGCCGCGACCAAAGGATTCGAGACGACCGCCAAGGATATGAATTATGAAATCAAAACGACCACGCCTTTCGGCGAAAGAGGCTTTGTTCAATTCCTGGGTCAGGATCTGGCGGCGTCCGATTTTGCCTTCAATAATGAGGTCGGGAAAATATCGGATGTGATGGAAAACAGTTCCGCTTATTATGTTCTCAAAGTGGCGTCTCACTTGCCCGAAGGGTATACTCCGCTGGATCAGGCCACGTCACAATTGACACAGTTTATTAATCAGGAGAAGGCACGTCAGAAGGCCCTCACCATGGCTAAATCAATATATGATGCCATTAAAAACGGTTCGACACCACAAAGAGCCGCCGAGCAGTACGGATTGCAGTATACGGAAACCGGTCTGATAAATGAAGATGCCAATATTCCCGGCGCTGGCAGATCACCGGAAATAATGGGCGCCGCCTTTGCCCTTAAAACTATCGGCGAATATTCGCAGCCTATTCCCCTTGCCGCCGGCGCCGCCATTGTCAGATTGCTGGAAAAAGTATCCCCTAACGTGGAAGAGTTCGGCAAAATTCAGGATTCCGTGAGAACGACGGTCCTGCAGAAAAAACAACAGGATGTCTATCAGCGCTGGTTTACGGATCTCTACAACAACGCCAAAATTCAAAGCAATTTGGACAAATTTTACAGTGGCAGTTATTGATAAATTGGGAATAATGATCCAAGAAAGGACGCATTCGGCGTCCTTTTTTTTGGACCTCAAAGATTGGAATCGGTAATATCGATTGTACTATGCTTTTTTTTGTCTCGAAATTCCCGCAATTCGGTTATATCAAAAACCCCAGTCAATATGCAAGGGTCCATTTCCGAGGAGATATCGACCCTCTGCACTATTCCCCAGGGCGCGGCGATTAGCGATCTTCCCTGAAGCGGTTTTCCAAAAAGCTGACCTGCGCCGCAGCACTTAACGATAAATGCCCCGGCTTCCTGCGCTCCGCTCAAATAAATATCATTGTCTCGCTTATGCTTCTCGACACGGGACTCACCGGGCCGATAAGGCGAGGTGGTCGGGATGAAAATGATATCCACCCCATATTCGCCCAGAAGACCAAAAAGCACGGGATTTAGGGCGTCGGCACAAATGAGGATCCCGATTTTAATGTCATCGATCTCCTTAACAAATATTCTATCTCCCGGCAGAATCCCCTTGGCTATTTCACCGCTGACAGGGTTCAATTTGCGATAGCGGCCGATTATGTCCCCGCGATCAAAAACATAAGAACTGTTGTAAAACAAATCATTGTCAGCTTCAACCACAGAGCCGCCAATCAAACAGGTATTGAGACTTCCGGACAGATCCTTCAGGAGCGCCAAATTTTCTTTGACATCGAGAGCCGGCCGAATAAAATCGACGGCCTCGGGCCCGATGAGACAATATTCCGGAAGACATACAAAATCGGGCCGTTGTTTGAAAATAAAGAGCCTTTCCTCCGTCGAAAGCCTGTCCCCTAACCGACTCTGTACTGCGCAAACTTTTATCAGCATGAAATTCCAGCCACTTTCATATTATTTATACGCCGACCCGGCTTAACCGGTTACCGAAAGAATTACTTAATTGATCCTTCGGTTTCAGTTGAAAGTGTCTATCAGAGGCAAAATTTGCTTCGGATCGAATTTGCGTTTTATTTTGAGGGAATAACCAGAAGCGACATCGTCATCAGGACGCTGATATAATTTGAGGAATTTTCGATATTCAAACGGGAGCATTTTCAGATTTTGGTATTCTTCCTGGAGCGAAAGGGGAAGTACCCTCAGGGTAGCGACCGCAATTAATCCGAGAAGTCCCCACGATGGCGAAAATATCTTCACAATATCATATCCGGAAACCGATTTGAAGCAGGCCGAACCGGGCTTGATAATTTCCCCTTCGGGCGTAGCAATTTCGGCCATAAGAAAATAGCGACTTAACGGCAAAACGTGTTCGTTTTGATAGGCTGACAGGCCGGCCGCCAGGGCACCACCGACCGAACCGACATAGGGAAGTCCGGAATGAGGAAGGAATAAGTTGAATTCCTTCAATTCACGATTGATTTCGCGAAGGGGAAAGCCGGACCCGACAATAATATAGAAATCATCGGGGACAATCCTGAACATGGTGTTCATCCGGTCTGTCCTGATTGTCACCAGTCCTTCGAATTTTCGGCCCATCGGATCAATTTGATTGCCAAAGCCGGTGATAAACAATGGAAATTCATATCTGTTGGCCAAAACAAAGAGCTGTGCCGCTTCGGAAGCCGACTCCGGATGAAAAGTGGGGATCCCTTTCTGATATGTCAGCCGATCTTCCGGGAATTCCGACAATATTACTTTAATAAAATCCACAAGTTTAATCACGAGACAATCTTATTGAAATTGAGACTTCAAGTCAATAGATTATGGGAAATTGCCCCAAATTGGATGAGCGGCCTGCAGTGAAAGAAAAAGATAACCATATCTTCTGGATCTTAAATTATTCCCTGGTATTCCTGTATCTTTTGCATCTGGTCCCCTTCGCGCTTCATAATGCCCGGCTATGGGGACTCAACCATCTAGTTTTCCTTCCCCCGGGCTTTACAATTGTCTATTCAATTCTGGGAATTTTGACTCTTGGCCTGATTTTTATTCCGGCCGTTCGCGAGAAAGGGAATGCCATCTTCAACTTCACGGCCTCTCTATTATTTGAATCCCGGCACAAATATCTCGCGCGGGTTCTTGTTATTGTTATTGCGGGGGTGACCTTTTCAATTTTCCCCATGCCGACACACTTCCTTGGTGACGGATATCAATATCTGGAAAACATCGGCTCCTCGTCAGGGACCTTTGTGAAATGGAGCGAAATGGGTGTCGCCCTTATAGTTCTTGGCCTCCAATCATTAATCGGCCCCAAAAGCCCCGAGAATGCTCTATTGGCTTTCCGAATTGTCGCCGTCCTTTCAGGCATCATTACGATATGGTTTTATTTTCTGATTGCCGAGATAATGTCTGGGGACAGAACGTATCGACTAATAGTATTCATAATATCGCTTCTTTCCGGTTCGCTTCTGCTCTTTTTTGGATATGTGGAGTTCTATCCCCTGCTATGGCCTGCAGTGACAGGCTTCATCTATTATGGTCTGAAATATATTAAAAAAGGCGCTGGTCTTCCCGGCTGTCTCACTTTTCTATTGGGGGGACTGGTAATTCATTTAATAATGGCGGTTTTCATCCCATCTTTTGCCTATCTGGCTATTTTTACAGGAAAAGGCGCCATCATATATCGCCGCCTTCGGAAGTTGGTCTGGGTCGTCATCTTGACTGCTGTTGCCGTCTGTCTCGCGGCGGTGATATACAAATTCAAAACCGATCTGGGCTTCGAAAATATTTTCTTGCCTCTTTTTCAGGGGAAATCGATAAATCCGTCCTATGCCCTTATATCCTTGCCGCACCTTATAGATATCGTCAATCTTTTGCTACTTTTATCTCCGCTTCTTCCGGTCATGATCCTGGTGCTGATATTTTATCGCGAACGCAATTTATCCAGATCGGAATTTATATATCTGGGATGGGCCGCCGCCGGGACCATCCTTTTTCTCTTTGTCATAGACCCTTCTCTGACCATGCCGCGCGATTGGGATCTTTTCTCTTTGTCCGCTTTTCCCATCACCCTTCTCATCCTTCTAGCCATAAAGCCGGTCGGCAGGACTTTGATATCCGGCCTCTCTTCAACTATCCTTGTCGCCTTAATTGCCTTCACGATGCCGTTTATTGTGACCAACCTACGGACAGATTCATCGATTGCCTATGTTTCTTCCTTTGTCAATGAAGACCGCGCCAAATCGATGGGCACGGTGTTTAATCTAAAAGTATATTATGACAGGATAGGGGATACGGCCCGGGCCGATTCAATCAATCATGAACTGAATCTTCACTATCGCGACCTGGTTCTTATCAATCAGGCCCTGAAGGCCGTCTATGATAATGACATGAAGACCGCCAATAATCTGATCCCCTTGATTACACCTAACGAATTTTCTAAAGATTATCACCTCCTGCTCGGGATGTACTACCTGAATATCAGGAAGACCGATTTTGCGCTTATTGAAATAAGAAAGGCCATTCAACTTCAGCCATATTATTACAAGTCATATCTGGATCTGGCCATCGCATATATGGCCCAGCGGAATCGGGCCAAATCAATTGAATCGCTTAAAGAAGCCCTGAAACTGAAAAATAACGACAGCGAGGTCCTTTTTGTCCTGGCCTCGGCGTACCTGGGAGAGGGGCAAGCCGACTCGTGTGAATTTTACAGCCGAAATCTTTTGCGAGTTGATTCGAATTATTTTCCGGTCTATTATTTACTGGCGAGGGCGGCCATAATCAAGGGCTCAAAATCAGACGCCGAGAGATGGTCAGAGATTTTTATCGAAAAGGGAACCGGCTCACCCGGTTATGATATGCAGAAGAATGAACTACTAAAAATGCTCGGCGACTCCATAAAAGTCAAATGACAGGATTCCGGATAAGTTAAATTCATGAATAAGGAAACAGCTCCATATTCGTACCTGATAGTTACATTACTTGTAATTCTGTGGGGAATACACTTCATACCGCTTCTATCTGAAAAATCTCGAATGTGGGGCTTCAATCATTTGATATTTCTTCCCCTGCCCGTGATAATAAGTTTTGTGCTGATCGGGATTTCGGTTCTGGCATTGACCCTTTTGCCATGCAGCCGCAGTTGGGATCAAAATCTTACATCATGGTTTTCCCGTATTTTTTTCGAGTCCCGGCAAAAATATCTGTACCGGTCCATTTTCGCGGCCGTCTGCGGCATCATTTTCTTACTATTCCCCATGCCGACCCATTTTCTTGGCGACGGCTATCAGTACTTGAACAATATCGCATCGGAATCGGGGACATTTGTCAAATGGAGCGAAAAGGGAATTACATATATTCTGCTCGCAGTCCAAGCTCTTTTGGGCACGAAAGATCTCCATTCGGCTCTAATGGCCTTCAGAACGGTTTCTGTCGCGTCGGGTATTGCCGCAATTTGGCTGTATTTTTTGATTGCCCAGGAATCGATTTCCGGACCAATTGGACGATTACTTATTTTTGCCACTCTCACATTTTCGGGAAGCCTTCTATTATTTTTCGGGTATGTCGAAAATTATCCCCTCCTTTGGATAGCCGTCCCGGGTTTGATTTACTTCTGCCTTCGTTATTTGAAGGGGAAATCCGGTCTTTTGGGGGCACTTATTTTTCTTCTTTTCGGAATCTTTATCCATCTTCTTACGGCCATATTTCTTCCGGCGGTCATATATGTAATTTTCAGCGTCGGCCGCGGGAAAATCCTGTTCCAAAAATTCAGGATGGCCTTCATCGCCGCCGGAAGCGTCTTTATCCTGGCGATAATTTATTTGTTTATCCGCCAGTATTCGACCAATTTGTATTTTGAAAATATATTCCTGCCGTTATTTACAGGCAAACCGATAGACCCCGCATACGCCATATTGAGTTCGTCGCATATTATCGACATGATAAATCTTCTTTTTTTGCTGTATCCGCTCCTTCCATTATTCGTCGTAGTAGGATTGAGTGAATTTCGCACTATGGCGTCAAAACCGCCAGGCATGTTCCTTCTGCTCGCCGCATTGGGGGGCCTGGCATTTCTGCTGGTTATTGACCCGGGTCTGACCATGCCGCGCGATTGGGATCTGTTCAGTCTTAGCGGCCTTGCACTCATCTTGTTTCTACTGACGAATAGCAGATATGACAGCGACAGAAATCTCATGAGGATCCCGATAATCCCGGTAATTGCAGTCACAATTTTATCCTCGGTACCTTATGTAATGGTCAATCTTAACGGCCCTTCTTCCGCGCGGTACGTAGAGAATTTTGTATCGAATGATATGAGTAAATCAATGGGCACTCTGATAACTTTGCGGGAATATTTCAAGGAACAAGGCGACATGACCCTGGCTGATTCCGTGAACGACGTCATTAATAGTAAATTTGGCAATTTCAATTTGATGCGTGACGCCATGACCGCCATTCAGCGCGGCGATTTGAATCGAGCAGGTCAAATAATAAACCGGATCGCGCCCGATAAATTTTCCAAAAATTATCATCGCCTCATGGCATTTTACCATCTTCTCGAAAAAAAACCGGGCTTGGCCGCCCAAGAAGCCCGCAAGGCCATTCAGGTACAACCCTATTCGTACGATTCCTATTTGCTGTTGTCGAGTTGCTTTCAAATTCAGGGCGAGTATGACAGCGCCCTAGCCGTCCTACAGGTCGCCTATCAACTGAATAACAGATCTCTGCCCATTTTGACGGCCCTGGCCGATATTTCCCTGTTCCAAAGAAATTTTGAATCAGCGCTGATCTATTCATCAAAAATTATTGAAATGGATTCCCTGAATGCCAATGGCCTTTATTTTCTTACCAAATCGTATTTTGGTGAAGGACGGACGGAGGATGCACGGAAGTACGCCGGAAAATATCTAACATACGAAGCCCGGGATCCATTGTTCGAAACACGTAAGAAGGAACTTCATGAGTTGCTCGGGAGATGATGCTCCGGCATTGGCCGAAGAGCCGAAAGGCAATTATGGGATATAATCGGGGCCGCAACTGGTTTCACCTTTCATATCTTTTCCTGATCTTGATTTTCCTGCTTCATCTATTTCCTATTGCCGCGTCATCATCGCGAATGTGGGGCTTTAATCATCTGCTGTTTCTGCCTCCTTCTTATACAATGATTTTTATAATCGCGGCGCTGTTTGCCGTCCTGTTTCCCCTGACCCCCGTCGCCTCGAAATACAGTACTGCACTGGCCGACGGTTTTACAACGCTGTTTTACAATTCGTCCCGCCGTTATGTTTATAGAGCCATTGTCATTGCTCTGGCGGCTGTCCTGTTTGTTGCCTTCCCGGCGCCGACTCATTTTCTTGGCGACGGTTATTCTGTGCTGAATAATATCGCATCGCCATCAGGACATTTCGTCAAGTGGACTGAAAAAGGGATTACCTATATACTCCTCGGGCTGCAGTCGCTATTCGGCGGCAGTTCACCCAATAACGCCGAAGCCGCCTTCCGTGCGGTTTCTGTGATTTCCGGAATGATCGCCGTCTGGTTCTATTTTCTTCTAGCCGAGATCATGGCCGACAGCCGAATTAAGAGACTTTTGATCTTCGGAACATTGTTTTTTTCCGGATCGCTTCTTCTGTTTTTTGGGTATGTTGAGAATTATCCGCTTCTCTGGCCGGCGGGGAGTGCTTTCATCTATTTTTCGATGAAGTATATAAGGACGGGGCGGGGAATCACGCCGGCATTGGTTATCCTTTTGTTCGGAATCATGATACATCTTGAAACATCCATTTTTATTCCGACCTTTATTTTCATAGTCTTTGCTCGCGGTAAGCCGCGTAATTTGTACAATAGGTTTCCCCGGTCATTTCAGGGCTTCACTTTGCTTTTAATCGGCGCCGTCATTTTCCTTTTTTCCCGAAAAATCATGACCGATTTGTATTTTGAAAACATCTTTCTGCCGCCCTTTGTCGGGAAATCGATCGATCCATCCTATGCGATTTTTTCCGTTCGTCACCTTCTTGACCAATTGAATCTATTACTGCTTCTTTATCCCGCTATCCCCCTTCTTTTGCTCTGGGGGCTGCGTAGTCTCTCCTGGAAACATTGGGACAAAATAACAATATTTCTGTTTTTGGCCGCCGGCGGCGGTCTGTTATTTATGACTGTCATCGACCCCACGCTCGGCATGGCCAAGGATTGGGATTTATTCTCATTGACCGGGCTTGGTTCGGCGCTTTTGCTGCTTTACCTAATAAAGGAAGAATTCCATTTGACGATCGCGAGAATTTTGGTGCCTTTTTTGCTCCTTATCTCATTATCTACGGTCAATTATCTGGTCACCAATCTCGATAAAGAAAGTTCGGAAAAATATATAAGGAACATTATCGCTTTTGACGGCAAACGGGCGCTTCACGCTATGATTGTTCTGAGAGACTATTGCCTTCGCGACGGCCGGGTGGCGGCCGCCGATTCGATCGACAGCGATTTTCGGATCCGGTTTCCCGATGAAGCCGATATTCAGCGCGCCGGCTATGCTCTCGATCAGGGCGATACTCTCCTGGCGACCGGGATCATGGAAGCGATGCCCGCTCAAAAATTCTCCTATGCTTATCATAATCTGTGGAGCATGATTTATTACTGGGAAAAGAAATATGACAGTGCTCTAATGCAATCCGATATGGCCGTCACCTTGAACAATTATAATTCAAACCTATTCTTCAACCGCGCCCGCATCTTCAGTCGGATGGAAAATTATGACAGCGCCATTGGGGCACTGAAAAATGCCTATCTCCTGGACAATTCCAATATTGAGATCATTACCGGCATGGCGGCCCTTTTCATCTACTTCAAGCAACCGGATTCCTGCATCAAATATTCCCTCCGGGCACAGGCGATTGATTCCGACCGCCCATCTTCATATTATTTTTTGGCGCAAGCATATAATCTTCTGAATGATCACGTCTTGGCCGTCGAAAATGCCCGTCAATATCTGAAACTCGGGGCAAAAGACCCAGCCTTTGCCAGACGAAGAGCGGAAATGATGAGTCTTGTGGGGGATGCGTTATGAGGGGAAAGTCCCGATTTGTTAAAAGCCCGAAATTTTCGACCGGGCCATTCTGGGTCCCTTATTTAATTCTCTCCGGATTGTTTGCGCTTCAGTTTCTTCCTCTTCTATTTCCCCGGAGCCGCCTTTGGGCTTTTAACAGTCTAATCTTCCTTCCGCCCGCATACCTGGTTGCATGTATTTTGCTTGCAGCCGTTGCCCTGATTGCCCCATTTCTCACTTTTATGGCTCCGTTTAACAGCAGGCTAAAATCATGGTTCCAGCAGGTATTTTTCGAGTCCCCGCGAAAATATCTCTATAGGCTTCTTTTCGTCGGCGTCAGCGTGACACTTTTTATAACGCTTTCCGCGAAAACTCATTTTCTTGGCGACGGTTATGCTCTTCTCGGGAATTTGGCTTCGCAGACCGGTGAATTTGTTAAATGGAGCGAGCGCGGGGTTACTATTATTCTGATAACGGTCAGATCGCTTTTGGGCGGGCCAAGTGCCGATACCGCTTTGAATTCTTTCCGGATGGTATCATACCTATCAGGGGCCGTATCACTTTGGTTCATTTTTGCCTTGACCGGTCTGATTTCTTCCGGAGATCGCTATCATATTATGGTCTTTTCGGCCCTCCTTTTTACCGGGATGCTTCTTCTTTTCTTTGGCTATGTTGAGAATTACCCCCTCGTCTGGATCGGCCTTACCGGATTTTCTTTTTTTGCCATTAAATATCTGCGCACGGGGAAAGGAATTGTTCTATCAGGCACATTTCTCCTTTTTGGAATATTTATGCATCTCGAGATGGGCATATTCGTTCCGGCATATCTGTTCCTTTTATTTATTCGAGGGGCCGGGAACCGATTTTATAAACGATTTCCGTATTTGGTTTGGATTTTCGTCTGTACTTTAATAATTCTGGCACTGTACATATTCCGACACAAATATTCGACCAGTGTTTACTTTCAAAATTTCTTTCTTCCCTTATTCACGGGAAAGCCGCAGGATCCGGCCTATGCTGTTTTCAGTTGGCCCCACATAATAGATATGCTGAATCAATTGTTCCTGCTATTTCCGTTACTATTGATTCTTCTTCCTTTCGCCTCGAGAGGATGGAAAAGACTTCTTAAATCGTCCGAAGGCTTATTTTTAACGCTGATGGCCCTGGGCGGAGTTGCTTTTCTCTCAATTATAGATCCTACCCTGGGGATGCCACGGGATTGGGATCTTTTTTCAATCACTGCCTTCGGCCTGATTTTATTAGTCGTCCTGGCAATTCCCGACAAAAAGGAAATTATTCCGGTCAGATTTATTTTCCCCCTCTTGATGTTTTCCGTAATGATCTCCGGATTGAATATCGCGAAAAATATAAATGTTAACTCATCTCTTGCGTATACAAGGTATTTTGCCCGCCTTGACACACCCAAATCCCTATCCACTCTGATGGCCATGCACGGATATTTCAAAAATAACAGCGATACTGCGGCCGTCGCCGATCTGCATCTGGAGTTCAGCGATATCTTCCAGTCCGAACAAAAAATGGAACGAGCCGTCAAGGCGGGAGACAACGGCGATTTTAAATCTCTTAGAGCCCTTCTCGATTCGATACCTCCCGACAATTACTCGTCCCGCTACCACCTCATCCTGAGCCAGAAAATGGCTTTCGAGGGGCAGTTGCAGTTGTCGCTGCAGGAACTGAACAAGGCCATCCAACTGCAGGAGTATAATTTCAATTTATATACACGGCGCTCCATGATTTATGCCATCCTGAATAAATATCCCGAGGCCCTGACCGACCTGCAGATGGCATATCGTTTGAACAACAGCAACATGGCATTGCTCGAAGGTCTGGCAATTATGCAACTCGAGTGTAACAGACCCGATTCAGCCCTGTATTATACGGAACTGCTGGAAAAACAGGGTCCGACCGGCACCCTTCTATTTTATATCAGAGCCCGCGCCGGAAGTCTCCTGGGCAATGAGCAACTGGCAAAAATCAATGCCCATCTTTACATCGACAAAGCGCTTACTGATCCGAAATACCCGGTTCGAAAAAAGGAAATGGAACAGATTTTGAGACTTCCCTGAACGACTCTGTCGCATCCTCAAGTTTCGGGGTCAGTCGACTGACGAATTTCACTTCCCGATAATAATATTTGTATAATATTCCGGGCGACCATAAATTTGGGATACATCTATTAATCAACGGGGTTATAATTGAAAAAGTGGCCGAACAAGATGGAATTCAGAGTCGCATATATTCTTCTGGCCGCTTTAATCTTAATTCGCTTTATTCCTCTTATTTTTTCCGCCAGCCGAACGTGGGGATTCAATCAATACATATTTCTGCCCGCCTATCTGACAGTAATATACGCTTTATTCTCCGGACTCCTTTTGTTCTGGCCTTTTTCTCCTTGGCTGCTTTCATTCGGCGAGAAAATTGCGAAAGAAATTTCCGCATTTCTGTTTTCCTCACCCAACCGTATAAGAAACAGAATTTTAGTTCTGGCAGTTGCGGCCATTCTTTTCATTTCCCTTAGGATGCCGACCCATTTTCTCGGCGATGGCTATGCATTGCTATCCAATCTGGCGTCCCCTTCGGGAACTTTTGTCAAATGGACTGAAAAGGGAATCGTTTTCGTCCAGATCGGACTTATGTCGGTTCTGGGAGCCCCAGGAGAATCGACGGCGCTCTGGACATTCAGAATTATTTCGTTTCTCTCCGGTCTGGCCTCACTCTGGTTCTTTCTTATGATTGCCGATATTCTCGGCGAAACCGGCATCAAGAAATTGTTGATAGTGTCGGTTATAACATTTTCCGGAAGCCTCCTTCTCTTTTTCGGTTATGTGGAAAATTACCCTCTTCTCTGGCCGGCATTGGCCGGTTTCACATATTTCGGAGTCAAACACATTAAGAGCGGTTCAGGACTTTCATTGGCCGCTCTTTTTCTCATTCTGGGGATCATAGTGCATCTGGAAATGGCAATTTTTATGCCGGCCTTGATTTTTATGATCTTTGTCCGAGGCCGAGGGTACAAAATATATCGAGCCCTTCGCCCATTCTGGTGGATGACTTTTGCCGCCGTTACGGCATTGCTAATTTTTCTTTTCCAATACAAAATCAGAACCGATCTATTTTTCGAAAATATTTTTCTGCCCATTTTTGGAGGGAAACCGATTGCGCCTTCATATTCCATTTTTTCTCCGTCTCATCTGGCCGATATGGTCAATCTATTCCTTCTCCTGTCGCCCGTTCTTCCGGTCCTGATAATTTTGGCACTTCACCGGACGGACTCGAACCGGGCCGAGAAGAATCTTCACACCTTTCTGCTAATATCTTTTTTCGGCGCCCTCTTATTTCTTCTGGCGGTTGATCCCACATTGGGAATGGCACGCGATTGGGATCTGTTTTCTTTGAGTGCCTTCAGTTTTACATTATTTATTTCCCGCCTGATTTCCTCTGAAACGGAATCGGCACGGAGACTTATGATACCGACCATTACTCTTGCGGCCATCGCCGCACTTGCTTTTTTGGCCGTAAATCTCGGGGCCCCTTCTTCGGCGCGATATTGCCAGTACATTATAAACCTGGATCGCAATAAGTCATTTGGAGCCCTGGTCGCACTTCATAGGTACTATTTGAAAAGCGGTGACATCTATCATGCCGATTCGGTCAACAAAATATATTACGCGGTTTTTGCCGACGAACTCAGAATGGATCGGGCCGAGGAAGCACTGGAGAAAGGCGACTATCATGGGGCCCGGGAACTGTCTCAGCATATCACGCCGGATAAATTTTCCTCACGCTACCATATGCTGATGAGCAATATCTTTTTTCAAGAGGGTGATCCGGATCGCGCTCTCAGGGAGATGGATCAATCCATTCAATTACAGCCATACAACGGCAAATTATATCTGGCGCGGGCGATGATTTACAGCCGGCTGGGGCGCAATGCCAATGCCATACAGGATCTCCGGCAGGGATATCGTTATAATACTCACGATAAAGATATTTTGGAAGGCCTGGCCGCCTTGTATTTATATATTTCCAGACCGGATTCCGCGGTCTTATATGCCAAAAAACTCGCAGTCGCCGACTCCTCCGGCTCGGATGGCTATTATTATCTTTCAAAAGCATTTGCTACATTGGGCAACATTGCAGAGGCAAAGAAATATCTAACTGATTTCAGTAATCGTGCCACAATTGCCGAAATTGAGCAGACCCGACGGATGGAATTGGAAAAGTTAATATCCAACCTGGAAGCGACAGGCCGATAATTGTAATAAAAAACCTCTGCCGATTCCGGCAGAGGTTTTATAAAAAATGTACCGGCCAAATTAATACATATCACCGTAACCGCCGCCCGGAGGCATGGCGGGAGCCGCCTTTTTCTCTTCCGGCTTTTCGGTAATCAGAGCCTCGGTGGTGAGAAGCAAACCGCTTATCGATGCGGCATTCTCCAGAGCCGTCCGGGCCACTTTGGTCGGATCGATAACACCGGCCTTAATCATATCTTCATAAGTATCCGATTCGGCGTTATAGCCGAAGGCGCCGCTCTCTTTCATCACTTTATCCACTACGATTGAGCCTTCGACACCGGCGTTGTTGGCGATTTGACGAATCGGCTCTTCGAGCGCCTTCCGAATGATGTTGACCCCCACCATCTCATCTTCACTCATCTTCAGAGTCTCAAGAGCCTTCAAAGCGCGAAGGAAAACCACCCCGCCGCCGGGGACAATTCCTTCTTCCACCGCCGCTCTGGTGGCATGAAGGGCATCCTCAACCCGCGCTTTCTTCTCTTTCATCTCCGTCTCGGTCGCCGCTCCGACATTGATCACGGCCACACCGCCGGCCAGTTTCGCCAGTCGTTCCTGTAATTTCTCGCGATCATAATCGGAGGTGGTATCTTCAATCTGCTTGCGAATCTGATTAATGCGAGCCTTGATTTCGTTGGTGCTTCCGGCACCTTCGACGATTGTGGTATTGTCTTTATCGATGACCACTTTCTTGGCCTTGCCGAGATCCGAGACGACCGTATTTTCTAATTTGAAACCGAGTTCCTCGGATATAACCTTGCCGCCGGTCAAAACTGCAATATCCTCCAGCATCGCTTTGCGGCGATCGCCGAAGCCGGGAGCTTTTACCGCGCCGACTTTCAAAGTGCCGCGCAGTTTGTTGACGACCAGTGTCGCCAGAGCTTCGCCATCGATATCCTCGGCAATTATCAGCAGCGGACGACCCATCTGAGCCACTTTTTCCAGAATCGGAAGAAGATCCTTCATAGTAGAGATCTTCTTGTCATGAATGAGTATCATGGTTTCTTCGAGAACCGCTTCCATATTATCGGCGTCGGTCACAAAATAAGGGGAAACATAGCCGCGGTCGAATTGCATACCCTCGACAATTTCCAGTGTCGTTTCAATGGTCTTTGACTCTTCGACAGTGATAACGCCGTCTTTTCCAACCTTGTCCATCGCTTCGGCAATTTTGTCGCCGATCGACTTGTCATTGTTGGCCGATATGGTGCCGACCTGACGAATTTTACCCAGGTCCCCGGCAACCGGCTGGGAGAGTTTGCGGACCTCACCGACCACACTTTCGACTGCGTAGTCGATACCGCGCTTGATGGCCATCGGATTGACTCCGGCTGTAACGGCCTTGATACCCTCGCGATAAATCGCCTGGGCCAGAACCGTCGCCGTGGTGGTGCCGTCACCGGCCACATCGGAAGTTTTCGAAGCCACTTCCTTCACCATCTGAGCGCCCATATTTTCAAAATGATCTTCGAGATCGATCTCCTTGGCCACCGAAACGCCGTCTTTGGTCACGGTCGGAGAGCCGAATTTCTTATCGAGGATAACATTGCGCCCCTTGGGACCGAGCGTTACTTTGACCGCATCGGCCAATTTGTCGACACCCTTTTTTAGTTTCTCACGGGCCGGTGCGTTGTATTCTATAATCTTTGCCATATCTATTGCTCCTTTTTACTTGCTGATAATTGCGAGAATATCCGCTTCCCGCATAATAAGAAAATCATTACCGTCAATGGAAACCTCACTGCCGGAATATTTGCCATAAAGAATCCGGTCGCCCTTTTTGACTTCCATCGGAATCTTCTTTCCATCCTCGGTCACTTTGCCGGGACCAACTTCCACAATTTCACCTTCCTGCGGTTTCTCTTTGGCGGTGTCGGGAATAATGATACCCCCTTTTTTCACCTCGGCCATCTCGATCGGCTTGACCAGGACCCGGTCGGCCAACGGCTTCACTACCATATCTAATCCTCCTGACATCATTAAGTTAAAAATTTAAGAGTAATTTCATTTTCTCCTGTTAGCACTCAATATCGAGGAGTGCTAACAGGGCGTTCAATATATCCTTTTACGAACTATTGTCAAGAAGTTTCAGAAAAAAAATATTGCAGGCTAAGATATTGCTTAACAATATCTTACATATCGAGAAATTGATATTGGGCGACGATTCTGATCCCCTCCAGAGTCAGATTGGGGAGGGTCATTTCAATGAATCGCGATTCCCCCGCGAATTTGGCTGCCAGTCCGCCCGTGGCGATTATCCTGGGATGGACAGTCCATTCTTCTACGATAACTGAGATGATATGATCCACCATCCCGACGATACCGTAAAAAAGGCCGGATCGAAGACACTCGATGCTGCTGCGGCCGATCGCCCTCTCCGGCCGAATAATATCGACCTCGAAAAGCTGCGCCGCCTTTTCACTAAGTGAAGCACCAGCCGTCACCGGCCCCGGCGCAATAGCGCCTCCGAGATAAATACCATTATCTGTCACGGCGTCAAATTTTATCGCCGTTCCGTAGTCGACAATCAGAATCGGCCCGCCAAATTTGCTGTAACCGGCCACGGCATTCGCCAGGCGATCCACCCCCAGAGTATTGGGAGTATGGTACCCCATTGTCAGCGGCGATTTCATTTCGGTGCTGAGAGTCAGCCTTTTGATCTGAAGATTATCTGCGGCGGCTTCATACAATGGTGTCATGAACGGCACAACCGAGGCAATGGCCATTAAGTTCAAATCCGCCGTCGCGATATTTGCATCGCGGATGACATTTATAACGTTTTGAATGGTGTCCTCGGAGGAACGAATTCCCGAGGATTGAACATGCCTCGTCTGCACGAGTCGTTCTCCGTCAAAAAGCCCCATACAGGTATTTGAATTCCCGATATCGATTGCCACCATCATATTTTTAATATAGTCCCCGGCATAGAGGGAAGTCAAGCCATTATGGTTGTGCAAATTTTGATCAAGCCGCTTCAGCTCCAGGAAGCAGAGTCCGATAAAATACGTACCGCATTATTTTATCAAGGGAGAACCAAATGAATCGAGTCCCTCTATTTTTTATTTTAGCCCTGCTTTTTTATACCATCGGCGGCTGCGGCGGCGGTGTGGTTGTCGTCAATAAGGAAACTCCTGCCGAGAACCGTAAAACCGATATCCGGCGTTCAGAAAGCAATATCACGGCCGCAACCGAACATCTCAAGCAGGCCAAAATGTTTTATGCCCGCGACAAATACAAACAGGCTCTGCAACATTGCGAAAAAGCCATCGAGTTTGATAATCGCAACTGGGAAGCGTATTATTACCTTGGTCTCTGCATGCAGAAACGCCACGAATATGCCTCCGCGGCCAATGCTCTCAAGCAGGGTCTGCAATATACTCCCGACAATCGCCTCGTCAGATCTGAAATACATGCCGCTATCGGATATTGCTGGGAGAACCTGGGGAGATTCGAGGATGCCCGTAAAGAGTACAGTGTGTCCCTGACATTTAACCCCGGCAATCAGAATGCCCAGGATGGGCAGAATCGCGTCAAAGTCGAAAAAACTCTGAAAAATTGGGGCAAAGACAAAAAATCCGACCGCGATGGATAAACAATTTCGTTAAATAGCCCGAAGCCGGCCAATCAAATTGGCCGGCTTTTTTTGTCGTGGCTGGTACTATTGCCACAAAAATGGCTTATATTATTCGCATGAAAGACAAACCGATTCTGACTTTCCACCTCGAGCCTGATTTTTACGACCGTCTCGAAAGATTCACTCAAGGGGTGCTGCAAAAAGGATTCGAAATTTTCAAGCCGGATTTTCAAAAAATCGACGCCTTTTACGCAACTGCCGTGGCGGATAAATCCGCCCGCGATGATCATGCTTTTCGTCGTACGGCCAAACCGTTTTATTTGATTGAGGCCCTTTATTATAAAATCTACGATGAATTTAATCGTGAGGCCTTCAACAGAGCCAAAGAAACGGTCATAATCGTCCCCCAGTGTCTCGCGTTGATGCAGGAAAAGTGCCAGAGGAAACGCGGCAAGTACGGCAAAATCTGCAACCGTTGCGTCCCCAATTGCCAGATTAACAAGATTTCGGAAATCGCGTCATTATTCGGAGTCGACACCTATTTTTCCAAACGGGGTCTTGAAAAGCAACTGGGACGAATCAAGCGGGCCAAGCCATCTCTTTCGGTCATAGGCATATCCTGCGTCCTCACCCTGGCCTCCGGCATGAGAACCGCAGCCGAACTGGGTATCCCGGCCCGGGGGGTTTTTCTCAATTTTACCGGCTGTGACCATTGGACCGACAAACCGTTCGCGACGGAGACTTCATTGGCCCGGTTAAAAGAAATCCTGGAGGAAAAATATGGATTATCTCATCCGTCCTCTTCATGAAAGTGACTACGATGATCTGATCGCCCTGTGGAATCGCTCCGGGCTTTCCCATCGTCCGCAAGGCCGCGACTCCCGCGAAAAAATGGCCCGGGAATTCGGCCGGGAGGAAACGGCCTTTATTGGGATGTTTGATGGTGACAAAATGATTGGAGTGGTTTTGGCGACCTCGGACGGCCGGCGAGGAATGATAAATCGCCTGGCCATAGACCCGGATTATCGCGGGAAAGGTCTGGCGGGCCAGTTGATCCGCGAAGGAGAGGATTTTCTGCATAGACTGGGGATCAAGGTGATTGCGGCTTTAATCGAAGACGAAAACCTTCCTTCCATTTCGGCCTTTCAGAAGGCGGGATATAAATTGCACGACGATATCCTGTATTTCTCCAAACGGACTTCTCCCGAGGATTAGAGCCGCTTCAGCAATTCGCGCGGAATCTTTTGCCGCCAATTTCCGTTTCCCCGAAATGATTGGAGACTTTTGGATCAATACAGAGGTATAATGCTATCATTAAATCTTTTTGATCAAAATGGAGGCGTCTTTTATGAAAATAGGATTTATCGGTTTGGGGAACCTTGGCAGGGCTATGGCGCAACACCTTATTTCCGAGGGCCTGAAACTTACCGTATGGAACCGAACCATTGAAAAAACCGCAGGACTGCACGCGGAGATCGCCGATTCCCCGGCGGCCTTGATATCAAAGGTCGATATGGTTATTCTCAATCTAAGCGAGAGTACGGCTGTCAGGGAGGTTCTGACCGGCGAGCGGGGACTTTTGCAGGGTGAAGTCAAAGGCAAAATCATCCTCGATACCACCACCAATCACTTTAATGATGTCATTGAGTTTCGCGATTTGGCGGCCAGAATAGGGCTTTCCTATTTGGAAGCCCCGGTAATGGGTAGTGTTGTGCCGGCATCGCAGGGGAATTTGACCATACTCGTCAGCGGGGACGAAGGTGTATATCGGACCTCCCTGCCCGTTCTCCAGATGATCGGGAAGACAATTCATTTCCTAAAAACGCCGGGGCTGGCAACCAAAATGAAATTGATTAACAATCTTTGTCTCGGCTCCTTTATGGCGACCATCGCCGAAGCGGTCGCTTTTGGCGAAGCCGCCGGAATGGAAAAAGAAAAAATTCTCGAGATTCTATCCGGCGGGGCGGGAAATTCCACAGTTTTGAACGGGAAACGGGACAAACTTCTGCACGAGGATTTCACCCCTCATTTTTCATCGGCCATGATTTACAAGGACCTTCATTATCTTCAGGATTTGGCCCGAGTCATGAATCGCCCGCTCTGGACGGCCGGCATTCCCAAGGAACTTTTCGGACTGGCGATTGCGCGGGGTGAAAGAGATTCTGATTTCTCCGCTGTCTACAGGATTTTGAAATAGTTTCCGGCAAAATAAAGGGCGGCACAAAAGGGCCGCCCTGGCTTTAATATTTAATTCCAGGTCACAAAATTTTATCCATCTGTGCCTTAAATTGATCATAACTGCTCATCCCGATCAGCCTGCCCCGCTCGACTCCGTTCCTGTCATAAAAAATAGTGGTCGGCACACCGCTGATCTGAAAGGAAATAAGAGCATCCTGATTGGCCAGAAGCATCGTCCAATCCATACCATTATCGGCGGCAAATTTGCGCACCGATTCCGGGGTATCCCTGGTGGCCAACCCGACGAAGATTACCCCCTTGGGGCCGTAATCGGCATAAATTTTCTTTAAGTCGGGTAGTTCAGCCCGGCATGGCGGGCACCACGTTCCCCAAAAATTCAATACCAGCGGGGACTTCCCCTTATACTCGCTCAAAGTATGAATATTACCGTCCAGATCGGGAGTCGCGAAAGTCGGGCTGGATGTCTCCGAAGCCGCCTGCGTACTGACTGTGCCGGTATTGTCGGGCACGGTCTTGTTTTCTGTCTTCGAACATGATAAAAGCAAAGCCACAAAGATGCCCAACAGGGCCACTAATAAAAACCGCTTCATCGATTTATCCTTTAATTTTGAGATTTGCTATTGCGTCCGCCTTTGGACATATAATCCTGGAACGACATTTTTTCGTACAAATCGTCCTTGACAAAATAAAGCAGATCAAGGAATTGATCCGAAGGACGGTACCCCGGAGCCGGACCGATCCGTTCACTCGTCGATTTCAAAAACCAGAAAGTCGGATAACCGGTCACGCGGTATTCCGATTTCGCCAGATTCGATTCGGTAATTTTATATCCTTCGATATCGAGTTCATTCGGCGAATCACCGTCGACTTTGATAGGAACGAAATGACTATTGATGAAATTTATTACTTCGGGATTGGCGAACGTCTCCCTGTCCATCTTTTTACAGTAGGTGCACCACTTGGCCGTAAAATCGACCAAAATATGCTTGCCTGACTGCTTGGCCAATTTCAATCCCGTATCATACTGGTACCAGGTAATCGTCGTGGTATCAATCGCCGGTTTAGGATCGGTTTTCGGCTTTTTATCTTTGCCGTCGCCGGCCAGAGTGATGCCGCCGATCAAAAGTATGATAATAAGAAATCTGGCAATTCTGGTCATACCATCCGTCATAAATTCTACCTTTCCAAGACATAATTCACTATTTTAACATATTCGCCCGGAAAATGTTTCGTTAATTATCGCGGCGGCTGAAGATATACCGCCGAATCCCCCATTATTTCCTTCAATTTAAGCAGCATCTTGCTTTCCGGAGCAATATTAAACCTCTTTGACCTGATTAAGAATTCCTCCCCGTTGCGGCGCGCCGCGAATATCACCGGTGTTTTCCCCTGGTTTTTCTCCAAAATTGACTGCACGGCACCCAATTTTTTTTCGGTAACGGTATCATCAACCTTTATAACCAATTGGCAATTGAACTTCTCAAACAGGGTCTCCAGCGGAAATATCTCTCCGGCAATAACTTTCGGGGCTTCGCCTTCCCTTGTCGACACGCGCCCGCTGATTATTACCATATTGTCCTCGACAATATGGGCTTTTCCCTTCTCGTACGGATCGGAAAAAATGATAACCTCCACCTTTCCCTTGAAGTCCTCAATCGTGACAAATGCCATCCGGTTCCCCCGCTTGTCGTTCATTAATTTCACGGCTGAAATAATGCCCCCGAATCGCACTTCCCGCCCGTCTTTGACTTCCGTCAATCTCTCCGTATCGGTGGTTCCAAAGGCCGCCAATTCCGGGCGATACCTGTCCAAAGGGTGCCCCGAAACGTAAAATCCCAGAGTTTCCTTTTCACTGGATAGTTTTTTGGAGATCGACCAGTCCGGCAAATCGGGAAAAGGTGGTTCCGTTCGCTTAATCTCCGTTCCGCCGGCCGCGAAAAGATCGACGGCGTTGGCGGAACGAGAGACTTTTTGGCCGAATTCCAGCATCGGCTCAATTACAGCCGATTTTTGGGCCCTATTGCCCGGCAAGGAATCGAGCGCCCCGGCCGCAATCAGCGATTCCAGAGCCCTCTTGTTGAAATTTCTTAAATTTATCCGGCTGACTAAATCGGCCAGCGAACTGAATTTGCCGGCCTCATCCCTCGCCGTGATCATCGTTTCCACCGCCGCTTCCCCTACATTCTTTACCGCCAGCAGGCCAAATCTGATCTTGCCGTCCTTAACACTGAAGGCCTTGACCGATTCGTTGACATCTGGAGCGAGGACCGTGATACCCATCTTATGACACTCTTCCATAAGAGTGTAAATCCGGTCAGGGGAATCGGTCTCGGAGGTCATATTGGCGGCCATGAATTCCTGAGGGAAATAAGTCTTGAGGTAGCCGCACTGATAGGCGATATAGGCATAACCGGTGGAATGCGCCTTATTGAATCCATAACGGGCAAAAGTCTCGATTTGATCGAATACCGCCTGGGCGATTTTTCTGTCAATCCCCTGCTTTTCGGAGCCGTCGAGGAATTCCTTCTTCTGTTCGGCCATCAATTCCGCCTGCTTCTTGCCCATTGCTTTTCGAAGGATGTCGGCCCGACCCATCGTGTAGCCGGCCAGAGCGTTGGCGATTTGAAGGACCTGCTCCTGAAAAACGATGACGCCAAATGTCTCTCTGAGAATTTTCTCCAGCCTTGGATGATCGAATTTTACCTCTTCCCGACCGTTCTTGCGTTCGATATAGGTATCGATCATCCCGGAATCGAGCGGTCCCGGGCGGTACAAAGCATTCATCACCGTAAGATCGGTCAGGGTTTCCGGCTTCAAGCGGCGCAGATAATCACGCATGCCGCCTGATTCAAATTGGAAAATACCGACTGTCTCGCCCCGGGAAAACAATCTGTAGACTTTTTTGTCGTTCAAATCAATGGCATCAAGATCGATATCCTTGCCGTGATTCTCCTTGATCATGCGGAGGCAATCCTGAATGACTGTCAGGGTGCGAAGGCCCAAAAAGTCCATTTTCAGCAGGCCGATTTCCTCCACCATTTTCATGTCGAATTGCGTCGTAATTTCGTCTTTCGTTCCCTTGAACAGGGGAATGTATTCGGTCAAAGCTTTGGGCGCAATGACCACCCCGGCGGCGTGCGTGGAGGCATGACGAGCCAGTCCTTCCAGCGTCATGGAGAGATCAATCAACTTCTTTACCCGAACGTCCTTATCATACAACTCCTTCAACTCGGGATTCTGGACCAGCGCCTTTTCCAAAGTCATGTCGGTGGCAAACGGCACCATTTTAGCGATTTTATCCACCTCGGAGTACGGCATACTCAGGACCCGTCCCACATCCCGCACCACGCCGCGCGCCGCCATGGTCCCGAACGTGATAATCTGGCAGACATTAGCGGCGCCGTACTTGCGGACCACATAATCAATTATCCTGTCCCGGCCCCGGTCGGCGAAATCGATATCGATGTCCGGCATCGAAATGCGCTCGGGATTGAGGAATCGTTCGAATAGAAGCGAATACTTGATGGGATCAATATTGGTGATTTTCAAGCAGTATGATACCAGCGACCCGGCCGCCGAACCCCTGCCAGGACCGACCGGGATATCCTGGGAACGGGCATAGTCTATGAAATCTTTGACAATCAGGAAATAACCGGCATAGCGCATCTCTTTTATCACGGCAAGTTCGTAATCAAGACGCTTTCTTATTTCTTCCGTAACTTTCTTGTAGCGCTCGTTCAGACCTTCCTCGGCCAAATGCATGAGGTAACTGTCGGCATCGACATACGGAGCCGGGATCGGAAATCCGGGAAGGTGCAGTTTGCCCATTTCCAGTTCGACATTACACTCTTCCGCTATTCTTATCGTGTTCTCGAGGGCCTCTGGAAATTCGCCGAACAAACCGCCCATTTCATCCGGGGATTTGAAATATATCTGGTCGGTATCATACCGCATCCGATCCCGATCGGAAACAAATTTGCCGGTCTGGATGCACAGAAGAGCGTCGTGGGCCTCCCAGTCCGATTGCCTGAGATAATGGCAATCGTTGGTTGCTACCAGCGGAATTTCGGTCTCGCGATGGATCGTATATATCATCGGAATCAATAGGGCCTCTTTATCGAGGCCATGATTCTGCAGTTCCAGATAAAAATTACCCGTTCCAAATATCTCCTGATATTCGCGGGCGGAGGCGGCCGCCTTTTCGGCGTCGCCCTGGAGCAAATACCAGTTCACTTCCCCCTTCATGCAGGCCGAAAGACCGATTAATCCTTCCGCATGCTCCCGCAATAACTCTTTATCAATTCTGGGGCGATGATAGAATCCTTCAAGAAACCCGGCCGTTGATAATTTGATGAGATTTTTATAACCTGTCTGATTCTTGGCCAGAATAACCAGATGAAAACCGCCGTCGGGAAATACTGTCGATGGCTTTTTATCCATCCTCGATCCCCCCGCCACATAAGCCTCCGTGCCGATGATTGGCTTAATACCGGCCTTCATCGCCTTTTTATAAAATTCGGCGGCGCCGAAAAGATTTCCATGATCGGTGATTGCCAAGGCCGGCATTTTGAACTGCTTGGCTAACTGGATAGCGGCATCCAGCTGGCAGGCCCCATCTAACAGCGAATACTGACTATGGGTATGCAAATGAACAAAATTGGCAAACTTCATGTTATTCAATCAGCCTAACGGTAGGTAAATTCCTTTTTACTAATGTTAACAATTTTTTGCGCCCGAATAAAGAGCAAATATCAGAAAAAGTCGAATGCTCAGCAAAACTGAATTGATAAGCGGGTCCGGAGCGCTTTATTCAGTTGTGTCCGTCTAGCTTATCAAAACGGGAGATTAATCTCTATAGATTGCCGTCCAGGGTTCCCCTCCGGACAGATAATATCCCCGATACATTCCCGGCGTATTAAATGGCAACGCAATATTTCCGCTTGCGTCTATGGCAATAAGCCCACCTGTTCCCCCCAATTTCGTCAAACGCTCAAAAATAGCGGCTTCGGCGGCCTGCTTGAGATTCATTCCGCCATGTTCCATTAGCGCGGACACACTGAACGCCGTCACCGCCCGCATGAAAAATTCACCGTGGCCGGTGGTGGAGACGGCACAGGTCAGATTATTGGCACATGTGCCAGCCCCGATTATGGGGGAGTCCCCGATCCGCCCGTATCGGCAATTGGTCATCCCTCCGGTTGAAGTCGCCGCGGCCAAGTTCCCTGACTTATCCAATGCCACCGCCCCCACCGTTCCGAATTTCCGATCTTCATCGGGATTCCCTTCAGAAAGTTCGGTTTTTTCCCGGCCGCTCTCCCTGGCCAGTGCCGATTGCAGCTGCTTCCACCGTAATTCGGTAAAGAAATAACTATCTGGCACCTGCTCCACTCCTTGGCTTCGGGCAAATTCCTCGGCACCTTCACGAGCCAGAAGGACATGGTTCGATTTTTCCATGACCAACCGGGCCAGATTTATCGGATTCTTAATATGCCGCACCCCGGCAACCGCTCCTGCCCCCAAATGTGATCCGTCCATGATGGCCGCGTCCATCTCATTTGTCCCGGCATTGGTGAAAACTGCTCCCCGACCGGCATTAAAAAGCGGCGAGTCTTCCATTACATTGACAGCCCTCTGAACTGCCTCCAGGCTGCATCCCCCGGCTTTCAGAATTTTATAACCGGCAGTAAGCGAATCCGCCAACCCTGCCCGGTAAGCCTTTTCTAACTTGGGGGTCATGTTAAGTTTTGATATTGCCCCTGCCCCACCATGAATCACGATTCCAAAATCAGCCATGACATTTAACTCTTTATTTTATCAACGGTTATCGATCAATATTACGGTCGCCGGCAGACGGATATGATCAATAATACAGTTTTAAATTATTTCTTTTTGAGCGATTTGGCAAGTATTCTCTAAATTTAATACGGCTCGGGGGAAAACTCTTGTTGGGTCATCTGTAAAAGCGGATTTATAATGTCGTTTTTTTGCCGCATTTGCCCCATTTTCCCCAATAAGCGGATTTGGGTTTGAGGAATTTGCGACGGCGCCAATTTTCAGCCCGTAATTTGGGGAAATTTTCACGCGCAAAAAAGAGAATTTTATTCAAAAATTTGTTGACACTACATTGTAAGTTATTATATTTAAAGCGGCTACCTCTTTTATTACTGGTATTTGGGCTGACCAAAAAAGTAATAAATATTTTAATAATTGAATGAAGTTGATGTTCTATAATTGCACCTAGAGCATCTTCGAGCACAATCATTCAATCAGTTAACTGGACATTTATAAATATTCATCTTTCACCGGAGGATGATGCAGTATTGATCAAGGTCAACTGACCGAGCCTACCAGGCCGAGTCATATTTCCCGTCGGGGTCTGTTGTATTTACCGCCGGTTTTCCTGAATTAGGTTACGGCTGTTTCCCTGCCGGGAGCCATATGCTTGATCACTTGAGACCGAATCACATATCCGAAAAAAATAATATTTTCATAGAGCAATCTAGGGAGCAACGCTTTTATGGGAAAATTGCTAACGATTTTATTGATCGCGATGCTATCCATCGCTAGTTCGGTTTCGGCTCAGATAGTTATAGGGCCGCCCGACGATGAAACCATCATTGATACGACAATTCCTCCCGGGCCGATTCCTCGCCCGCCTGTCAGCATGATTTATGGGGGAACGACAACTCAGACGACTGACGCCGTTAACATCTCTCAAATCGATTGTTCGAATTTCCCCCTTATATGTCTGTATGTCGATGTTCTTGATATCAACGGCGATCCTATTCCGGGGATGACGGCCGATAGTTTCTGTGTGACTCAGGATGGCAATCCGATCGGCAGCTATACTGTTCAGCAGCTGACCCAGGACTCCTGCATCACTTCGGTCTGCTTTGTGGTTGACGTGAGCGGCAGCATGGGGGATAACCATAAGCTCGATTCGGCCAAGTCGGCCATGCATACTTTCGTCAATAATATGGACCCCTTTGACCGGGTGGCCATTGTCCCATATTCCAATTGCATTGGCACGATCACCAATTTTACAAGCAATAAAACCACTCTTCATAATGCCATTAACGCCTTGGCGGCAGGCGGTAATACGGCCTGCTTCGACGGCATTTATAAGGGCGTCGATATTACCCGGCTGGAGTTGGGAAGCAAAGCCGTTATTGCCTTCACCGATGGTCTTGAAAACCGGAGCCAATATTGTTATCCGCCGCCCGATGGAGTTGGCGACCATCATTATAATGACGATTCTACTTTGATCTGCAACCTGGCTAACGCATCCGGTATTCCCATCTATACATTTAACGTGGGCCCGATTGACAATACCTGGTACAACCCCGAAGCCCTTCAGGCCTTTGCCGCCGGAACGGGCGGTTCCTGGGACCAGGCCCCTACCGGCGCGGAAATTAGCGCTCTCTACGCCAGAATCAAGCAGAAACTCTGCAGCCGTTATTACATTTGCTACACCAGTCTTGATACAGTTCAAAACGGCGAGTACCATACCACGGTTATCTGCCATAAAAGCGGTACGACCTGCTCCCCATGTGATACCGCTACTTGCCAGGAAAAGGATAACCCCCATGGACATCGCACGCCGGCGACAATAGCTCTCAGTGATACTTGTCAGTCCGACAACAACAATGTCACGATTTGCACCTATGTTACCGATCTTGACACTCCCCCCAGCGGCCTGACGGTGACGCTTTTTTACCGGGTTACAGGACAAACCAGTTATACCTCCGCACCTATGAGTGCGCCTCCCGGAGACAGTACATTCTGTGCCACCATCGCCGCATCCATCTTGAATTGCAAAACAAACCTTGATTACTATATAACCGCTTCCGACGGTGACGCGACCGTCTCTGATCCTCAAATTAATCCGCAGGTGTCTCCATACACATTTGAAATCTGCCCCAATCATCCTCCGGTGGCAAACGCCGGAACCGATCAAACAATAGCCCAGTGCGCCGCGGCTCCGATCTGCTGGCCAGCATCCTGTAGTGATATCGACAGCAACCTGATGTCCCAGCAATTGATCAGCGGTCCCGGCACCTACGACGGTAGCCAGATTTGTTTCACGCCGGCGGGGACCCTTAACTATGAATTTGTTCTGAAAGCCACCGATAGTTGCGGCGCAACCGCCTATGATACGGTGGTGATTTATTATACTCTCAATCATGCCCCCGTGGCCAATGCGGGTCGGGACTCGACCCTGTTCCAGTGTGTGGCGGCGCCGATCTGCTGGCCGGCCTCGTGCAGTGATTTTGACGGTAATCTCACCAACTGCGCCCTTATTTCCGGTCCGGGAACCTATNNCGGCAGCCAGATCTGCTTCACTCCCTCGGCGTCCGGCAGTTATTCNTTCATCCTCGAGGCCACCGACGCCTGCGGGCTGACCAAACGGGATACCGCCGTNATCAATGTCACGCTCAATGTNGCNCCGNTCTGTTCCGTCCCTCATGACACNTCCATTTTCCAGTGCAGTCCGGCTCAGGTCTGTTTGCCCGTTTCGGCCACCGATGCCAACGGTAATTTCAAGTCCTGTCAGATTCTCTCCGGTCCCGGGTCCTTGGCCGGCGGCAACTGGTGCTATACTCCCAGCGGGGATCAGGTGGCGGTGGTTACCATCCGCTGTGAGGATTCCTGCGGGGCCTATTGTGAGCAGACTTTCACGGTGACCTTTGATGTCAATCAGGCTCCGGTGATAGCTTTCGGTAACGACACGACCCTGTTCCAGTGCAGTTCCGGTCAGATCTGTCTGCCGTATACGGTGACCGATCCGGAGCATAATGTGACTTTGGAGCAGTTGTTGTCCGGCTCGGGGAGCCTTGACACGGTTTTGAACCGGGTCTGTTTCACGCCGGCGACGACCGGGATATATACCTTCATAATCAAGGCGACCGATGCCTGCGGGGCCTATGACACCGACACGATCAATGTGACGGTGAATCAGAATCATGCTCCGGTGGCGAGTGCGGGATCGGATCAGACCTTGTTCCAGTG